>JALZAY010000257.1 GCA_030948025.1 Pseudomonadota bacterium
CGTGCCGGTGTTCTAGGGGTGGCAAGCATATACTTCGCGCGCCAATCGACTCCGCTCGACTCCGGGCCGCACCTCAACGCCTCACTGAGGATGGCTTGAAGCGCCCGTCTCGATGAACGAGCGACTTAGAGCGGGGCCCGAATAGACAGAAGCGGAGGGGGATTCCCAAAATGGCCGATGCGTGATTCACCGTGCCGGCGGGGATTGAGGCCGGCATGGATGGCAAAACCCGACGCTCGGGACTTACCGGAACGTAGCGCATGTCGTATTCCGGCATGCTCCAACGCTTTGATTTCGAGTTCTGTCCTTAGCGATCAAATGACTCCATTTGATCGCGACGCGCTGTAACGGCCGGAGCCCTCCGCTGGCCATTCCACCCGGCAGCGCCTGGCGGAACCTTCGGCCAGCTTCGCCCGAAATCAGG
The DNA here is from genome assembly GCA_030948025.1 of Pseudomonadota bacterium. GTDB lineage: Bacteria > Pseudomonadota > Alphaproteobacteria > Rhizobiales > Beijerinckiaceae > Methylocapsa. Next base: position 425 of record JALZAY010000257.1, read on the forward strand.
GCGGAAAGTCGGAAACCACGCTGTTGGCCCGCGCGAGGGATCAGCCATAGGATCGCTACGAAAGACGGCGCTGTCCTTGGGGTGGAAGACCGATAGAGCGCGTCCCGATCAAATGGAACCATTTGATCGATAAGGACGCAGTGCAAAATCAAGGAATTGGAACATGTCGGAATCGAAAAAGGCGAGCAACTTTTTTAAGGGGGGCCGCAATAGCGTGCCATCGCCGCAGCCGACGTCGAGAACGCGGGGCTTCGCCTCAACCATATCCGTGACCAGAAGAAGATCGACGCGCGCCGGATCGTTTCAGAATCGATCGAACGCCTCCTCGATCGCCGTCTCGATGAAGCCGCGCACCTTTGTGCGAAGATCCGTCTCGATCAAATCGACCCAATCGTCGAATAGTTTCGCATCGGCGACATCGCCCGCCGGCTTCGTGGTATCTCTCTTCAAGGCGTAATCTTTACGCCACCTGCAAATTCCAACCACTTCCGCCACGGACCCAGGGCGTTGTCAGGGTGTGCGGCGCGTCGTGAGCGTGTGGTACGACCTCGATGTTTTCGAAAATCCTGATCGCCAATCGCGGCGAAATCGCCTGCCGGATCGCGCGGACGACGCGGCGGCTTGGCATTGCGAGCGCCGCCGTCTATTCGGACGCCGATCGCACGGCGATGCATGTCGCGCTTGCCGACGAGGCTTTTCGGATAGGTCCGGCGCCGGCCCGCGCGAGCTATCTCGACGGTTCCAAAATCATTGACGCAGCCCAAAAATCCGGGGCCCAGGCGATTCACCCTGGCTACGGATTTTTGTCCGAAAATGCGGATTTCGCGGAAGCCTGCGCCAGGGCGGGCGTGGCGTTTATTGGACCGCCCCCGGCGGCCATACGCGCGATGGGAGATAAGGCGCAAGCCAAGGCACTCATGGAGAAAGGCGGGGTTCCTCTCGTGCCTGGCTATCACGGGAGCGAACAGGACCCGGACCTGCTTGCGCAACAAGCGTTGGCGATCGGCTATCCTGTCTTGGTCAAACCCTTGGCGGGCGGCGGCGGCAAGGGCATGAAAATCGTTTTTCACGCGACGGAATTCGCGGACCAGCTCGCAAGCGCCAAGCGCGAGGCGCTTTCCGCTTTCGGAAATGATCGCGTGCTCATCGAAAAATATTTTTCGCACACGCGCCATGTGGAGGTTCAGGTTTTCGGCGATGCGCGGCAAAACTTTGTGCATCTCTTCGACCGCGATTGCTCGATCCAGCGCAGGTACCAAAAGATTATCGAGGAGGCGCCCGCTCCTCAAGTCCCCGATGAGGTGCGCCAAGCCATGCGGGAAGCGGCCCTGTCCGGCGCCCGCGCGATCGGCTACATCGGAGCGGGCACGGTGGAATTTTTGTTATCACCCGATGACGGAGCCTTCTATTTTCTCGAAATGAATACGCGGCTCCAGGTCGAACATCCGGTAACCGAAATGATCACCGGCATCGATCTCGTCGAATGGCAACTTCATGTCGCTGCGGGCGGCGCATTGCCTTTGCGCCAAGCGGAGATTCGCGCGCGCGGGCATGCGATCGAGGCGCGCCTCTACGCGGAGGACCCGGCGCGCGATTTTCTGCCGCAATCCGGCCGCATCACGCGCCTGGATTTTCCCGCTCAAGGAGCGCAGGTTCGAATCGACACGGGCGTGCGCGCGGGAGATGCGATCCCGGCCGATTACGACCCGATGATCGCCAAGGTGATCGTTTGGGATAAAGACCGGCGGCGCACTCTTCTCAGGCTGCGCGCCGCGCTCGGCAAAACCCGCGTCGCCGGGGTTGCAACCAATCTCGACCTGCTATGCGCCATCGCCGCCCATCAAGCTTTCACCGAGGCTTCGCCGGATACAGGATTTATCGGGCGCCATGCCGACGATCTTTTGCCCAAGGTACAGCCTGCCGGAAACGATGTTCTGGCCATGGCGGTCATCGGGCTGCTTTGCGAGCGAGCGGCGTTCATGCGCGAAAAAGCCCAGCGGTCGAGCGATCCCTGGAGCCCGTGGACAGGCCAAAATGCCTGGCGCCTGAACGAGGAAGCGTGCGAAACCGTGGGTCTGCGCGAGATCGTGCCCGAAGCGGGCGGCACTCGCACCGTCGAGATCCGCTATCTGCGCAATGGCTGGCGCCTTGACTTGCCGGGGGACACATTTTTTCATGCGAGCGGCACGCTCGCGCCGGATGGAACTCTTGCCGCCGGTCTTGACGGTCACCGCGTCAAGGCGGTCTGGGTCCACTCCGGCGAAGAGATCCTTGTGTTTGCAGGGACTAAGGCCGCGCATCGCTTTGAGTTGGCAGGCTCGGTTGCCGAGGCGGAGAGGCGAGATGAACCGCCGGGGCGGCTCACCTCGCCGATGCCCGGCCGCATCGCTGCATTGCTCGTCACGCCGGGCGCGCGGGTCGCGGTAAATCAGCCGGTTCTCGTCCTTGAAGCCATGAAGATGGAGCATATGGTGCGCGCCCCCAAAGCCGGGATCCTCAAGGAATTCAAGTTCCAGCTAGGCGATCAAGTCGGCGAAGGCGTCCAACTCGCCACATTCGAAACCGGACCGCCGCCAGAAATTGCCTCGTGAAATTTGGCCGGGGACTACCTAAATGAGGACCGGCGCGGCGGGAGCCCGCGCCGAAGAGGAGTCTTCGTTTGATCACAACCATCTTTTGGGCGCGAACTCATTCGCGGTTTTCCAGGAAATGTTCTAAGCAGATGCCCCTTGGACCGGGCGCGTTCCGGTCAAGCCTAGCCCGTTTTGCTCCCACGTACGGAATTTGAAAAACCATGCGCAAGGTCGTTGGCGGCAAGCTCCATGGCATCCGCGTCACGGAGGCAAATCTAGATTATCACGGCTCGATCACGCTCGATCCGGATCACTGCGAAGCCGCCGGAATCTTGCCGCTCGAATTCGTCGAGATCTGGAATAAGAATTCCGGAGCGCGTATCTCAACCTATGTTATTCTAGGCGACCGCGGTTCGCGATGCTGCATTGTCAATGGAGCGGCGGCGCGGACCTGTCAGCGCGGCGACGAACTGATCATCTGCAGCTCGATCTATCTACCGGGCGAAAGCATCGCCGGTCTTAGTCCTGCCGTTGTGACCTTTGACGAGGATAATAATGTCGTTGAACGGTTGCGCTATTCCGTCAGCCGGGACGGCGCGGGGCGCTATCAGTTCGCGATTCTCGACGAAGCGGGAGCGAAGCTCAAGACTCCGCTGCGCTCCGGTTCCAAGGGTCGCAAATTTTAATCCGGCTGACGCACCAATATCCTTCGCGAGATTTGCGAATTAATAAATGACTTTGGCTTGGTCACACCCCCGGCGGGCCAACGCGGCGGCTCGATCTTGACTCTTTTTTTCGCGCGCTCCCATATAACGGATGCAATGTTCGTCATATCGAACCATCGGCAGAGCTGTGCAATTCGTTCCGACAAGTAAAGCGGCGGGTCTTCGCGAGGTCGATGCGCCGCAGAGCCTCGTTGCGCATTTTGGCGCCGATACGCCGCTTAAGATGGATGCCGGGGTCTCGCTCAGCCCCCTGACGATCGCCTATCAAACCTATGGCGAGCTCAACGCCGACAAGTCGAACGCCATTTTAGTCTGCCACGCCTTGACCGGCGACCAGCATGTCGCCAATCAACATCCAATCACCGGCAAACCCGGCTGGTGGCACACCATGGTCGGCCCAAACCGGCCAATCGATACCAACAGATATTTTGTCATTGCACCAAATGTTGTTGGCGGCTGCATGGGCACCACCGGGCCCGCCTCGCTTAATCTGGTGACCGGCCGGCCCTATGGCCTCGAGCTTCCAATCGTCACGATCAAGGACATGGTTTTCGCGCAAGCCATGCTGATCGACCGTCTCGGCATCGCCACGCTGTTTTGCGTCGCAGGCGGTTCAATGGGCGGCATGCAAGTGTTGCAATGGGCGGCGAGTTTCCCGGAACGTGTCTTCGCTGCTATGCCGATCGCGACCGCCGCGAGACATTCCTCGCAAAATATTGCTTTTCATGAGGTTGGGCGCCAAGCGGTGATGGCCGACCCGGATTGGCGCCAAGGCCGCTATCTCGAAGAAGGCGTCATCCCGA
>JALZAY010000075.1 GCA_030948025.1 Pseudomonadota bacterium
TCGCAAAACGATTGCATCCGTTTTCGTTGGTCGCCTTGGCGATTGCTTCGGGCGTCGTCTTTGGCTGGATCCTGAAGCAACGCCGCAGACCGCTGATATAAATCAGGTGAAACGCTCTATCAGGCGAGGCTGCTGCTTTTTTCGGGTTCGTCCTTGCGATGCGACTTGCGATCGAAGAAAAGCGCCTGACTGATGACCGCCTTCAGGCTGTCGATGCCGAACGGCTTGGTTATCAGAAAGGCGGGCTCCGGCGGCGTTCCCGTCAAAAAACGCTCCGGATAGGCGGTAATGAAGATCACCGGGACGGAGAAAGTTTCGAGGATCTGATTGACCGCTTCGAGACCCGAGCTTCCGTCGGCGAGCTGAATGTCCGCGAGGATGAGTCCTGGGCGTTCGCGTTTCACGGCCGCGACCGCCTCGCGATGGGTGCGCGCGACATTGACGACGCGGTGCCCTTGCTCCTCGACGAGGGACTGAAGGTCGAGCGCAATGAACGGCTCGTCCTCGATGATCAAGACATCGGTGCGAATTTGGCCGGCGATCTCCTTGCCCGCGGCGTCGATGAGAGAAGCGGCGTCGTCAATCGAGCAATCGAGCGCGCCCGCGACTTCGGCGGTATCGAAGCCTTCGAGCGAACTGAGAAGAAACGCGATACGAGGGCGCAAGGTCATCGCTTCGAGATTGCGCTGCGCCCCCGCTTCATCGCCGGTGAACGACGCCTGATCGACATGATCGTTTACCGGCACCGTCCCCCAGACCTTGAGGAAGAGGCGGTAAAGCGCCGTCCTCGGATCGGCGCATTTCGAAAACTCGGCCGGGTCGGCGACGATGGCCTCCAGCGTGGCGAGCACATAAGCGTCTCCCCCGGTCTGCGTCCCCGTCAGAGCCCGTGAAAACCGGCGCAGATAGGGGATATGCGGGGAGATTGCCTCGGATATTGCCATGGAAGACACCTTTTATTCCCTATGTTTCGATCTGCTCCGCGCCGAGCTGTCCTTCCCGGACGATCGCATTGACGCTTCCAAAATCAAGCGGTTCGCTTTTTTGTTCTAGGAAGTTGCTCATTACCGCTGCTCCTCCTAACAGCGCGCGGGAGGCGATCCAACGTCACAGGCAGGCAATTTGGCACTATGTGGTGTCCGCAACAAGACAAGAGTTAAGCCATGTTAAGGATTTCGCGATCAATCCGGCCCGGCGGATAAATTCCAAACGCCCGATAAAGTTCCCGCCTGTGGAACTACCTCGCTCATCAAACGTTTAACCGAGCCGGTTATAACCGGTTTCCCGCGTGAGCCAAGCTTCACAACAGGGATCAGTCAAATTCTGATTCGCCGGCAAACCGCGGGCACATGCGGCCCAGATGCGCCGCCTTACCAACAAAAATACTCCCCGGCATCGGGAGTGAACATTAAGAGCGGGACAAACGAATGAATAGTGCAGTCGCGAGGGAGCTTCAGTGACAAAACCGGCGAAACCGAGAACCCCATCGATCAAGACGGCAGGCGTAAAAATCTTCGAGACCCCCGGCAAGCGGCGCGAAACCGGGTGCCCCGAGCCCGCCAAAGAAATTAGGGGCGGGCCCTGCGCGAAGAAACCAGCATCGAAGTCCGAGATCGCCGATCAAATCGGTCTGCATTTACGCAGCGTCTACGATGATGTCTTGGCGCAACCTGTGCCAGGGCGTTTTCTTGAACTTTTGCGGCAGCTCGAAAGCGCCTCAAGCTCCCGGTTAAGCAAGGACGGCATGTGACAGCCGCGCATAAGGAAAAGGCGGAAATCCCGGCGGCGAATGCGCCCTCGCGGGAACCTGCGGCAAGCTCGCAAATCACCGCCGACCTCCTTTCGGTCGTCCCCAATCTGCGCGCTTTCGCGGTGTCCCTATGCGGCAATCTCGATCGCGCCGACGATCTCGTCCAGGAAACCTTGGTGAAGGCCTGGAGCAACATCGGCTCTTTCGTCGAAGGGACTAATCTTCGCGCCTGGCTGTTTACGATTTTGCGCAACATTTATTATTCGGAATATCGCAAGCGGCGGCGCGAAGTCGCCGATCCCGACGGCGCCTTTGCCGCCAAGCTCGCGACGGCCCCGGCGCAAAGCGGCCATATGGACCTGCTCGACTTTAGCGCCGCGCTCCAGCAACTGCCGGGCGATCAGCGCGAAGCCTTGATTCTGATCGGCGCCTCGGGCCTGACCTACGAAGAGGCGGCGGCGATTTGCGGCGCCGCGATCGGGACCATGAAAAGCCGCGTCAATCGCGCCAGAAGCCGTCTCGCCGAGATGTTGTCGATCACTTCCGGTATGGAATTCGGACATGATGGCGAGTGGCAGGCGACCAATTCCACGGTCGCCGGTCAGCGCTATGTGCGCGGCGACGGCGAGTGACCCTTGTATGCCTGTTTGCGTCCTCACGCCGCCCCGCGCTTCAAATGCGCCAAGGATCGCTACGACAATGCGGCGAGGATCGCCAAGGCCGCGCACCTTAATGGAACGAGCCTGCGGGAAGAGGCGCTCGCCTCGGGGCTCGTCAGCGCCGGAGAGTTCGATGCGCTGGTTCGGCCGGAAGCCATGCTGGCGCCAGACGATTGAATTCAATTTTGCAGCCAGCCGAAGTAAACGCAGACAAGCAGGAAAACTCCCATCAAACCGCGATAGACAACGAAGGGCCAGGCCGAGAATCGTTCAAGAATGCGCAACAAGCCCCAGATCGCGGCAAAGGCCGATAGCGACGCGATCAAGAGGCCGAACCCCAGGATGGACCAGCCATGCGCGTCGAGATGCGCTTTATGCAATTCCCATAGTTCCTTCGCGCCGGCGGCGGCAATCGCAGGCAGGCCGAGAAGGAACGAAAAACGTGCTGCTTCGTCGCGTCTGAAATCAAGGGACAAGGCCGCGGTCAGCGTCGCGCCGGATCGCGAAACTCCGGGAATGAGCGCCCCGATTTGCGCAAGTCCAATGATCATCGCGTCTTTCAGCGTCGCGTGATCGAGGGTCCGTTTATGCCGGGAGTAAATTTCGGCGAGCGCGAGCAGAGCGGCCATGACGACGCAGGCGATGGCGATGACGGTGAGGCTGCGCAATGGCGAATGACAGGCGTTGAGGACGGGGGCAAGCAATACACCGGCGAGAACGATTGGGAGCGTAGCGAGAATAATCCATACGGCGAAACGGAAATTCCAATCCTGGAAATCGCGGCGGCGCATGGCGCGGAGCGAACCCAACCCGATGCCGCGCACATCGGCCCAAAAGTAGCTGACAACGGCCGCGAGCGCCGCGACCTGCATCGCGGCCGAAAACGCCGATCCCGGATCCTGCCAGCCAAGGAAAGCCGGGACGATCCGCATATGCGCCGTGGAGGAAATCGGCAACAGCTCGGTAATGCCTTGAACGATGCCGAGAAAACCGACTTTGGCGTAGCCGAGCGCGACAAAGCCGGTATCGAGCCCTTCGGCGCAGGCAGCGGCCATGACTCATCTTCCTGGAGTTTGCGCGGCGCGGCCGCATCGCGATCTACTTGCGCAGATTCGCCCTTAAAGATCAACGGCGCCAACCCTGCGAGGGCCGGCAAGGGAAGGGCGCGAACGCCTTCCGGCTCCATCTGTCAACTGCCCGCATGGTACATAAATTATTAAGTATATTTCTAAATATCGTTTCATGAAAATTAACTATCTATTCATGTTATAAAAAGTAAACTACTTAATGGCCGATAATTATGCGTCGCGATAACCTTCATATAAAGTTGTAAATCTACTATAATCTATCACAAACACGCGAAGTTTCCCAATTTCGGCCAGATTCACGTTGCTTGCTTCGCAAGGTTACATAGTTTCGCTGGAAATGGAACTTCTGAAAGGGACCCAACGATGATTCGCAAATTTCTCGTGCCGGTAGCAGCGCTGGCGGCCGCCGTACCGGCCCTCGCGGCCGACCTTCCCCTCCGCGAGGCGCCGCCGGTCTACACCCCTGCCGTTCCACTCTTCACTTGGACCGGCCTCTACCTCGGAGGCCAGATCGGCTATGCCTGGGGCACCGACACGCTCACCGTGTTTCCGCTCGGCTTCGGCACCAACTTCACCCCCAATGGCATCGTCGGCGGCGCGCATATCGGCTATAATCTGCAACTGAACCAATTCGTCGCCGGGGTGGAAGGCGATGTCGAGGGAACGGGCATCGACAGGTCCTTCAGCCCCGGCGGCGCGCTCTACAATACGAGCATCCCCGTGCAGGGATCGATTCGCGGCCGTCTCGGCGTCGCATTCGACCGGGCGCTACTCTACGCAACGGGCGGCGCCGAATTCGCGGGCTTCGACACCAGCGTCAGAGGGTTTCCAGGCTTCGACCAAAACTCGACAACCCGCGTGGGCTGGACCATCGGCGGCGGCATCGAATATGCGGTCACCCCCAATTGGTCGATCCGGGCCGAATACCGTTACGCGGATTTTGGCCATTTCGCGGATGCGACGCCCTTCACATTCGGCTTCGGCTCCTTCGTCAATCATCATGAGACCGAAAACGCCGTTCGCGCGGGCTTCAGCTACAAATTCGATTCGTTCGGCGGAGCTCCCGTCGCCGCGCGGTATTGAGTGTGTCGCGGCGCGCAAACGATCCCCGCCCACGCAAAGACCAGGGCGGGATTATGGCAACGGCGCCTTCTGTTGCGGATAAGTCACGGAGCGGGAAATTCGGCACTTTTGAGGCGGATTTCATCTTCTAAACACTCGTAACGGCCTATTCTTCCGAAAGCTTTAATCTCCGGAAAGGACAAAGCCTATGTATCGTAAATTCCTCCTCGCATCGGTTGGTGCCATCGCTCTCACCGGATCGGCGGCGTTCGCGGCCGACCTTCCTTCCCGCGCGCCACCGCCGGTCTATCTCCCGCCGCCGCCGATCTTCACCTGGACCGGCATCTATATCGGCGGCCAGGTCGGTTACGCCTGGGGCACCGGCGCCAATAACTTCAATGGAGTTCTCCCAGACGGCACCATTATCGTAACGTCGGCCGGCGGTACCCCCAACGGGGTGATCGGCGGCGGCCATGTCGGTTTTAACTATCAGATCAACCAGTGGGTAATCGGTCTCGAAGGATCTGTCGACGGGACTAGCCTGAGCAATACTGCTGTGGCCGCATTTCCTAATGGCGACACTCTGACGGCACATACGAAGGCCGACATCCAGGGTTCGATTCGCGGCCGCCTTGGCATTGCCTGGGACCGCGTACTGATCTTCGCCACCGGCGGTGTCGCCTTCGGCGGCTTCAACACCGACGTCTCGCTTGCGGCTCCACCCTTCTTCGCGTCAGCCAGCCGTTCGAACACCCGCGTCGGCTGGACGGTCGGCGGCGGAATCGAATATGCCATCACCAACAATTGGTCGATCCAGGCCGAATACCGCTTTACCGATTTCGGCACTATCAGGAATGGGGAGTTGGCTGGACTGCCCGTGGGCGCCTTCGTTAACGGGCACCGTCGGCTGCAGCAAAACCAGGTGCAGGCCGGCTTCAGCTACAAGTTCGACATGTTTAATCCCTACCCGGTCGTCGCCAAATATTAAGCCGCGTGCGTCGGCCCGGCTTCCACAAAAACAAAACCCGGCCTCGCGGCCGGGTTTTTCGTGCGGCTTTACGGGCTTTACTCCCGCTCGACGGCCTTCCGTGGCATTCCCGCCACAGTAACCGGAATAACGCCGCACACCAGCCAATAATGGTTGCGGGCGCGCCCCAATGGCGTAGTTATTTTGAAGTTCATTTTTCAACGGAGAAAACCCCATGCGCCGTCAAATCCTCCTGGCGTCGGTTGGCGCCATCGCCATCGCCGGTTCGGCCTTTGCGGCCGATCTACCTTACCGCGGGCCGCCGCCGGTCTATCTGCCGCCGCCGCCGATCTTCACCTGGACCGGCCTCTACCTCGGCGGCCAGGTCGGTTATGCCTGGGGCAACGATCCCATCGATGTGGTGGATGTCGTTTTTGGTGACAATGCTTTTTTCAACGATAAGCCGAACGGGGTGATCGGCGGCGCCCATCTCGGCTACAACCTGCAGATCGCCCAATGGGTCGCGGGCCTCGAAGGATCGGTCGACGGAACCAGCCTCCACGGGACGAGAACGTCGGCGACGGGGGTGACGATGAGCACGCGCCCGGACGTGCAGGGTTCGATCCGCGCCCGAATCGGCATCGCCTTCGACCGCGTCCTTATCTACGGCACCGGCGGCGCCGCTTTCGCCGGCATCCATAATAATTACTCGGTCGGCTTCCTGTCCGAGAGCGATTCGAAGACTCGCACGGGCTGGACGGTCGGCGGCGGCCTCGAATATGCCGTCACCAACAACTGGTCGATCCGGGCCGAATACCGCTACTCCGATTTCGGCCGTAGCCCGGACTTCCCATTCTCTTCGCTCACCCTCGGCAACGTGTCCTTCACCCATCATTTGAAGGAAAGCCAGGTTCAAGCCGGCTTCAGCTACAAATTCAATTCCTGGGGTCCGGGTCCGGTCGTCGCCAGATATTGATTGGGCCTTTTCCGGCTTTGGCTTTTCTCCTGCACGACAAAACTAAACCCGGCCCTCGCGGCCGGGTTTTTTGTTGCTCGCGCGAAATGCAATATGGCGGTTCCGCCCGCGTTCCGTTGCGTTTCCGCCACAGTGCTCGTGATAATGCGGTGCACAGGCCAACAAAGGTTGAAGACCGGCGCAAATCGAGTAACCTGCTAAAGGTTTAACTTTAACGTCCGTTGAGGAGACAAAACATGTTCCGCCGCACTCTCTTGGCATCGGCCGGCGCCATGGCGTTCACTGGGGCGGCCCTCGCGGCCGACCTTCCCTCGCGCGCCCCGCCGCCGGTCTTTCTGCCCCCGCCGCCGATCTTCACCTGGACCGGCCTCTATGTCGGCATCAATGCCGGTTATACTTGGAGCAACAACAATGCGGTCGACGTGGATACCGCTGACGTGTTTGGCAATCCCGGCCTCGGTGGGGGGCCGGAGTTTGGCGTAGCGTCTGCCGCGCTCGCGACCGCCAGCGTCCCCGCGAAAATCGATGGCTTCATTGGCGGCGGCCAGATCGGCTACAACTACCAGTTCGCCAATAGCTTCGTCGCCGGCCTCGAAGCGGACATCCAAGGCGTCGCCGCCAGCAACGGCAGACAATTGGTGTTTAGCCAGGCAACGGTCGCCGGTTTCGAAGGCAATCCGATTGACCAGAACTTGTCTGCCAGCAGGAGACTCGATTACCTCGGCACCGTGCGCGGCCGGTTGGGCTTTACTATCACGCCGACTCTTCTTGTGTACGGGACCGGCGGTCTAGCTTATGGTCAAACGAAATCGAACACCAGTATCACGCAGATCGTGGAAAGCGCTGCAGCAGCCCTGCCCAACCATTATAGCTCTTTCGGCAGCTTTTCCAATACGCGTGTCGGCTGGACGGCAGGCGGCGGCATCGAATGGTTGTTCGCGCCGAATTGGAGCGTCAAGGCCGAATATCTGTATTACGACCTCGGCAGCGTAAACTATGGTCTCAGCCCGCTGCAGAATTTTAACTCCGCAGGTACGCTCTTTACCAGCGGCGCTCCCGTCTCTAGAACCCGCTTCACCGGCAACATCGCCCGCGCCGGCTTGAACTATCACTTCTGGTGGACTCCGGCTCCGGTCGTCGCTAAATACTAACATCGAAGCGAGGCAATTCCTTTCGGGCAAACTTAAAACCCGGCCGCGAGGCCGGGTTTTGTTGCTCGCGCGAGACGCAATATGGCGGTTCCGCAAGCTTTCCGTTGCGGTTCCGCCACAGTGCGCCAGATAACGCGGTGCATAGGCCAACAAATGTTGAAGACCGGCGCAAACCGCGGAACCTGCTAAAGGTTTAATTTGTCGTCCCTTGAGGAGACAAAACATGTTCCGCCGCACTCTCTTGGCATCGGCCGGCGCCATGGCGCTCACTGGGGCGGCGCTCGCGGCCGACCTTCCCTCGCGCGCCCCGCCGGCGGTCTTGGGACGGAACGTGAATTTTCTTGTTTCGCATCGTGGGTCCGGGTGACGAGAACCACGACGCTAGCCGTTCGGAAACAGCGGCAAGGACATTGCGCCGCATTCGCCTAGAAACAGCGGATTTCGGCCTCGGCCTCAGCCCGGCGCAAATCGGCCAGCGTGGCCTTCAACTGTTCGCTCGCACGAAACATGGCCCCGATCTGACCCCGCGCCTGATTCAGGCTCGCCACGGTTTGCGCTGCCACATAACGGTCGTAGGGCAGCAACGATGCAATGACATCGATCGAACAGGAACAGCGCCTCAGCATATCGGGGATTTCGCCATTGGTCTTCATGCAGATGAAGACATAGTCGGCGCGCGCCTCGGTGGGGTAATCGTTGGTGACCGCCACGGCTAGGGACGCGGCAAGGATCGGAACGCAAGCGCCGACGATCTTCATTGCTCTCGTCTCTCCTCATTGGACCAGCGACGGCGATTTATGTCGAGAACCGGCGCGGAAGATTGATCGAGAGCCTTGTGGCGGCGGCGCCGGCAAAGCTCCGCTCCAATCGTGGATCCCCAGATTTCTTTCATGCGCGAAGGAATGCACCGCTCCGGGCGCTACGACGCCTGAACCTATCAAGTTTTTGTATGCGCCAAAAGCACATCGACATAGGCGTCGGGGCTATGGCCACGGGCGAAATCCTGGGCGCGCTCCGCCGCGCGCGCCTTGCAAGCCGGAAGACGCGGCATGAGCCGGGCGATGGCGGCGGCGAGCGCCTCGCTTGTGTGCGGCGCGAAAACCTCGCCTTCCGCTTCATTGTTCTCAACGCTGCTGCCCGCGAAGGTTCCCTTTGACGCGACGACGGGACGTCCGGCGGCAGCGGCCTCCGTAAAAATGCCTGAGCCTCGCATGCCAAAAGTGACCGGGTCATAGGGCAGCAGCATCACGTCCATCCGGCCGGTCCAGGCGGCGTAATCCTCGCTTGAAAGCACCGCTTCCAGGAAGCACACATCTTTCAGCGTGCGCAAGGCGCGTTCCGCTTCGATCGTGCGTTGGTCCCAGCCGTTATCAAGAATCTGGACGATGAACGCGGCGTCGAGCCCGTCGCGCCGGCAAAGCTCGATCGCCCTGGGCAAGAGGTGAAAACCCTTATCGTACCTCGAGTCACCGAAGAATCCCACGCGAACAGGGCCCTCCATTGTTTGCTGCGGTCCCGATCCCGAATCGCCAAAAGGGAGCGGCAAAATCCGCGTCTCGACGCCAAAGTCCTTGCAATACAGTGTCCGCATGGCTTCGTTTTCCACGGTAAAGAAGAGAGTGCGGCCGATCAGCGGCGCCGCCAGCCTGAAGGCAACGCGGTAGAATTTTTCCCCCTGCGTCGAAACCACCCCCCAGGGCAGATAGCTTGGCTGAAGCATCAAATTGCAGATGACGCAGGGAAGCCGGTCGTGCGGCCTTGCGCGCAAAAAGCGAACCAGCCCAAGAATCTGATTTTGCGTAATCGTCACCACGACTATGAGATTGTCTTTCTGCCAAACGCCCGCCGGCAGCGCTTCGAGATCCCGCTCGAAGTTTCCGTTGAGCGCCTTCCATGTTTGTCGTTCAGAGATGGGTGAGCAGCCGGTCGGAGCGCCACGAAAAATCGCGGCGAAGGATCGCAGCCGCTTCTCGTTCCGCGAAAACTCCACGTACTCATAAGGCGAGCGGGTGAAATGCGGGATCGCGCCGATCTCGGCGGCAATCGATGGATCGAGGCCGCTCAAGCCGAAAATGCGGTATCGCAATTTCCGCCGCGTCAGGGCCTGGGACACCGTCTTGGCGAGCTTGTAACTATGCCCTGCCTTGTTTACCAATCCGCTGTCGATGAGGATAAGTTCCATGGATGCTTTCTCGCGCATTCGCATTGTGATAATGTTAACCGTTAGGTCCCAGCTCGTGAAATCGCCGGTAGATATTTAAACCCCGCCTCCGCCGGATGACGCACTAATTTGCGGCGCAATGACCGCGATTGCTAACATAATCAGGATGTTATTCTGAATCGAATGAGGCGCCATGAAGATTTGTTCAATGATCGACCAGCGTCCCACCACGTCGAAACCTTTGATGGTGTTGCCAACGATCGGGCGAAGCGGAATTTAGAAATGCGGAGTTCGTTAAAAGCACTCGTAACAGGGTCGGGCGGTCTCGTCGGATCCGCTTGTGTCGAATTTTTGGCTGACCAGGGATGGGAAATCGTCGGGATCGACAATAATATGCGGGGCATTTTTTTCGGTGCGCTTGGATCGACCGCTCCTGTCATAGAGAAATTATCTGCTAAGCTTCCACTGTATCGCCATCATTCGTTGGACATAAGAGATCGGGAGAAAATACGTGACGTTGTACGCATCGAAAGGCCAGACTTCATCATCCATACTGCAGCACAGCCGTCGCATGATAAGGCAGCGTCGATTCCCTATGAAGATTTTGATGTAAATGCAGTCGGCACGTTGAACATTTTAGTCGCGGCGAAAGACTATTGCGCTGATTCACCTATCTGCTTCACGAGCACCAACAAGGTATACGGCGATCGACCGAACTCCTTGCCATTGGAGGAGCGCGCGACCCGCTACGACTATGCGGACGGGCGGGTTGGGATCGATGAAAACCTATCCATCGATGCCTCGCTGCACTCACTCTTCGGTGCTTCCAAAGTTGCGGCCGATGTGTTGTGCCAGGAATTTGGCCTCTATTTCGGCATGCCAATTGGTATTTTCCGATGTGGCTGCTTAACAGGACCGCAGCATGCCGCTGTAGAGTTACATGGATTTCTTACATACATCATCATGTCCGCGTTCCGAGGTGCCGATTACACAATCTTCGGGTATAAAGGGAAACAGGTACGAGACCAAATACATTGCAATGATGTTGCATCTCTATTCTTTGAATACTATAAGGAACCCCGCCGTGGCGAAGTATATAATTTAGGAGGTGGCCGAGAGAATAGCCTTTCGATCCTTGAAACAATTGAGATTTTGCATTTAATGGGATTTCCTCTGCACTATCAAGTTCAGGAGGCGAACCGAATCGGGGATCATATTTGCTACATTTCGGATCTGACCAAACTAGGTTCGCACTTCCCAGACTGGCATATGGAGTACGATATCCGCAAGAGCATCGAGGATATACTGAAATATCAGTATGACGCGTCCAAATGCGGCTCGATGTCAAGTCTCTGATCTCTAACTGCGGAAAACGAGCGTACCATGATCGGAAGTCCGTTGATCATCGCGGAAAAGGCACGCGCCCGATTGCGCTCCGTGCTGACATCAACGCACGAGAAGACGAGCGAAGGATATTAAAGCGGCCACGTCAAGCACGAAATAATCCAAGCGGAGTTGAACGTGCTCTTACGACAAAAGCGAATTCTGGTCACCGGCGGCGCGGGCTTTCTCGGAACGCATCTTTGCCGCCTTCTGCTTGACCAGGGCCACGAGGTCCTTTGCGCCGATAATTTCTCCTCGGGAACCCGCCGCAACATTGAGGATCTTCTTGACAACCGGCGCTTCGAACTTCTCCGCCACGACGTGACATTCCCGCTGTTTGTCGAAGTGGACGAGATCTATAATCTCGCTTGCCCGGCCTCGCCGGTCCACTATCAGTTCGACCCGGTTCAAACAACGAAAACCAGCGTGTCCGGCGCGATCAACATGCTCGGCCTCGCCAAGCGCCTCAAGGTCCGCATCTTGCAAGCCTCCACATCGGAAGTCTATGGCGATCCCGCCGTCCATCCGCAGACCGAGGACTATTGGGGCAACGTCAATCCGGTCGGCAGCAGATCCTGCTACGACGAGGGCAAGCGCTGTGCCGAAACTCTGTTTTTCGACTATCGCCGTCAACATGGATTGAGCATCAAGGTCGCGCGAATATTCAATACCTATGGCCCCAATATGCGCCCCGACGATGGCCGCGTCGTGTCGAACTTCGTCTGTCAGGCCTTGCTTGGAAAAGACATCACCATCTTCGGCGAGGGCCTGCAGACGCGGTCCTTCTGCTACGTGACCGATTTGATCGGCGGGTTGGACCGCCTCATGAATTCGCCGGAAGACATCGCCGGACCGGTCAACATCGGCAACCCGCGTGAATTCACGATTCTGGAATTGGCCAAAGAGATTCTCGCGATCACCGGCTCGCCATCGAAGATTGTGGCGCAGCCCTTGCCCGAAGACGATCCAAAACAGCGCCAGCCCGATATCGCTCTTGCTGAAAAGCTGCTTGGCTGGCAGCCAACTATCGAGCTAACCGAAGGCTTACAACGCACGATCGCTTATTTCGAGACGCTTCTGCGCGAGCACGGCAAGAGCGCCGCGGGGGGCACGAGACTTCCGCGCTCCGCCGCCCGGTGATCGAAGGAACGACCAGGGACAAACGCAAGTTCAGCTGCGCTTTTCCTTATTGCGATTGAGCCAGGCCTTCAAAATGACGTGCGGGGCGGCCTTAAGCCGCGCCAATAAGCCGATGAAATTGAAAAATCCGAGCGCGGGCGCGAGCGTGGCGGCTTCCGCGACAATCTTTCCCGCGAGATAAGAGCGGCAACCTGGGACAGGAGAAGGAAGCCGCGGCCAGGCGCCGTCCACGGCCTTCAATGCGTTCATATAATGCCATGGAGAAGGCATCTTGCGCAGGAAGAACTGCGCATTCGCGATCAGATGATCGATGATCATTTTGCGGGCCAATTGATTAGGGTCGGATGGGCTGTTTCTGTCGTAACTCAAGACGCCGTTGAGATGCGGATGCTTGGAAAACGCATTCATCCCATGCAGCCGGTAGACGGCGAGCGGGCGGTCGATCACAACGCTGCCCGTCACGACATTGATGCCGCGAAGGAAGTAGGTGTCGGTGGCAAGGCGAAGCGCGGCTAAATCCTCGTTGTTCAAAAAAAGCTGAAGCGCGTCGCGGCGAAAACAATTGCCCGAGGTGGGCGCCCACATCCAGTCGCCGGTGTGGCGAGGTTCGACGAAATGGACCTCGGTTTCGATGGATGCATCAAGGCTTGGCAGCGGCCAGACTCCAGGAGCACTTTTGTCGATCCGCCGCAAGAGACCTGGACTTTTTCCCCGTCCAGACCGGACATATTTGCTCAGGAAGCTAACAGTGCCGAGCACCATGCGCGAATCGACGGTCTGAATCATATCCGACGAGGAGAATCCAACCGGAACGCGCAGGGACAGGTGAACGAATACATGGGTCTCGACAAAGGCGCTCAACAGATAGTCGTCGGCGTCGAGAATGACGACATATTCGCCCGAACTCGCCTCGAATCCTTCCTTCACGGCGAGGTTTTGACCGCCATTATCCGTCCGCCGCACTGTTTTCGCGTCCGGATATTGCGTTGCAATGTCTTGAAGAACGTCCGCACTCTCATCCGTCGAAGCATTATCGACGACAATGCACTCTATGTTTGGGTAGGTTTGTTCAAAAACAGAATCGGCCGCCTGTTTCAGAAAGCGCCCATAATTGTGGTTGACGATGATCACACTGACCAAGGGTAGGTTGAAGGGCGGAGAAGTTGTCTGATCCGCAAGATTGTCTTGCTGCGTCCTCGTAAGATCGTCCATGGCAACTGCCTCCGTGAGCTTGCCGATCCACGCCTTTTTGTGCGAGCGCAAGCAGACCAGCCGACTCCATTATTATAAACACGTTGGACAAAATTAGGCAGCCCCCGGTTTCCGCTGCGGGCCGTACTCCTTGGAACGGCCGGGGGCAACGGCAAGTTCAGCTTCGCCTTTCCTTATTGCGATTGAGCCAGAGCCTGGCCTTCAAAAGGACATTTGGAGCGACGTTGAGCCGCTCCAACAAGACGATGAATTCGCGATATCCCAGCGCGGGAGCGAGCGCTCCAGCTTCGGTGACAACCCTGCCCGCGAGGTAAGAGCGGCAACCTGGGACCGTTGACGGAAGCTGCGGCCAAGAGTCATTCAGGGCCTGTAGCGCGTCCACATAGTGCCACCGAGAAGGCATTTTGCCCAGGAAGAGCCGCGCATTCGCGATCAGATGATCCATGATCAGTTTATGGCCTAATTGATTATGGTCGGATGGGCTGTTTCTGTCGTAATTCAAGACGCCATTGAGATGCAGATTCTTGGAAAACGCATTCGTCCCGTGCAGCCGGTAGACGGCAAGCCGGCGGTCGATCACAACGCTGCCGGTCACGACATTGATACCGCGAAGGAGATAGGCGTCGGTGCAATGGCGCAGCGCGGCTAAATCCTCGTTGTTCAAGAATAGCCGGAGCGCATCCCGGCGAAAACAATTGCCCGAGGTGGGCGCCCACATCCAATCGCCGGCATAGCGAGGTTCGACGAGATGGACTTGGGTTTCGATGGATACGCCAGGGCTTGGCAGCGGCCAGACTCCAGGCGCGCTTTCGTCCATCCGCCGCAAGAGACCCGGACTTTTTCCTCGTCCAGACCGCACGAATTCGCTCACGGGGCCATAAGTGCCGAGCACCATGCGCGAATCGACGGCCTGAATCATGTCGCTCGAGGAAAAGCCGACCGGAATGCGCAGCGACAGGTGCACGAACACATGGGTTTCGACAAAGGTCGCCAACAGATAGTCGTCGGCGTCGAGAAAGACGGCATATTCTCCCGAACTCGCCGCAAAGCCTTCCATCAAAGCGAGACTCTGACCGCCATTCTCCTTCCGCCGCATTATTTTCGCGCCCGGATATTGCGTTGCAATGTCTTGCAGAACGTCCGCACTCTCGTCGGTCGAGGCATTATCGACGACAATGCACTCTATGTTTGGGTAGGTTTGCGCAAAAACAGAGTCGACGGCCTCCCGTAGAAAGCGCCCGTAATTGTAATTGACGACGATTACACTCACCAAGGGCAGGCTGAAGGGCGGAAAAATTGTCTTGTCCGCAAGGTTAATTGAAGGAACATCATAACTCGTATTAAATCTAACAAAATGATTCAACGGCCTAATATCTTCTCCAATTTTCTTGAAACAGCAAATATTATCGTAATTGACATCGAGCTGCTTGTAGTGTTGGAAGTTATTTTTGATGAAACTGACGACTGTTTTTATGGGAAGCATCCACATGTCGTCTAAGATAATCACACCGCCGGTATCAAGAATTTTGTCGGAGCAGCAGAAATCAATAAGGGCCGCATCGAAGCTATGTGAGCCATCTATATAAATATATTGCGCGCGAACACCATCCCGGCGCATTGTGCTTAGCGCGTCGATTGACATCGCTTCTTGCCACTCGAACCTATCATCGAATTCGAGATCATGGATAGATTTTAGCCCTATTCCGTGCCAACCTGTGACTTCGTAAGGGTCGATTGCAACATGTTTCCCGTAATTATTTTCAAACATTGAGTCGAGAATAAACAATGTAGAAAAGCCATAAGCCAGCCCGATCTCAATAGAAAGAGACGGCTTTATGCTATTGTGGAGTGCAGCGAGAACGCTACCTTGAGAAAAACTTACTCTTGTCATGCTATCAATTTCGTGCGGAAGTCCATCCGATCCAAGCTGATTTTCGGTCTTAAGCATACTTTCCAATTTAGTTCTTGTTTTCTCGAGCATTTTCCATGCACTCGACTGAGAGAGGCAGGCTAAAATCGGCTGTTGGCGTGGAATGGCCGG
>JALZAY010000076.1 GCA_030948025.1 Pseudomonadota bacterium
TGCCGCGGCTGGCGGAGACGGAGGGATTCGAACCCTCGATAGGGCGTTACAACCCTATAACGGTTTAGCAAACCGCCGCCTTCAGCCTCTCGGCCACGTCTCCGTGCATGCGGAAAACGGCGCACTCTGGATGCGTTCCCATATGCTTGCCGAGGTATGCCCGAGCACCGGCGCGATGGCAAGACCCGGCACGCGGCGGAGCCTCCTGGCGGCGCGGTCACGGCCTCTGTCCCGCTTGGCACCCGTGAGTCACACCGGGGTGGGGGTTGTGTGCGTTGCAGCAAAGCCACACCCCCGCCCAAAAAATGGCAACCGGCGAAACTTAGCTTTTACTCGACCGGCGCCGACGCTAAGCTGCGGTTATGGCCGGGAGGGAGACTGAGCCCGAATCAAACCCGGACGCCATTGGCGGCCGCGCGGACTTATTATATAGTCGGACAGGTTCGGAGCGAGATGAGACGGAAAATGCGAAGACAATGCCTTCCGGCAAAGGTCGGCCGGACCGGCTCTGCTGGAAGCGGAGGCTGGATGATAGCCGCCGTGGGGGAATTGGACAAGAAACTGTTCCAAGGACTTTTTCTGGCGTTGGCGGCGTTGGCCGGAGTGGTTCCGGTGGCGGACGCCCGCGCCGCCGATCTGCCGGCGCGTCAGGCGGCGCCGATTGAATATGTCCGCATTTGCGACGCCTTTGGCGCCGGCTTCTTCTATATTCCGGGTACCGACACCTGTTTACGGGTCGGCGGCCTGGTGCTGGCCGAGCTGCGCGGTTTCGATCCCTCCTTTACCATTGTCGGCCCGCAATTTTACGCCAATGGTGCCCAGCATCTCGGCGCTGGATTCGTCCCCTCGCCAAGCCAATACTCCAATGCCCGCTCGCGCGACGCCATCGACTACGCCGCCTTGGGCCGGGTCGAACTCGACTCCAGGACCCAGTCGCCTTGGGGCACCTTGCGGTCGTTCATTCGTGTCGACGCTTTCTTCGGGTCGAATGGCAGCGCCGCTCTCGGCAGTCTTGGCCAGCAACTGAATACGTTTAACACGACGGCCGGAACGAGCGCGCCGCGCGAGACGACGATCGTCGACAAGGCGTTCATCCAATTCGCCGGGCTGACCGCGGGGCGGGCGCAATCGATGTTCGATTTCTACGCCGACGCCTATAATTACTTGGGTTTGCGCGGGTCCAACGCGACCATTGCCCTCTTTGCCTATACCGCGACCTTCGGCAACGGTTTCTCCGGGACCCTTTCCTTCGAGGGTCAGCCGGGCCGGCGCGCCGCGATCGGCAGCACGATCGCCAGCACAACCGTAGCGCCGATCACTATCGGCGGCGTCTCCGCAACGTCCTTCCAAGGTCAGCCGGCTGGGTCGCGGGTGCCGGAAATGGTCGGCAATCTCCGCCTCGACCAGCCATGGGGGGCGGTGCAATTGTCGGCGGCCGCCCACCAGGTAGACGCCAGCCTTTTCCAGGCTAACGCGCTCGCCACGCCGCCGGTCACACCAGCGCCCGCGGGTTTCACGCCCGCCTTTGCCTTCCCGGCCTTGACCAGCAATTCCTTTGGCTTCGCGGTCCAGGGCGGTGTGCAGTTGAACGCCGACTATCTCTCGCCCGGCGATAAGTTCTGGCTGCAGGCTGCTTATGAAAAAGGCGCTTTTGGCTATATCGCGGGCAACAATCAAGCCTATGGCTACGGTTCGGTCAGTCAAAACCGGTTTCCCGGCTCCGGCATTACCCCGCTCGATTACGTCCCGGGCTGGAACCCGCAGGTCATGTCCGACTGCGTTTTCACCGGCAGCCACACCTGCGAACAGCAATGGGGCTGGGACATCACCGGCGCCTATAAGCATTATTGGCTTCCGATCCTGAGTTCGGCGGTTTATGGCTCCTATCTCGAGGTCCACTACCCGGCCGACGCGCTTGCCGGCTTCGGCGGCGCGGTCGGCATCTCGAACCTCAAGGAAGCGCGGATCGGCACCAACCTCGTTTGGACGCCGCTCAGGGGCTTCGATATCGGCGCCGAGTTCATGTATGTGCATTTGAAAGAGACGCGCCCCGTTGGCCTCGCGCCAGATTCGACCCTCACCGCGACGGGCTTGCCCGCATTCCTGTCCAACAATAACCAATATGAAGGCCGCTTGCGCATCCAGCGCGCCTTCTAGCGCTGTCCCCTATGCGACAAGGGTCCGCGGCGGATCGATAAGCTGGCGCATGGCAAGTTTACGCGAGTTTAAACCGCTCGGAGCACGACCGGGCCAGTTTTTGGGTTTCCTCCGCCCGGCGCGAAAGCGCCGGGTTTTTCTTTCCTGGGGGTTCGCCCAACACATTTCTGGGCACATCCGGTAAGCGAAGCGGAAATCGGCGTGACAAATTTGCCATGCTTCGCTCCAATCTGCTGCGTATCGCCAATTCGCCGGGATCCTAGAATTTGAAAAAAGGCATTTTATTTCAATAAGTTGATCACCATTCGGACGAATCGCATTCACCGGACTGTCATATCCGTGTCGCCGAAGGGTCATCCGCGCTTGCTAGCACACCCTCATCCGCAGCAAGTTCGCAGGAGAGGGTGATGCAAATCAGAGTCAATAAGCGCGGCTTCAAGCGACGCCACAAACCAGCCATCGCTGCGGCAGTACTGGGCGCGCTTGTGAGCTTTCAGGCCGGCGCGGTGCGGGCAGACGACACATCCACCGAGATTCGTTTGCTAAAGCAGAGGCTGAAGCAGCTCGAGGAGCGCGTCGCCGAGCAGGGCCGCAAGGAGAAGGAAACCCAGGCCCAGCTGCGGCACGCGGCGGCGCAGCCTGGCCCGGCGCCTGGCGCATATACCTATCCCGTCGGGATCGGCCTTCCGCCCCCAATTGGCAGTGCCCTCGCCGAAAGACTGGCGCATACCCCGGGGTATTCTTATATTGGCGCGCCCTCGTCCACTCTTTACCTTGGCGGGATCTCCATCACGCCCGGAGGGTTTTTCGAGTTGGCGACCGTGACCCGCGACCACTTCATCGGCGCCGATATCGCGACGCCCTTTGGAAACATTCCGTTCGCTAATGTTCCCAGTAGCCATACGGACGAATTCCGCTTTTCCGCCCGCCGGAGCCGGTTCGCGGTTCTCGTAATGGGCGACGTAGACCCCGCGACGCACTTAGCCGGTTACGGCGAGTTTGATTTCCTCGGCGCCGCGCAGACCGCCAATTCCAACGAGAGCGATTCGTTCAATCTGCGCCAGCGCCAGATCTACTTGACCGTGGATCAAGACGACTTTGGCGCCCATCTCCTCGCCGGTCAGGCCTGGACCCTGGCGACCATGAACCTCAAGGGTATCGTGCCGCGGACGGAAAACACGCCTCTGGTCATCGACGACCAATATGTCCCGGGCTTTGTCTGGTCACGTCAGCCGCAGATCAGGGTCACCAAGGACTTCGATCAAAACTTGTGGTTCGCCCTCTCGGCCGAAAATCCGCAGACCACGTTCGGCAGCACTTTCAGCAGCAACGGGGTGGCCCCGACAGTGCCGACCCCCACCTTTAACGCAATCCCTCCTGGCGGGTCGCTGTTCAATTCGGCTAATGCAATCTCATTAAACCAGTTTCCAGATATCATCGGCAAGGCCGCCTGGGACCCGACGATTGCCGACCGCACCATCCATATGGAGGTCTACGGCATTTTCCGCAACTTTCATGACCGGGTGTCCTTTCCGTTCGGCAGAGGCTTTATCAACCAGAATAGCGAGGTTTCGGCCGGCAGTGTCGGCGGCTCGATCCTCGTGCCGATTGTTCCAAAGGTGCTCGAAGCCTATTTCTCCGGCCTGACCGGTCGGGGTATCGGCCGCTATGGCGCCTCTCAGCTCCCCGACGTCACCTTCAACGCGAATGGCAGCCTCGTCCCGATCCAGGAAACAATAGCGCTCGCCGGGGTGATCTGGCACGCTGTTCCCGGGCTAACCCTTTATGCTTATGCCGGCGAGGAATACCAAAATCCAAGTTTTGGCTTCACGCGGCTTGGGGCGAACCATCAGATCGGTTTCGGTAATCCTCGCTTTAACAACTCCGGGTGCGAGATCGAGTTCTCCACCGTCTGCACCAACAACGTCAAATTGGTCAGGCAGTTCACGGGCGGCTTCTGGGACGACATTTACAAGGGTCCCTATGGCAGGCTCTCAGGCGGCCTCCAATATTCCTTCACCCAGAAATACGGCTTCCCCGGATTCGGATTTGCGCCGAAGCGGGACGAAAACACGTTCTTCACCAGCCTTCGCTACTATCCGTTCTAAAGGTAGAGATAGCCGCTCTGGCTCATCGGGCTCGCTCGCGGAACGGCCAGCGGGGCCCGCTATTTTTAAGAATGGAAGGCTCGCGATCTGAGCGATCTTTCCGTACCGGCGACGGGCTTTGATCAAAAGAATGCCGGTTTCGACGAAGACGCGCAGGATTTGATCGGGGGCGGGAGCGAGCGTTCCAGACATCGGATCGCATTCGGCCTTCGCCGCGCCGCGCACGCAGGAACCTGCCGCCGAATTCGTCCTGCAATCGCTCGTTGCCGCGAACCTCGAGTTCGGGAGCTTGAATCGCTTCTATCGCAATAGTCTCTTGCCGACGGCGAACAGCACTTGAGGCACGTCGATATCGTCGATCTTGCTGCGATAGGCGCCGGTGAAGAGTCTGGCCGTAAGCGCGCGGCGCACCGAAATTCCCGCCTCGAAAGCGATACCAAACCCATGGCCAAGACCTTGCCTCTGGTCCAGCCGGACAAATCGGAAAGGTATTTGCAAAGCGCCGCCTTCCAGCAGCAAAATGCCTCCTTCTCCGTCCCTTGCCCATGCCGGAGGGGAACCCGCAATCTTGGCTCCGCCAAGCGATAAATTGACAATAGTGCAGTCGCTGTCCGGCTGGCCTTGGCCCCGGATCACCGCCGGCTCGATCGCGGGCAAGCGCGCATGTAGGCGCTGTTGCGGCAACTCGACGCAGACCGCCACCGCCAGAAGCAGAATCGCGATGTTGTAGATGCTCCAGAACACATTGACCCCAAAGCCTGGCTCGACGTTCAGGTCCGAATAGGCGGAGGTGTTGATAAGGATGCCAAGGAAAGTTCCCAAAGCCGCGAGGGCAAACGGCAAGAGATAGGTCCACTGGATGACCACGCCGTCGCTGCATGCGCCCTTTGGCGTGACCTTAAACGGGCGGCCAAACGGTCTTGTTAAGCCGGCGATTACGGTTTGCATGATCACGAATGACGGCAGCAATTGCGCCAGATCGGTCATGATCGGCAGCACGAATTTGCGGCCATAAAAGCCAATGAAGATGATCCCTCCGACCGCAGAGGGGGCAAGCCAGTAAATCAGGCCAGCGGCCGTGGCGTCGATCACGGCCGTCCCCGTCCACCAATAAATCATGGGGGCGGTCAGCATGAGTATCTTGAAAGGAAAAGTGAAGATCCAATAGAAACTGCCATCGAAAGACGACAAGCGGCTGATCGGGCGCAGGCGTGCTCGCCCGGCAAATGACCAGCGCGTATAAATCTGTTGAATGGCGCCAAGGCACCAGCGGGAGCGCTGGGTGATATAGGCGTCCAACCCTTCCGGGGCGAGCCCCATGGTGAGCGGCTCATTGAGGTAGATCGTGCGGTAGCCATGCTCCTCCATTTTGAAGCTCGTGAGCATGTCCTCGGTGACGGTCTCGGTCGCCATGCCTTGCGTCGCGAGGAGAGCCGCGACACGAAACACGGCGGAGGTCCCGCAACAAAAGGCTGCGCCCCGCGCATCCTTGGCGGGCATCAGAATTTCGAAAAAGAACCGCTGCTCGTCCGGCCACGCGGATGCGCACAGGAGATTTGCCTGGATCGGATCCGGATTAAAAAAGTGCTGCGGTGTCTGGACGATCCCGACGTCCGGCTCGGCAAACAATCCGAGCGTGCGCTTCAATATATTGACACGGGGGACAAAATCGGCGTCGAGCAAGAGGATGAAAGCGGGCCGCCTTCCGGCCGAGAGGGCGTGCGCGAGGCCGTTGTTCACATTGCCCGCCTTGGCATGCTTGCCCTTGACCCTGAAGACATAATGCGCGCCTAACTCATGCGCGAGATCGCGGACGAAGCCGCGCGCGCCATCGTCGAGCACGAAGACGCGAAGATCGGGGTGGTCGATTGACATCGCGCCGATGATCGTGCGTTCAAGTACGGATTCTGGTTCGTTGTAGGTGGCGATAAAGACATCCACCGGCGCGGCGAGGAGAGGCGAGTTTTGCGCGGCGTCCGCGTCCGCTGATCTGTCCTTGGTGCGGGAAAGAAAGAAAGTGACCATCATAGAGCTGAGATTGTTCATGGCCTCGAAAAAGAAGAATGTCCAAGCCCAGGCCTGCTGAGGCAAGGTCTGTCCCTTGGGCATTCCCAGAGTTGCGTGCCACCAAAGATAGCGAAGAGTAAGAAAGATGCACAGGGCCGCGGTAATCGCGCGGCACGCTTGCGAATCGCGCCCGAGGGTGACGAACATAAAGAGCATTAGGCCCACCGAGACGAGTAGCGGGCCGAAGGCGCTGATGTCGGTCATTTGTTACCTTTGAGGACGTGCGCGGAGGGATATGGGCGGCGGAAGTCTAAAATACGCGGCGCAGGATTTGGTCGATAAAGCCGCCGCCGGTAGCAGGTAAGAGGACCCGCGCGGAACGCCCGATCAGGCATTCGTGGGCGCTGTTGACCGGGGCGCTGTTTTCCGTGCGCGGCATGGCGACCGTGGCAATGACGGTGGAAGGCTCGTCGAGCGTCATGACCGCATAATGTTCGCCTTGAGCCAAATCGCCGTGCCGGGTGACGGACACAACCGCACCCGTGTGCTCGGTGCGTTCGCCGGAAAGACGGAATTGGGCAATGCCCCCGATTTCGACGTCGGAAAATCTATCCTGCGGAATGGAGACGAGAAGAAACGCGGCGTTGCAATCGACGATGTCCGCCGCCATGTCGCCGATTCCGAGCCGTTCTCCGTCGGCGGCGCCGAGCTTCCAGATCATGCCGGCGGAGGGGGCCACTATGTCCGCGGAGCGCAACAAATCGATTCGCCGTTGCTCGGCCGAAAGACGCGATTTGGTTTCGCTCGCCTCGGCGGTCAAGGTCGAGATGGTCTTGTTCAGAGTGGAGACCTCGATCGCGATTTCGTCGGCGCGCTGCGCGGAATAGGATTTGTCGGTTCCGCCGGTGTTGCCGGTGAGCATGCCTTGCGCGGCGGCCTTCGCCTCGGTGCGACAAGCCGCGAGCCGTGCCGCCTGGGCGGCCAAGTCCTGCCGCGCCGCTTCGAGCGTCGAGCGTAACCTGTGCATCTCCACTTTTGTCACGATTCCCGAGGCCTCCAGGGGAAGGCGGCGGTCAACGTCGTTTTGCGCTTGCGCTTGTTTGGCGGTAAGCGCCGCCATGACCTTTTCTGCCTCCTCCACGACACTGGCGAGGCGTTCGCTATTCACCTTGGTGTGAATTGCATCGCGGCGGGCGAGATCCGTTTGGAGATTCAAGAGAGCGGCGCGATTGGCCTCGGCGCCCTTGAGATCTGCCTCGACGCGCGTTTGATGCTCGCGGAGATCGACGAGATGCTCGTCGTTGACGCGCGGGTTTTCGATATGCGCGATGAGCGCGCCGCGCGCAACCATCGACCCGACGCGATTGGGCAAGCCGGAGACGAACCCCTCGATCGGGGTCCGCAGGGAGACAAAATTTGTCGAGATCACGGCGTTGGTGCTGGGGATCTTTCCCTGCCCGGAGAGCATCGCGGAACCACCGGCGCCGAGAATCCCGGCGGCGATCGCAATCTTCAGGACACGGTGCGAGGACTTGCGATCTGGCGGACGCGGGGGCAGCCAACGGGCCGTGCCGGAAGGAGCGCTCTTGCCGGCGAGAGCCGGAAGCAGCTCCAGCAAAGGCAAGGGGATTTTTCTGAAAAACATTTTCCGCCCAATCGCGACGATGGTCTTCGGATAAATACAAATGTCGTACTGTATTTGTCTTAAGTGCTTCGTTAAAAATCATTTCATCAAACTATTTCAGATACAAACGCCGTGGCGCGGTTGGGGCTCGCCGATTAAACGTCATCGGAACATGCTTAGAAAAACGTGGATGCCAATTATAACAGAGAGAGACGAGACGATAGAATGGCGCCATATTGAAACCCGATGCCATCCGCGTTCGGATTGGCGAGAGCGCGAACTCGAACAGCCTAATTAAGCGCCGGATCTTAAAGAAATTGCGGACCTCTCGCATGAGGCGCTTAAAACGGATGATACTGATAGAGCCACGTCTCGCTCAAGATTTTTTCGCCCGCGCGTAAAAACAGGCGCATTTCGACGGGCTCAACGCCATCGACGGTGAAATCGAATTGCGCACGCCAATGGCCCGGCACATCGTCGGGCACGGCTTCCGTAAAGATATAGGAAAAAGTTCCGCGCGAGGCCCAGAGCACGGGCTCCGGCTTCACGCCGAAGGGCAGCGTCTCCAGCGGCGGTCCCTTGAATTCGACCATGAATTTCCGCACCCCCTTTGGCCGCGGCTGGCCCGGCTGGCCGCCGTTGCCCAAGCGTGTCGCGACGCAGCGCGCAAGTTCCGCCGGGAACGGTTCGTCGGCGGCCCAATAAAGGCGATAGGCGAGCTTGACCTCGGACCCTGCCGCCGCAGCTTTCTCGGGTACCCACATCGCGACAATATTGTCGCGGATTTCATCGTCGGTCGGGATTTCGACGAGCTGCACCGCGCCGTTGCCCCAAGAGCCTTTGGGCTCGACCCAAAGGCTGGGGCGCCTGTCGTAATAGACGCCATCCTGATAATGATCGAAACAGCGGTCGCGCTGCAACAGCCCAAAACCGCGCGGATTTTCGTCCGCGAAGGAAGAAGTGATGATGCGCGGCGGATTGTTGAGCGGCCGCCACGCTCTTTCCCCCGTCCCCCGCCACAGCGCAAGGCCGTCGGAATCGTGAACTTCGGGACGCCAGTCGATGCCTGTCTCTTTTTTCGTTTCCGAAAACCAATACATCGAGGTCAAGGGCGCGAGGCCGAAGCGGGCGACGTCCGCGCGTAAAAAAAGCGTCTGGTCGATATCCATCGTGACGCTCTTGGTGCGGGTCAGCACAAAGCGGCAGACGCCCACGATCGATGGACCTTCGAGCAGAGCATAAACGGTCAGCGAATCTCCAGCTTCGGCCCGGTCGATATAAAATTTCGTGAAATCCGGAAATTCTTCCGGTTTGCTCGCGACCGCCACATCGAGCGCGACCGCGCGGGCCGAAAGCCCATATTGACGCAATTCACCGATCGCGCGAAAATAATCGGCGCCAAGGAAAGCGACCCAATCGTTCTTGCGCCAGTCGAGCGCGCCATCGCGCGCTTCCTGGATGCGCAAACCGGCGAAGCCCGCGCCTTGCGGAAGTTTCTTGGCAATCGAATCGTCCGGCATTTCAAAATAGCTCTGATCGTAAATGATTTCCCGCGCGCTGCCTGCGTCGACGACATGCGTTTCGACGGCTTTTTGAAAAAACATTCCGAGATGAAAAAAGCTCACCGGAAACCGGCCCGGCCCGTCGGCGAAAAGCGCATGGTCCATGTCGAACTTGATTTTTCCCCAGGCCTCATAATTGATCTTGGCGACGATATCGGGCGAAGGCCGCACCGGGCCGACGTAAGGCTCGTTCGCCATGCGCCGCGCCATGGCCTTGAGACTATCGAAGGAAAATGGCACCGCCGGGCCGAGCTTCATCGCACCAGCGGCGAAGGCATTCTGCGCATCCGTTGCCGTGAGCACGAGTGCGGCGGCGACCTTCAGCACCGATCTCCGGTCAAAGGCTGTTGTCATTTGCCTTTCCTTCGGGTCTGGCGGCCAAATGGCCGGGTGGCGTGGCCCATGTGCAAAACGGCACAGGCGTTACCCGCGGCTAGGCGGTAAAGAAGGGGCAGAGGGATTTCTAGCGGATGGGTTCGTGGCGAATCGCGGTGCGCATGAAATAATAGAGGAGCCCAAAGCCGCAAAGACCAAATCCTGCCTCGATGACGTGGCTGACGAGGGGATCGAGCTGCAGGAGGCCGCCGAGCGCCCATCCCGCCGCCCAGGACGCGCCGACCATTTCGGTGCCGACCAGAATGGCAACCGCGACGAGGGTCGAAACATGGACCCAGTTGATCTTGTTCGTTTCAGCCAATGCGGATTGCTCCATTGGAAGGCTAATTCAGGGAAATCCCCCCGCCGCCGCGCGAGCATTTGCCACTATATCACCAAGGCGCGCCGGGCAAGCCTCTCGCGGAAGCTCAAACCCCATTGTATAGCGGTGCCAGACAAAGTTGGGAAACGCTGATGGACGACGAAGTGCCGATCGCCAGCGAGACGGATAATGTAACCTTCCCGTGGCTCGCCGCCTACCCGCCAGGCGTGCCGGCGCGGATTGAGACGTTGCCTTACGGTTTGCTCGGTGAGATAGCACCGGCGTTGGCGGCGCGGAAGCCGGCGGCTCGGGCGTTTACCACCATCACGCCGAACGGCATGGCGGCAAGCCTGAGCTTTGCGCAAGTCGATCGCACTTCGGACGCCTTAGCCGCCTATTTGCGCGAAACGCTGCACCTGGAGCCGGGAGCCAGGGTCGCAATCCAGATTCCAAACGGGCTCGCCTATCCGGTCGCCGCATTCGGCATTTTCAAGGCCGGCTGCGTGCTCGTCAATGTCAATCCGCTCTATACGGCGCATGAAATGGCGCATGTTTTCGCGGACGCGGAACCGTCCGCGATCGTCGCGATCGACATGTTCGCGGGCAAGCTTGCGGCGGCTATGGAACAGGTTCCGGTGCCGCATGTCATTCTGACCCAGGCCGCGACTCTGTTTCCGATGCCGTCGCGGCGGCTCATCGGATTTGTGCAGAAATACGTCAAGAAACAGGTGCCGTATCCGCATTTCCGTCATGCCGTTTTTTCGAAAGCGCTTGCGTTGGGCGCGGCCAACATTCGCACGGGGGCCAATGTCAAGGGCTACACGAGGCAGATGGAACCCTCCGCCGTCGCATGCCTGCAATATACCGGTGGCACGACGGGCGTGAGCAAGGGGGCCATGCTAACGCACCGAAATCTGATCATGAACGTGGCACAATTCGCGAGTTTCTGGGGCGACGACATGCGGGAAAGCGATCATGTCCTGACCGCGCTGCCTCTCTACCATATCTTTGCGTTCACCGTGAACTTCCTGGGTTTTTTCATACATGGCGCGCACAATATTCTGATCCCCAGCCCAAGGCCGCTGAGCAATCTCCGCAAGGCCTTCGAGAAAGAGGCCATAACCGTCATCACTGGGGTGAACACCTTGTTCAATGGTCTGTTGAACGAACGATGGTTTTGCGAAAATCCGCCGCGCAGCCTGCGGATATCGGATGCCGGCGGCATGGCGTTGCAGGAGGCTGTCGCCGTGCGCTGGCGGAAGACCACCGGAACCGATGTGATCGAGGGCTACGGCCTGAGCGAGGCTTCGCCGGTCCTCACCTGCAATCCGGTGGGACGCGCGAAGCTCGGCTCGATCGGCGTGCCCCTTCCCTCGACGGAGATGAAATGTGTCGACGACCAGGGAAACGAGGCCGCGATCGGCGAGCCCGGCGAAATTATCGCGCGCGGGCCGCAGGTCATGCAAGGCTACTGGAAGCAACCCGGGGAAACCAAGCAAGGCTTGCGGGATGGGTGGCTGTTCACCGGCGACATCGGGAAAATGGATGCCGAGGGCTATTTCAGCGTCGTCGACCGGCGCAAGGACATGATCATCGTCTCCGGCTTCAATGTCTATCCCTACGAAGTGGAAGCGGTGCTCGCCGGGCTTGCGGGCGTGAAGGAATGCGCCGTGATCGGTGTGCCGGACGCTGCCCGCGGGGAAGCCGTCAAGGCGTTTGTCGTGCGCAGCGATCCGGCGCTTGACGCCGAGACCGTGCGCAATTTTTGCAAAGGCGAGCTCGCCGGGTACAAAGTGCCGAAATTCGTCGAGTTCCGCGATGATTTGCCAAAATCCGTCATCGGCAAAATCTTGCGCAAGGATTTGCGCGCCGATTCGAAGTAGGCAAAGCAGGTGCTATACGGCGACGGCCAAAAGAACTGCTCCCCAATTCGTCAGTCTCAGAACACAATCCCCAACACCCAACCGGCCAGCAGGAAGAACACGAACAGCGAGACGGCCAGGACTTTGGAGACCTCGCGCCATAAATAGATGCTGGGAATGATGCTGTAGGTTCCGAGGGTCATGGCAAACAACATCACATACCCGGACGGAACGCCCTGCTGCTGTAGGTGGGCGGCGAACATGACATCCAATGCGATTGGCACCGGCATGAATACCGAAATCAGGCTGGCGAATGCCATCCGCAGGGGTGTGGCTTCGGACAGCAAAGAGTCCCACGGAATCAGAACCAGCAGAGCTGCGGACATGACGCTGGCGAGAAGCATAAGTGTGATCGTTGGCTTGACTAGCATCCAGACATTCTTGCCATAAACCCCGGCAAGTTCGGTAAGCGCGGTCATAAACCACTCTTCGCAATCCCCCGGCGGCAATTTGACCGCGCAGAAGGAGTCTTCTTTATCAACGGCGCTCAACACATTAAGCGGCCGTTCACGCTCCAGCCAGCGAATCAAAGATGGCACGCCGACCAGAATTACGAACAGCAGAATTGCGTATTTGGTCAAAGACATGGCGAGCGGAAACGCCAGGAACGTCATCATCACGACGACGGGGTTGAAATTGGGCGAACTGAAAAGGAACCCCAGCGCGACTTCGATGCGCCCGTGTCCGCGGGTCAAGCCGCACGCAACCGGAACCGAACAGTTGGCGCAAATGCCTCCTGGTACGCCAACCAATGCACCCTTGAGCGAATTCAGATAGAGATTGTTGCCAATGCGGAGCGGATAGTAGCGGAGAACCGTGTGCAACATGGCGCCGAGCAGGACGCCGAAGGTCATGCCGATCGTCATATTGGCTAGCCAGTTGATGGCTGTGGCCACTATGCGCTGCCACGCGGGCATATCAGCCCCCACCGTCATGACTTCGCTGCTATAACCCATGCTCGGCAAGGCTTGCCCGACATGGTCGGCCTTGTTGAAGAGTTGCGGGTATCTGGAGGCGAACCAGAATAGGCTGAACAGCGCAACGGCGCTTCCCACCATAATGACGGGACGCCAGTGACAACGAAAATTCACCACGGGCAGACGTGCGGTTGATGTGTTCATAATAACAGCCTCTTGCCGAGCGAAATAGAATGCAGAATATTAACAAAATATTAAACAGACTACCAGCGCAAAAGCCGCCGCCCTGCCGTGGCGCCGATCGCGGCGACGATTCCGATCGCCAAAGTATACCAGGCCGCCACGAAAAGCGGCGAATCGTCCGGACAATGCGTGGCGTAGCATCCCGCGCCGATCGCCCCGGCGAAGAGGCCGGCTGCCGCTCCGGCAAGGGCGGGATGCTCCGGTGCGCCTTGACGTAACGCCAGTAAGGCGGCAACGAGCGGGGCCGCGGCAAGAAAGGGGATGCTCATCAAGCAGGATATCGCATTGGTGCCCACAAGTCTTTGGCCCCATTCGGTTGCCGGAACAGCTAGGAGTTCCGCGACGTTGGCGGCCGCCAGCAAGGCTGGCACGATCGCCAGCATGAGGGCGGCACGGCGCATACCGGCGCCGGGCCTCGCAATGCGCAAGACCAGCCGGGCGGAAAGTGCAACGAGCAAGACGGTGAGGCAAAGCTTGAACAGAAGCCGGGGGTCGCCGAGCAAGGTCAAGAGATGCGGCCGGAGCCCGAGGATCGCGAAATGGAAGCCCAACGCGATCGCGACGCCAGGAACCAGGGCAAGCGCCAAGGCCCGGCCCGGCGGCATTGGGTGGACCTCGCTGTCGGCGGCAAGGGCCCGGATAAGGTCGCCGGTCTTCACGTTTCCTCCATGTTGAATTTCGCGGAGAGCGCCGCGAGCCCGCGATGCAGGGCCACCCGAACGGCTCCATTGGTCATCGAAAGACGCGCCGCCGCCTCGCTAATCGACGCACCATCGACGGCAATGGCCCGCACGACCTTGCGTTGTCCGGCTGGCAGGCATTCGAGATGACGATCAACGTCGGCGACTAGCATGCTCGGCTCGCTGTCGTCCGCGGCCAAGAATTCGGCGAAGCCGTCGAGAGGAAGATTGATCCGGCGGCCGCGCCGGCGCAGCGTATCGATCATTTTATGGCGCGCGATGGCCCGAAGCCACGGGCCGATCGGCGCATCCTCGTCCCAGCTTTGCCGCTTGAGATGAATGGCAAGCAGCGTCTCCTGCACAACGTCCTCGGCGTCGGTATCGGCCATTCCAGCACTGGCAAGGCCCCGGCGCGCCACCGCGCGAAGCACCGGCGTCAATTGGAGCAGGAGACGCCGGTAGGAATCCGCGTCGCCGGCATTGCCGGCACGCATCAGCAGGGCCCACTCCTTTTCTCGTCCATCATCGCGCAAAACGATCCCATCACTTTACTTCGGCCGCCGCCGGCCTGGCGTTACATCTTCCGTGCGGCCTCATTATCACGTTTTGTCATGGAAAATATTCGCCGCGATGCGCAACGTCCGCGCTCGCTCCCGCGTAGAAAAAGATGTAGAAACGTTGCGCCGTTGCTGCGGGCGGGGGAGGGAGGACATCTGATTTCCCGCGTCCAAAACCGGCTTTCGTTTAAAAAAGGAAACAATCATGATCACAAAAACCGAGCTCACCGCCGCCACGCTCGCCGCCGCGTTCGCTCTTCTCGCGGGGCCTGCCTCGGCCCAGACCATGGGCGGCGACAAGCCAGGGAAGGAAAAGTGCTACGGGGTCGCGCTGAAGGGACAAAATGATTGCGCGGCGGGAGCGGGCACCAGCTGCGCCGGGACATCGAAGGTCGATTACGACGGCACAATCTGGAAATATGTCCCGAAGGGAACGTGCGAAACGATGAAGACCCCGAACGGCATGGGTTCGCTAAACCCCAGCAAGTCTTGATGCGCGACAGGGGCACGCGGCATCCGCGCGCCCCTTTTTTTTGCGTCACCCGGCGATGGCGGCGCGCATCAGAGGAGCCCACTCCGTTCCTTGTCCATCGCCGCGCACAAGAACCCCATCCACTCTTATTCGGCCGCCGATAGCTTCTCGTTACATCTCCTCTAGGGCCTCGCTATCACGTTTTTGTGATGGAAAATATCCGCCGCGATGCGTAACGCCCGCGCTCGCTCCCGCGTAGAGAAAGAAGTAGAAACGGTGCGCCGTTGCTGCGGGCGGGGGAGGGAGGACATCTGATTTCCCGCGTCCATAACCCGCCTTTCGTTTAAAAAAGGGAACCAATCATGATCACAAAAACCGAGATCACCGCTGCCACGCTCGCCGCCGCGTTCGCTCTTCTTGCGGGGCCTGCCTTGGCCCAAATGAAGCAGGGCGACAAGATGATGGGCGATAAGGACAAATGCTATGGCGTCGCGCTCAAGGGCCAAAACGATTGCAAGGCGGGGGCAGGCACCACCTGCGCCGGGACATCGAAGGTGGATTACCAGGGCAATGCTTGGAAATATGTCCCGAAGGGAACGTGCGAAACGATGAAGACCCCGAACGGCATGGGTTCG
>JALZAY010000077.1 GCA_030948025.1 Pseudomonadota bacterium
GATCGAGGTCGCGTTCTTGATCGCGTCATTGCCTTGCACCAGCCCCGCCGGTTCGAAGCGGGTGAAAGTGAAGGCATCGACATATTCCTCGAGCGGCACGCCATATTGCAGACCGACCGAAATCGCGATGGCGAAATTGTTCATCAGCGACCGGAACGCCGCGCCTTCCTTGTGCATGTCGATAAAAATTTCGCCGATCCGCCCATCGGCATATTCGCCGGTGCGCAAATAGACCTTGTGGCCGCCGACGACCGCCTTTTGCGTATAGCCCTTGCGGCGGTCGGGCAGGCGCTCGCGCTCTCTGATGCGCTCGATCCGCTCGACAATTTTTTCGACGATCTTTTCGGCGACCGCCGACGCCCGCGCCGGGGCGTTGGAGGCAATCAGCGCCTCTACGGCTTCCTCCATCTCGTCGTCGTCATCGGCGATCAACTGGCTGTTCAAGGGCTGCGACAATTTCGAGCCATCGCGGTACAGCGCATTGGCTTTCAGACCGAGCCGCCAGGAGAGGATATAGGCCTCCTTGCAATCCTCGATGGTCGCGTCGTTCGGCATGTTGATCGTCTTCGAGATCGCGCCGGAGATGAAAGGCTGCGCCGCCGCCATCATGCGGATGTGGCTTTCGACGGCAAGAAAGCGTTTGCCCGTGCGCCCGCAGGGGTTGGCGCAATCGAACACGGCGTAATGCTCCGGCTTCAAATGCGGCGCGCCTTCAAGCGTCATGGCGCCGCAGACGAAAATATTGGCGGCGTCGATTTCCGCGCGGGAGAATCCCAAAAAGTTCAAGAGATCAAAATTTTGATCCGCAAGCTTTTCGGCCGGTATTTTGAGCGCGCCGGTGAGGAACTCCGCGCCAAGAGTCCATTTGTTGAAGACGAATTTAATGTCGAAGGCGCTCGCCAGCGTCGCCTCCAATTCGGCCAGCTTTTCCGCCGTAAAACCTTTCGCGGAAAGGCTCTCGTGATTGATCGCCGGCGCATTGCGTAATGAGCCACGCCCCGTCGCATAGGTCACGATCTCGTCGATTTCGGCTTGGCGATAGCCGAGCGCGCGCAAACCTTCGGGCACGGCGCGATTGATGATCTTGAAATAACCGCCGCCGGCGAGTTTCTTGAATTTGACGAGCGCGAAATCAGGCTCGATGCCCGTCGTGTCGCAATCCATCACGAGGCCGATGGTGCCGGTCGGCGCGACGACGGTCACCTGCGCGTTGCGATAGCCATGGTTTTCGCCGAGCGTGACGGCGCGCGCCCAAGCGGCGCGGGCATGATCGCCAAGCGCACTATAGGGTAAAGCCGCGTGGTCGAGGGGCACCGGCGCGATCGACAAAGCCTCAAAGCCGGACGCCTCGCCATTTGCCGCCCGGGCGTGGTTGCGCATCACGCGCAGCATCGCGGAGGCATTCTCCCCATAGCCCTCGAAGGCGCCGAGTTCGCTCGCCATCTCCGCCGATGTGGCATAGGCGGCGCCTGTCATGATCGCCGAAAGCGCGCCGCAAATCGCGCGGCCTTCGTCGCTGTCGTAAGGGATGCCGGACGACATCAACAGCCCACCGATATTGGCGTAGCCAAGGCCCAGCGTGCGATAATCGTAAGAAAGCCTGGCGATTTTCTTGGCCGGAAATTGCGCCATCATGACCGAGATTTCGAGCACGATCGTCCACAGCCGCGCCGCGTGTTCATAGGAGTCTGCGTCGAATTCTCCCGTCGCCAGGTCACGGAACTGGAGCAGGTTGAGCGAGGCGAGATTGCACGCCGTATTGTCCAGAAACATATATTCCGAGCACGGATTCGAGGCGCGGATCGGACCCGCCGCGGGGCAAGTGTGCCAATCGTTGATCGTCGTGTGGTATTGCAGGCCCGGGTCGGCCGAGGCCCAGGCGGCGCGGCCAATCTTGTCCCAGAGGGCCCGCGCTTTCATCACCTTATGCGCCTTGCCGTCGAGCCGCCGGGTCAAGGTCCAATCGCGATTCTCCTCGACCGCGCGCAGAAATTCGTCGCTCACGCGCACGGAATTGTTCGAGTTCTGGCCGGAGACGGTGAGATAGGCCTCGGAGTCCCAATCGGCCGTAAAAGTTTCGAAATCGATTTGGGCGGAGGGATTGCCCTGGCGCGCCAACTGAATGATTCTTTTAATGGCCGCGTCGGGGACGAAGGCGCGCCGCGCGAGCTTGATTTCTTTTTTCAGGGCGGGGTTTTTTTCCGGATCGAAACAATCATCGCCCGGCCCGTCGCAATTGACGCAGGCGCGAAGAATAGCCTTCATCGCCTTTTGCAGAATTTTCGAGCCGGTGACGAGCGCGGCGACTTTCCGCTCCTCCTTCACTTTCCATTCGATAAAATCCTCGATGTCAGGATGATCGGCATCGACGATGACCATTTTCGCGGCTCGCCTTGTCGTGCCGCCCGACTTGATCGCGCCCGCGGCACGATCGCCGATCTTCAAGAACGACATCAGGCCGGAGGATTTGCCGCCGCCGGAAAGCTTTTCGTTTTCGCCGCGCAATTTGGAAAAATTCGAGCCGGTGCCGGAGCCATATTTGAAGAGCCTGGCTTCGCGCACCCAAAGATCCATGATCCCGCCGTCGTTGACGAGATCGTCGGCGACGGACTGGATGAAACAGGCATGTGGTTGCGGATGCTCGTAGGCCGACTTCGACTTGACGAGCTTTTTGGTCTCGTGGTCGACATAATAATGGCCCTGGCTCGGCCCATCGATGCCATAGGCCCAATGGAGCCCGGTATTGAACCATTGCGGCGAATTGGGCGCCGCCATCTGACGCGCCAGCATGAAGCGCAATTCGTCGAAGAAGGCGGCCGCATCCGCTTCCCTGTCGAAATATTTGCCTTTCCAGCCCCAATAGGTCCAGGCGCCGGCAAGGCGGTCGAAGACTTGGCGGGCCGAGGTTTCGCCCGTATTGCGCCCGGATTTCGGCAAGGCCGCGAGCGCTTCTTCGTCCGCGGCGGAGCGCCAAAGGAAAGACGGAACCGCGTCTTCCTCGATCCGCTTCAACCGGGTGGGCACCCCCGCCTTGCGGAAATATTTTTGCGCGAGCACGTCCGCCGCGACCTGGCTCCACGCGGAGGGAACCTCGATGCCGTCAGCCGAGAAAACGATCGATCCGTCGGGATTGCGGATTTCGCTTTTCGTCGTCCGAAACGCGATATCCGCGTAAGGGGATTGGTCAGGCTTGGTGTAACGCCGCTCGATTCGCATTGGCTGTGTCCCTAAAACTAGACCTCAATCCAATGAACATACTATATGTTGTGTCGCCGTCGAGAAATCAATGTTGTGGATTGGTTAAGAAATTGCTTTGCGGGGCCCACTCTGGACACTGGTGCCGCGCGCGCTCATAAACGCCCGGTGCCGGCGTGAGAGTTCCCGCAACGCCGAAGGCAGATCAAACCGATGACATGGCTCGCTCGGATTTTTACCTGGTGGAACGGCCAGACCCTAAATACGGCGTTGCACACATTGCTCTTTGGCAAATTCGCCGGCAAGGACGAATTCGGCAATCGCTATTACCGCACAAGGAAGATCGACGAGGCGCTTGGCTTCGAGCGCCGGTGGGTGATTTACGCGGGCGAGAGCGAGGGGTCGATGACGCCGCCCGGCTGGTATGGCTGGCTGCATCACACGGTCGATATACCGCCAACCGCAGAGGATTATGCCGCCCGCGCGTGGGAATTGCCGTACCGGCCGAATTTGACCGGCACGCCGCAAGCCTGGCGTCCGCCTGGCTCGACCTTGGCCGCCAATGCACGGCCTCCGGCGACCGGCGATTACGAGGCCTGGACGCCGGAAGGCTGAGGTGGAGTCTTGCCCATGGCTGGACGAGCCCGCCTCTACGAGGCGAACATCACTTGGACAGGCAACCGGGGGCGGGGCACTTCGGCTTATACGGCCTACGGTCGCGACCATGTGGTGCGCGCGGCGGGAAAACCAGATCTCCTGATGTCCGCGGACCAGGCGTTTCTGGGCAACCCCGCGAGGCACAATCCCGAGGACTTGCTTGTCGCGGCGATTTCCTCATGCCACATGCTTTGGTATTTGCATCTTTGCGCCAATGCCGGGATTATCGTCCGGGCTTATGAAGATCGCCCGTCCGGCCGCTTGATCGAATCGCAGGAGAGCGGGGGACATTTCGAGTCCGTCCTTTTGCGGCCAAAGGTGACGATTGAGTCTGGCGACGTTCAAGAGGCGCTGCGCCTCCACCAGGACGCCCATAAGAAATGCTTCATCGCCAATTCCGTCAATTTCCCGGTCCTACTTGAGCCCGCGATCCAGCGTGCCTCGAAGGCGTAGGTCTTTTCGGCCCGGCTTTCGTGGCGCTCTCGCAACTGTTAGACAGGTGCGGGAATAGGCGGCAGGCCGCCGCCTTCTTGGTGCCTCGCCGTTCAAGGCCGAGGCCGCGCCATTTATGTTTAAGTTTATGAAGCAAGCGTCTCTGTGGCGATCTTTTCTTGCCGCCGGGTTCCTCGTTGGGCCTGCGCCGCGACGCGGCCGCAACGGCGAGTGAGCTTTTCGACAATGATGAATTCAGCGGCACCGCCGAACGGGGCGGTAACGACGTAGGAACTCGCAACTATGTTTGGGGGGTGATGCATGTCCGATCCAGAAAACCTAAATCAGGTCGAACAAAGCTCGCTGGATTTGAAAATTCGTAAATATGCTGTTGCTTTGGCGGCAGCAAACGTATTTACACTATACGGAATTTTTTTTATAAGTGTGTGGTGTTTATTTTCTCCACAATGTGTTCAATTCGATCTTGTGTCAAAGCATTACATAATAATTATAGGGATACCGATGTCGGCCATGGGGGCTGGCGCGTTGGTAACGCTATTGAGAAGCGTCGAGGGGCCAATAAAATTTAAGTGTATCGGTTTTGAATTCGAGGGTGCGGCAGGCCAAATAGTCATGTTTGTTCTTGTCTTTCTAGGTTTCGTGCTGGCGTTCTCCACGCTACGACACGGCTGACCGGCATTTCAATTATACATTAAAAGGATTCGCGTGTAGGCAACGAGGAATTGTCGAAGTCATTGGCGTGTTTAGCGTCCGCGCTGATTTTGGAAGTCAGCGAGCACGCGGTTCTCCGAATTAAATGCCGGGCATGAGGGGAGGCGCAAAATCGCCGTTTTTATGTCTCGATGTCCATGTCGGGAATTCTCCGGAATTCTAATGTGGCGTCCGAATTGTTCATGATCGAAGCCTTGACGCAAGTCTATCTAGCCCGATTGGGCCATTTGGCTGGCTTCCTTGTCATTTCGATGCTGATGGTCGCGGGCCCGGCGCACGCCGGCAAGATCAAGCATCCTGTCGCGGTCTTTGCCGGATTGGACAAGATCACCGGACGCACGATTGCCTTTCAAGCCGCGGCCGGCGAAACCGTGCAATTCGGTTCGCTCCAGATTACCGAACGTGCCTGTTACACGCGCCCCGCGACGGAGGCGCCGCAGACGACCACTTTCGTCGAGGTGGACGAGGTCGATGCCGCCAACCAATACAAGCGGATCTTTTCTGGTTGGATGTTCGCGGCGAGCCCGGGCCTGCACGGCATCGAGCATCCGATTTATGACATTTGGCTGACCGGCTGCGAGAGCGGCGTGGCGCTTGAGGCGAGCCCCGCGGCGCCAGCGGAGGTGGCGCCCGCGCCGCCGGAAAGTCCCCAAAACCCGGCCCAAAAACCATCCCGTCGGCCGCGCCGAGGTCAGCCAAGCGAAAATCGCGCTCCGGCAAGCGATGTGCAGATGAGCGAGCCGCCGCAGGGGCAGCCAGGGGCGGAGCCTCCGCCGCTCGGCCCACCAATTGAAGTAGGGCCGCCGCCAGGTTCCATTCCGGCCCCGCACGGGAACCGGCGCCCCCCCGTCCAACGATACTATCCGGCCGATCCAGGCGCGGTGCCTGATCCTGCCAGAAGCGACGGAAATTAAGAACTTTGAACGAGGTTGGAACCGATTTGGCTGCAAACGATTTTTAGCTTGCCGTATGCCAAGGCAAGTACTGCGGGAACAACAACGCGCTTGTGTTACAAAACTTTCATGCGATCGAAATGGCGGTGTAAGCTGGGCGTCCCCATGTTGATGGCCGAAGACGGTG
Source organism: Pseudomonadota bacterium (assembly GCA_030948025.1). Taxonomy (GTDB): domain Bacteria; phylum Pseudomonadota; class Alphaproteobacteria; order Rhizobiales; family Beijerinckiaceae; genus Methylocapsa. The sequence continues at coordinate 6,097 of JALZAY010000077.1, forward strand.
CGCCGTCGTTAATTTTTGCAATGGAGTAGTCAATGGCTAATGTCCACTCTCCCCGGCCCGCTACCCTGGGTTCGCCGCCCTTGATCGTGCGCCGGCGCCACGAGATCCGTGCCGCGCTGCTTGCGACCGTGGCCGCCCTGGCCTTGGCTGCCATGAACGATGGCGGTTTCGCTCAGGCGCAGGCCGCCGCGCTTCAGAGCCAGGTGTCTCCCGTCGTTTCGCCGGTCACTTTCGCCGACGTGGTCGACCACGTGCGCGGCGCGGTCGTGTCCGTCAAGGTGAAGACCACCGAGACGGCCGATTCTAGCGACGAGCTCGAAATACCGCATATCGCGCCGGGCGATCCACTCGAACGCTTCTTTAAACATTTCGGCGAGGAAGGAACGCCGCACGATCATCACCTCAAGCCGCACCTCACCCAAGCGCAAGGCTCCGGGTTCATTATCTCCGCCGATGGCTATGTTGTCACGAACCACCACGTCGTCGAGAACGCCACCGAGGTCTCGGTGACCTTGGACGACGGCAAGACCGTGCCGGCAACCATCGTCGGAACCGACAAGAAAACCGATCTCGCTCTCTTGAAGATCAAGCAGGGCGGTCCCTACCAGGCTGTGGACTTCGCCACCGCCACGCCACGGGTGGGCGACTGGGTGATCGCGGTCGGCAATCCTTTCGGATTGGGGGGAACGGTTACGGCGGGCATCATTTCGGCGCGCGGGCGCGATATTGGCGCCGGGCCCTACGATGACTTCCTGCAAGTCGATGCGCCGGTCAACCGGGGCAATTCGGGCGGTCCCACTTTCAATACCCAAGGTCAAGTGGTCGGCGTCAATACGGCGATTTTCTCGCCTTCGGGCGGAAGCGTCGGCATTGGTTTTGCCATTCCCGCTGAGACTGTGAAAACTGTAATTGCCGCATTGAAAGACAAAGGCGTGGTCGCGCGGGGTTGGATTGGCGTCCAGATTCAGCCGGTCACTGCGGAAATCGCAGATAGTCTCGGACTGAAGTCCACCAAAGGGGCTCTCGTCGCGGAAGCCCAGCCGAATTCTCCGGCAAGCTCGGCCGGACTTAAATCGGGCGATGTGATCCTCGGGATCGACGGCGAGCGGATCGACGGTCCGCGCGACCTCGCGCGCAGGGTGGCGGCCCTCGGCCCGGGGAAAAAGACCGATTTGATCTATTGGCACGATGGATCGGAGAAAACCACGCCGGTAAAGCTCGGCTCTTTGCCGGACGACAAGGAAGCGCGTGCAAATCCGGGCATGAGCCAGGACAATAATGCGTTTAGCGGCCTCGGCCTTACGCTCGCCCCTGCCTCCAGCGTCGAAGGAGCGGGAAGCCACGGGGTGGTCATATCCGACATTGATCCCGATGGGGTGGCCGCGCAGAAGGGTTTGCAGATCGGCGACGTCATTCTTGAGGCGGGCGGCCATGCGGTCAACCAGCCGGCGGACATCAGCGCGGTGCTAGCCGAGGCCAAAAAGGACAATCGCAAGGCCGTCCTTTTGCGGGTCAAGGGTAGCGACGGCACCCATTTCGTCGCGATCGCGGTCAAACCGGCTTCCTGAGCCTCACGTCCCCGAGGCTTAGTGGGCCGGTACCGCGCCCCCCCGTTGCGGCGCCGGCCCCAGGAGGCGACAGGCCGGAAGGAAACTTCCGGCCTGCTGCTTTGCACAGGGATGAGCTATATGTCGCTCATGCGCATCCTCATCGTCGAAGACGATTCCGAAGCCGCCAATTACATGGTCAAGGCATTTCGCGAGGCCGGTCATGTCGCCGATGATGTCGGCGACGGCCTTGACGGCTACGCCCGTGCCCGCGATGAAACCTACGATGTTTTGATTGTCGATCGCATGCTCCCAAAACTCGACGGCCTCTCGCTCATCGGCAACCTGCGGGCGGAGAAAATCCTGACGCCCGTCCTTATCCTGTCCGCGCTTGGACAGGTCGACGACCGCGTCAAGGGGCTGCGCGCGGGCGGTGACGATTATCTCGCCAAGCCTTACGCATTTTCAGAGCTTCTGGCGCGAGTCGAGGTGCTCGCCCGGCGAAACCGGCCGGGCCTGGGCGAGGAAACCGTCTTTCGCGTGAATGGCCTAGAACTTGACCGTCTTGCCCACAAGCTTACCCGCGACGGCAAGGAAATTCCGTTGCAGCCGCGCGAATTCCGCTTGCTCGAATATTTGATGAAACATGCCGGCCAAGTGGTCACCCGGACGATGCTGCTTGAAAACGTATGGGACTATCATTTCGATCCGCAAACCAATGTCATTGACGTTCATATTTCGCGGCTGCGCGGCAAGATCGACAAAGGCTTCGACCCTCCGCTCCTCCAGACGATACGCGGTGCCGGATACATGATACGCGATGGCTCTAGGTAAGCTCTTTCGCACGACGGTGTTCAAGATATCGCTCGCCTATTTGGCGATTTCCGCGATCGGCGCCGGGCTTGTCCTCGGCGCTGTCGGCTGGAACATGGAGCACCTGATCAGCGAGCAGATCGCGCAGACCATCGACACCGACATTACCGGACTTTCCGAGCAATATGCGCAAGGCGGCATACGTCGCCTTGTCAACATCATCCAAAAGCGGACCCGCCGGCCTGGCGCGGGCCTTTACTTGGTCACAACCGCGGCGGGAGTACCGATCGCCGGCAATATCGTGAGCCTGCCGCCGGATATTCTGACCCGTCCTGGCCTTGTCGAGACGGCTTACCAGCCTCCGGGCGATACGGGCGGGCAACACCGGGCGCTCGCCCGCAATTTTGTCTTGGCGGGCGGTTTCCACCTGCTCGTCGGGCACGACCTCGCGGAAGGCGAAGGGTTGCGCCATGTTCTCGGCGAAGCCCTGCTCACTTCGCTCCTTTGGCTCGTGGTGATCGGAACCCTTGGCGGGCTCTGGGTTGCACGGCGCGTTCTCAATCGCGTCGATGCAATCAACGCCAATGCCCAGGCAATCGTCGCCGGCGATCTCTCCGGCCGGCTGCGTTTGGCCGGGACCGGCGATGAACTCGACCGGCTCGTGCAAAATTTCAACGCCATGCTGGAGCGGATCGCTATATTGATGGCGGGGTTGAAAGAGGTTTCCGGCAATATCGCGCACGACCTCAAGACGCCCTTGACCCGTCTGCGGGGCGGGGTGGAACAAGCTTTACGCACCGCTAAAAGCCAGGAGGATTATCGCGGCGCGCTCGAAAAAGCGCTCGATGAATCCGACCGTTTAATCCAAATTTTCGATGCACTGTTAAGCATCGCTCGCGCGGAAGCAGGCGCCGGGCGCGAAGGCATGATCGATTTCGACGCCGCGTCGGTCGCCCGAGACGTCGGCGAACTGTACGAGCCGTTGGCGGAGGAACGCGGCATCATGCTTGCAATTTCCGCCGAGCCGGGGCTCACTCTGCATGGAAGCCGGGAGCTTGCCGGTCAGGCCGTCGCCAATCTTGTCGACAACGCGTTGAAATACGGGACCCCCGAGGCGGCGCGGAGCGGCCCGGACCCCGCGCCCGCGCAAGCCCCCAAAGGCACCGTCGAACTCTCGGCGCGGCGGAGTGGCGGCAATGTCGAGTTCGTCGTCGCGGATCGCGGTCCGGGCATCGCCGAGAACGATCGCCTGCGCGTGCTCGATCGATTCGTCCGGCTCGAAAACGCGCGCTCGCGGCCTGGCTCCGGCCTCGGCCTTTCGCTTGCCGCGGCGGTGGCACGTCTCCACAATGGAAGCTTGCGGATCGAGGATAATGAGCCAGGCCTTCGTGTCGTGATTCGTCTTCCGGCGGCTCCTGTCCGGCGCGAACCACGGGCGCCGCTTGTCCTGCCGCAACCGGACAAGGCGGCATGAGCGATGTTCCTCCAGAAGACTACACGGGCCTTCCGCTTTGGCGGCGCCTGTGCGCCGCGCCGCACCTTTACGATGCGCGCCGCGCCGAATCCCGCCTCGCCGACTTTCTGGCAATGCCCGGCGGCGCGGAATTGCAGAGCCTCGCCAATGAGCCCGGCGTGCGCGCCCTGCTTCTGGCGCTTGCCGATCATTCGCCATTTCTCTGGCAGCTCGCGACGGCGAACGCCTCCCGGCTCAAGCGATGTCTCGAGACTTCCCCCGCGGCCTGCCTTGAGACGTGCCTTGCCATTCTCGAGCAATCCTGCGGCCAGGCCTCCAGCGAGGCCGCGATCATGCGCGCGTTGCGGCTTGCGAAGCAGGAGACCGCGCTTCTCGTCGCGCTCGCCGATCTAGGTGGCGTTTTCGATGTGATCGCGGCGACCGGGGCGCTGTCGCGCGCCGCCGATGTCTTCATATCGGTGGCGCTGTGCTTTCTGTTGCGCGATGCCGCTCGCGCGGATCGGCTGCGGCTTTCCGATGGCGCGAACCCCGAACAGGGATGCGGTCTCGTCATACTGGCGCTCGGCAAGCTCGGCGCGCGCGAACTCAATTATTCGAGCGATGTCGATATCGTGGTCTTCTTCGATCCCGATTGTGCTTCGATCGCTGGGGCGGCGGAGCCCGCGACGCTCTTTGCGCGCATCACGAAGGGACTTGTCCGGCTGCTCCAGGAGCGGACCGGCGACGGCTATGTCCTGCGCGTCGATTTGCGGTTGCGTCCCGATCCCGGTTCGACGGCGGTGGCGATCGCGCTGCCCGCCGCCTATGCGTATTACGAAAGTCTTGGCCAAAACTGGGAGCGCGCGGCTTTGATCAAGGCGCGGCCGGCCGCCGGTGACAAGGCGCTCGGGGAGACTTTTCTCGGCAATCTCATGCCTTTCATTTGGCGAAAGTATTTCGATTATGCCGCGATCGCGGACATTGCCGCCATGAAGCGCCAGATCCACGCGGTCCGGGGACATGCCGAGATCGCCGTCGCCGGTCACGACGTGAAACTGGGACGCGGCGGCATTCGCGAAATCGAATTTTTCGTGCAGACCCAGCAATTGATCTTCGGCGGCAAGAGGCCTCGCCTGCGGGGCGCGCGCACCCTCGACATGCTGGATGAACTCGGCAGGGAAGGCTGGGTCACGCGCGAGGCGGTCGCGGACTTGCGCGCGTCCTATCTCTTCCTGCGCGAAATCGAACACCGGTTGCAGATGGTCGCCGATGAGCAAACGCAGCGTTTGCCACAAGACCCAGAAATCCTTGGGCGCTTCGCCAGGTTTTGCGGTTACACGCGGACAAGCCGTTTTTGCACTGACGTTACCCATCGCCTGCGGCTCGTCTCGCATCATTATGGTCGGCTGTTCGAACATTCGCCGCGGCTCGATGCGGCTGCCGGCAGTCTTGTTTTCACGGGTGCTGGCGACGATCTGGAAACTCTTGAAACATTGTTGCGGTTGGGCTTCAAGAAAGCGCCGCTCGCGGCCGAGACGATCCGCGGCTGGCATTTCGGCCGCCGTCCCGCCGTGCGCACCCCTCGCGCGCGGGAAGTCCTTACCGAATTGGTGCCGCTGCTTTTGCAGGCGTTCGCGCACTCAGGCGACCCCGATGCCGCGCTCGCTGCGTTCGATACCGCGCTGGCCGGCATGCCCGCGGCAGCCGAACTTTTTTCGGTGTTGAAATCCAATCCGCCGATCTGCGAATTGTTCGGCGAAATTCTTGGCGGCGCGCCAAGACTCGCGCGCACCGTCATAAGCCGTCCGCATGTGCTCGACGCCGCGATCGATCCGGAAGTCCTCAAGGCTCCCCTCGATGAAAATGCGTTCAAGCAACGCGCTGGACAAATCTTGCAACATAAATTTGAGACCGAGGAATTCCTCGACGCGCTGCGCGATTTCGCGCAGGAGGAACTCTTTCCCATCGGCCTGCGTTTGTGGTCCGCAACGATCGAACCTTCCGCGGCGGCACTCGCCTATTCGGCGCTGGCGGCGAGCATCGTCGAGGCTTGCCTCGTTCATGTGGAGCGCGTCTTCGCGGGCGAGCATGGGCGCGTGCCGCGAGGCAGGTTGATCGTTTTGGCGCTTGGCAAGCTTGGCTCGCGCGAAATGACCGCGGCCTCGGATCTCGATCTTATGCTCATCTATGATTTCGATCCGGCGCGGCCGGAGTCCGATGGTTCCCGGCCGCTTCACGCGGTGCAATATTACACCCGCTTAGCGCAGCGTCTTATCTCCGCGTTGACCGTCGCGACGCGGCGCGGCCGGCTGTACGAGGTCGATATGCGGTTGCGCCCTTCCGGCGGCAAGGGACCGCTCGCGACCCAATTTACGAGTTTCGTCGATTATCAAACCAAGGCGGCCGAAACTTGGGAGCACATGGCGTTGACGCGCGCGAGACCTATCGCGGGCAATGTTCACCTTGGAGTACAAGTCAGCGATGCGATCCGTGCGGTGCTCATGCGGCGGCGCGGCGGCGCGCTGCGCCAAGATGTTTATGAAATGCGGCGCCTCATCGCGCAAGCGAAGGGAGACGGCGACCCTTGGGATCTGAAGCTTGCGGCGGGCGGGCTTATCGACATCGAATTCTTGGCCCAATATCTTTTGCTGCGCCACGCCCATGCCGAGCCAAGCCTCGTATGCGTTTCGGCCTTGGTCGTGATCGAGACCGCGGCGACGTGCGGACTGCTCGGCGCGGAGCGCGCGCGCATTTTGGTGAACGCGTACCACCTCTTTTCGGATGTTACGCAAATCCAGCGCCTGACCTTGGACCCCGGCACCGATCCACGCGCGGCGAACGAAGCGGTCAAGCGGCGCCTTGCGAAAGTGGCCGGGCAGCCGGGCATCGGCGGGCTCGAAAGCTGCCTTCGCGACATGCGCGCCGACGTGCGCCGTGTTTTCGATGATGTTTTGTCACCCCGCTGAGGCACGCAACTGCGGCTGCGCGGGCCGGCGCAAGGCGCCTGCCGCCAAAAGCAGCTTTTGGCGCGGCACGTCGCTTAACTCGGGCAAATGGACGAGGACGATCGTTCCATTGCCAAGCGATGACCGGATGCGTATCGAGCCCCCGTGCAAATCGACGAGCGAACGCGCGATCGCGAGGCCAAGGCCCGAACCCTTCATGCCGTTGTCGAGGGTTCCGTCCAATTGTTCGAACGGCCGGCCAAGCCTTGCCAGGCGTGCCGGTGGAATGCCCATTCCGGTATCTTCAACATAGATATTTAGAGCGCCCTGAACCATCCGCGCGCGGACGCTGACGCGGCCGCAATTCGGGGTGAATTTAACCGCGTTGCGCAAAAGAATCGTGAGAATTTTTTCAATCGCGGCGCGGTCGGCATGGATAGACGTGTCCGGCAAGGTTTCGGCGAGAAGGCTGATTTCCTTTTCGGTGGCGATTGTGGCAACCGCCGCAACCGCTGCGCCGACCGTGGCATCGATCTCGAAATCGGTCTTCTCAAGCCGGACCCGGCCGGATTCGAGGCGCGACATGTCGAGGACATCCGAGATCACGCCGAGCAGATATTGGCCGCTTTGCCGTATGTCGCTGCAATAACCGGCATATTTCGGCGATCCCAAGGCGCCGAATGTTTCTTGGTGCATCAACTCGGCAAAGCCGATGATGGCGTTGAGCGGAGTCCGCAGTTCGTGACTCATATTGGCGAGAAATTCGGATTTGGCCCGGTTCGCGGTCTCGGCCTCGGCCTTCTGTTCCAAATATTTCTCGGCGAGATCGGCGAGCTGCTTCGCCTGCAATTCCAGGGTTTGGCGAGATTTGCGCAAGTCGGCGACGGTCGCCAAGAGGCGGCGTTCCGAGTCCATCAATTGTTCCTCGTGGCGCTTGAGCGCGGTGATGTCGGTGCCGACCGAAACATAGCCGCCGTCCTTAGTGCGCCTTTCGTTGATTTGCAGCCAGCGGCCGTCGCCAAGACGCGCCTCGTAGGTGCGCGCCCCGGCAAGCGGCCGCTCGCCAAGCGCGATTTGAGTCTTGATCACGGGGGGAGTCCCTTCCCCCATCACCTGCGCATAGGGCGTCCCGGCGAGGATCGCGTCGCTCGCCAGATGATGAAATTTCTGGAATTTGGAATTGCACATGACGAGCCGGTTGCCGGCGTCCCACAGAACGAAAGCTTCCGACACGGTCTCGATCGCGTCGCGAAGGCGTATGTCGGCGGTGGCGGTGCGCTCGGCGAGGGCCTTTTGTTCGGTGATGTCGACGGCGATGCCGACGAGGTGCGAGGGTCCGCCCGCCCGCTCCCGCACGAGCTCGGCCCGTGCCCGCACCCAGATCCACTCGCCGTTGACAGTCTGCATCCGGAAAGCGTGATCGATCGAATCGGCTTGCGAACCAGTCAGCATTTCGGCCATCGTTGCGAGGGCGCCATCCTGCGGATGAACCAGCGCATTGATGTCGCCAAAGGACATGAATTGGCCGGCCGGCGTCATGCCAAGCATCTCGTACATCGAATCCGACCAGTAGATACGCCCGCGTGCGAGATCCCAATCCCAGAGGCCGCAGCGTCCCCGGCCAAGCGCGGTATCAACTCGGTTCTGCATCCTCTCGCACAATTGATTGGCGTCGCGTGCACGCGACGCCTGCCAGAAATAAGCGATCGCCAGGGCAATCAGCACAAGGACCGTGCAGATCGAAAGAATGGTGGCGCGAAACGCCGCCGCTTGCCATTCGGCGAGGACCGCCACCATGGGATGGACGATAGCGACTTGGCCGAACGGCGGATCGAGCGTGCGCACGGCCGCCAAAGCATCCGCGCCGTCCGCGAGGTTGATCCGCAAGACGCCGGCTTTTTCCGCGAAAATCGTCAATGGCTGCGAGGGCCCCAAATAATCGGCGAGGGTGACGTTAGAGCCGGACAGTGCGGGAGCGGCGGCGACTATGTCGCCGGCAGCGCCGGTTACGACCAGCTGCTGCCCGCGGGCCAAGGCGCGGGACGGCACCGCCCGCGCCAGAGCCGCCGCCGGTTCGGTTTTGAGCGAATCCCGAAACGCGCCGTTGAGATTGCCGGCTACGACGCCGGCGGTCAATTCGATGTCGGTGAAGGCATCCGTTACGGCGCGATCATACGCCTCGCGCGTCAAGCCGACTGTGATCGCGACAAGCGCGCCGACAAAGAGCGCCACCGTGGCGAGGACCGCGCGCCGCGCCCAAATTTCGCGCTGGGCTAGCTGGGCTAAACGTAGAACGGCGGGTTGCGCCGCCGTACAGGCAAGTCCTCGTATTGCCCCCGCTCGCACGGAAGCATGCGCAGAATCCGCGCGCGCCATGTCAGGCCCCCTCGAAACCGACCGGAGCGATGTGCCGCATCTCTCCGAATCGATTCCATCTGAGTCTCACTTTTTTGTTTTGTCCAGAGATTAATGAAGGATGAACGCAAAATTGATCGCCACGTAAAAGATGGCCGCCACGGGCCGCCGGACACAAGGACGGCAACCCAAGTCAGGGCTGTGACGCTAAGCAGTCACGAGCACGATCGCGAAACCATCGTGGCCCTTGGCTCCGACGGTTTGGATCGCCGTGGCGCAGACGCCGGGCTCGGCGGCGAGCAATTGATTGAACCTGCGTATCCCCTGGATATCGGGATCGTGGCTTGCAGCATC
>JALZAY010000078.1 GCA_030948025.1 Pseudomonadota bacterium
CCGTCCGCAAGCATCGCGCGGCAATCTTTGGAGGACTGCCAATGTTCAATCTTTACGAGATTATACGAAATGCCCATGGCGGCCATGCGCTCGATAATCTGGCAACCCAATTCGGCATCACGGCCGAACAGGCGGACGCGGCGGTCAAGGCCGTCGTGCCGGTGCTGTCCGAGGGGTTCTTGAAGCAGGCGTCCGAACCGCATGCGTTCGGCTCTTTCATTTCCGCTTTGGGGGAGGGCCAGCATCTGGCGGTTTTCACCGATCCGGCCGCCGCGCAAGCGACCGCGACCGCGCAAAAGGGCGGCGATATTCTAAGCCAAATCCTTACCTCTCACAGCGCTCGCGAGGAGATCGCCCTGCGGGCTTCGAGCGGGACCGGCATCAGCCCGGACACGCTGGCAAAAATGCTCCCTGTTATCGCTTCGATGCTCTTCGGAGGCCTTGCGAAATCCATGGAAAATCAGGGGTTTGGCGGGATCCTCGGGCAACTCGCCAACGCCGCCGGACAAGGACGTCTCGGCTCCATTCTCGGCCAGATATTAGGCGGCGGGCGGAGTCCGACGGGTCCCGAGCAACCGCCATCGGCCGCTCCGGGGCCGGCCGGAGGAGGGCAAGGGGGGCTTGGCGGTATTTTGGCGTCCATCTTGGGAAATCTTATTAGCCGCCCAGGAGCTGCCCCCGCGACTGGCCCGGCGGCGGGAACCGCCGCCCCCACCGGAAGTCCGCAAGTGCCCGGTTCCGACGCGGCCTCGATTCAGGCGGGTCTCGAAACCCTCACCAAAATGCTGCACCCCGGAACCCCGCCGTCCACGGGCCCGCAAAGTGCGGTCTCGGCCGAAATCAATGAGATCATGAGCGGCAAGCGCCAGTGAGCGGATAGCGTTCGTGGCTGCGCTGGCGGGTTCCACAACGGCATCCACTGTGCCGCTAGCATTGCGCCCTGGCGCCCGCCCGCCTATGTAGCGGCGCGCGGAGGCCAGAGGGAATTCGGCGGCGAGTTCTCCGGTAAGCCGCTGGCCGCGCGTCTGCGATAGGCCGCAAATGTTGGCGCAAGTGAAAGCAAAGTCTGGCAATGGCTCGCGACGTCACGGATTCCACCCCCATCACGTCGCGCGATGAACTGGTCGCCTGGATCGCCGGCGGCGCGAGGCCGCCGGAGCAATTCCGGATCGGCACCGAACATGAGAAGATTCCATTTTATCGGACCGGCCGGTCGCCCGTGCCCTATGAAGGCCTGCCCGCGCGGGGCCAAGGCGGGATTTGCGCTCTTCTCGAGGGAATGCAAAAGAGGCTCATCTGGGCCCCGGTCACCGACGGACCGAATATCATCGGGCTATACGACGCAACGAGCGGGGCCGGGATCTCGCTCGAACCCGGCGGTCAATTCGAACTTTCCGGCGCGCCGCTCGACACAATCCATCAAACCAACGCCGAGCTCGACAGCCATTTTTCGGCGCTCGAAGTCGTCGCCGCGCCGTTACGGATAGGCTTTCTGTCGCTCGGCATGAGCCCCAAATGGCGGCTCGGCGAAATTCCCTTGATGCCCAAGCAGCGCTACGCGATCATGATAAAATATATGCCAAAGGTCGGATCGCGCGGCCTCGACATGATGTTTCGCACCTCCACCGTGCAGACCAATTTCGATTTTTCGAGCGAAGCCGATATGGTCAAAAAGCTTCGCGTTTCGCTGGCCTTGCAGCCGGTCGCGACGGCACTCTTCGCCAATTCGCCGTTCACCGAGGGCAGGCTCAACGGCTTTCTTTCGGCGCGCTCGGAGGTTTGGCGCCACACGGACCCGGCCCGCAGCGGCATGCTGCCTTTTGCTTTCGAACAAGGGATGTCGTTCGAGCGCTACGTCGATTACGCGCTTTCGGTGCCAATGTATTTCGTCAAGCGCGGCGACATCTATCACGACGTGGCCGGCGCCGATTTTCGCGATCTTTTGAAGGCTAATCTCGCGCAGCTCCCGGGCGAGCAGGCGACGCTCGCCGATTGGGCCAACCACCTTTCCACCATTTTTCCGGAAGTACGCCTGAAACGCTATCTCGAAATGCGCGGGGCCGACGCTGGACCCCGGCCGTTCCTTCCGGCGCTTCCGGCGTTTTTCACAGGACTCCTCTACGAGCCTTCCTCGTTGGACGCGGCCTGGGACATCGTGAAAATCTGGAGCACCGAGGCGCGGGAAAAATTGCGCGCCGGCGTTCCACACCTCGGCCTTGCGGCGACGATCCACGGGCGGCGGCTGCGCGAGGTCGCCGCCGAAGTCCTAAGTATTGCCCGCATGGGTCTCGCCAAGCGCAACCGGCGTGATGCGCGGGGTTTTGACGAGAGTGTGTTTCTCGATCCCCTCGATGCGGTCCTCGCGGCAGGAAGCGAAGCCGAGCGGCTGATAAAGAAGTTCAAAACGCAATGGGCCGGAAGCATCGAGCCGGCCTTCGAGGAATGCGCTTATTGAGGCCATGGCGAGCGCTGGTTGCAAGCGCTTTTCGCCCGAAGGAAAAAAGAAAAGCGCGAAGGGCGCGAGGGCGGACAGATCATCGACGCGAGATCGTGGCGGCACAAAAACAGCATCACGCGGGCGCGGAAAACGCGACGATCAAGGAAGGCAAGACAGCAAAAGAATGGGACAACAAACCGGCCAAGAACCGCCAGAAGGACAAGGACGCGCGCTGGACGAAGAAGCACGCGCGCTCCTATTATGGTTACAACAACCATACCGGCGGCCGCCGCCGGCCCAAATTCGCGCGCCGTTATGGGGGTGAGCGGCGTGCGCGCGCGCGTGTAAAAGTCTGAATTTGAGCTTTCCGCCGCTGCCGCGGGAAATCGCAACGCGCCATTCATCTCTTGGGGCCAAGTTTGGCGAACGGATCATGCTCGGCCCATGCGATGAACGGCGAAATCTGACACTGTCCGGTGGATCAAATCCAGGATTTTACACGTGCGCGACAGTCAAAAGCGCGAAGATGTGCTCGATACGAGCAACCCGGCTTCAAACGTGCGGGCGAAGCGAGCCAAAGGTTCCGTCACGCGGAGCTTGATGGAATGGCGAGCGCTGGTTGCAAGCGCTTTTCGCCCGAAGGGAAAAAAGAAAAACGCGAAGGGCGCGAGGCGAGCGGAGGGCGGCAGCGCCTATCGCGAGTCAAGAGATTGCGGAAAAGCGCGGCCTGGCACGGCCTGAAGAGCCGCATTCATCGCAGGGCCTAGCGCAATCGCGAACGGAGCCGAGGCGCGAAAGGCCGCCAATACGACGCGCGCGAAGGTGCGCGCCCGCGTCGAACATGTATTTGGTGATCTGTAAAAGACTGGACTTGAGATTTCAGTCGCTGTCGCGGGAAATCGCAGCGCGCCATTCATCTCATGGGGCCAAGTTTGGCGAGCGGATCGATCCTGTCAAGGATGCGAAGCACCGGCTTCGCGGCGCGAGCATTCAGGCAAGTCCGGTATACCGGACTTGCAAAATATTGCTCGCGTCCTTGACAGAATCGACTCCGCCTCGCCGATAATGCTCGGCCCATGGGATGAATGGCGAAATCTGACAATGACCGATGGATCGAATCTAGACTTTTACAGGTGATCGAAAGAACGGCATGGGAGCCGGGATCGTGCGCACCATCGGCATCGTTCGCGCGTGGGGCAAGATCAAAATGACGAACCTCGTCTCTAACATGCTCCGCTTCGTCTGTTCTCCGTTCGCCACGCCATCAAACTTTGTTTGCAAACGTTGTTTGCAAACGTTGTTCGATGGAGCCTCTGGCTCGCTTCGCTCGAAAGGATGGCGGCTGCGGCCGGGTGAACCGGCGGGTCATGTGTGCCGGCCGGGTGAGGGTGCCGGTCAAAGCCGCCGCGCAAAAACGGTGGCCGCTTCGGACAGCCTCGACGAGAGGTCCAGGATGGAACGATCTGCCCCGCCGCGACCCCCAACGCCGGTCATAAAACCATGAGGGATATTTTTCGAGGTCCCATGCGGAGACGGTCCCATTTCTCACAATAACCGCTTTTACACCCGCCCGATGCGGGTGACGCCCTCCTTGGCAATCTGGCTGTTCGGATCGAAGGCGAGCGCGCGCTGATAGGATTCGATCGCCTTCGCGCGATTGCCGGATTTTTCGTAGGCGAGCCCAAGGCCGGCCCAGGCTTCGGCATTCTTGTTGTCGACGTTGAGCGCGGCGTTGAAATCCTCGATCGCCTTGTCGCTCTTGCCGATGGCGAGCAAACTCTGCCCGCGGGCCTGGTAGGGCGCTCCTGCGAAAGGATCGCGATCAATCGCGTTGTCGAAGTCGGTGATCGCCTGCTCATGCAGGCCTTCGCGCTGATAGATCAAACCCCGGGCGTGAAAGGCCTGGGCATTTTCGGGATTGAGTTTGATCGCCTGGTCGAGATCGGCCCGCGCCTCGTCGAGCTTGCCCTGAACGCGCAGAAGATTGGCGCGGCCGAGATAGGCCGGCGCGTGGTTGGGATCGGCCGCCACGGCGCCGTTGAAATCGGCCAATGCCGCGTCGTCGCGGTTGATCTGACGATAAGCGAGCGCCCGATTGGTCAGTGAGGCCGCATTGCCGGGAGTGAGCTTGATCGATTGGCTGAAATCGGCGATCGCCTCTTGAAATTTGCCGGTCCTTGCGTAAGCCACGCCGCGCGTGTTGTAGGCTTCGGCGCTCGCCGGGTTGCGCTGAATGACGTCGGTCAGGGACGCTAGGTTGCTGGCGGCCTCCTGCGGCGATTGGTTCGCTACTTCGGCGACGCCGGTTCCCTGTTTGCCCATGATGTTGGTCGCCGTTTCGCAGCCGGCTAGGGGCAGGAAAGCGACCAGCAATAAGAAATAACCAACAACGCGCCGCCGGGCCAGCTTTGCATTTTTGACCACGGCCGCGAAAACTTTCATCCGGTCACCCTTGTCCAACTTGCCCGCCAGAGGTTGGCCGAGCGCCGGAGCATGGCCCCGAAAATAGGCATCGGTTTCGCGGATCATGCAATCGCGCGCCTCCCAGCGCTCAGCGCGCCCCCACCAGCGGCTTGGGCTTCATCGGCAGAAGCCCTTCGCGCTGCAGTTTCTTGCGGGCCAGCTTACGGGCCCGGCGCACCGCCTCCGCCTTCTCGCGGGCGCGCTTTTCCGAGGGCTTTTCATAATGGCCGCGCAGTTTCATCTCGCGAAAAATGCCCTCCCGCTGCATCTTTTTCTTGAGCGCCTTGAGGGCTTGATCAACGTTATTGTCGCGAACGAGAACTTGCACGCAGGAGTCCTTGGGTGAGGCGCCAGCCATCGCATGATGGGACGAACCTAATTGGGAACGTAAAGACACGACCACCCTGGCGCTACGAAGCACCCGAACGGCGAAGCCATGCCGATAACAGACCCGGCGCTATCTGTCCAGGGAAGGGATACGCCGTCCTAATGGTCCGGGTGGGGTACGATGCGGGTCACATGGCCCATCTTGCGGCCCGGCCGCGCGTCCGCCTTGCCGTAAAGATGCAGGCTCGCGCCGGGCTCGCCGAGGATTTTCGCCCAGGCGAGGACATCTTCGCCGATCAAATTCTCCATTTCGACGTGTCCGCCGGCTTCCGCGCCGTGGCGGCTGGCGGCTCCGAGCGGCCAGCCGGCGATCGCCCGGATATGTTGCTCGAATTGAGAGGTGGCGGCGCCGTCGAGCGTCCAGTGACCGGAATTATGGACGCGCGGGGCAATTTCGTTGACGAGAAGCGCGAGCGGCCCATCATCACCCCCTTGCCCGCCCGTCACGAACATTTCGACCGTGATGACGCCACAATAGACGAGTGCGTCGACAATCACCCGCGTGAGCCGGACTGCCTCGGCCGCTACCTCGGGTGGTAGGCGCGCGGGAACGCGGGTCGATTTGAGAATATGATTCTCATGACTGTTTTCACAGACGTCGTAGGCGGCGAATTCGCCGCTTGGCCCGCGTGCGGCGACCACCGAGATCTCCTTGGAGAAGGGCACGACGGCTTCGAGGATCGCTGGCGCGCCGCCGAGCGTGCGAAACGTCACGGCGAGATCGGCACCCTCGCGAACCAAAACTTGGCCCTTGCCGTCATAGCCGAACCGGCGCGTCTTGAGAATCGACGGGCGGCCGATCTGGGCGATGGCGCGGGCGAGCGCGCCGGCATCGTCCACCCGCATATAGGGCGCCGCCTTGACTCCCGCCGCCGTCAAAAACTCCTTCTCGGCGAGGCGATCCTGGCAAACCGCCAGTGTCTCGGGGCCTGGCCGCACAACGCAGGAATCGGCGAGAATCGTAGCGGTGCGGGAGGGGATGTTCTCGAATTCGTAGGTGATAAGCTCGACCGTGCCGGCAAACTCCACCAATGTCAGCTCGTCCTCATAAGCAGCGATCGTCCGCGCGCTTGCCACGTCGAATGCCGGGCTCTCGGGGTCTTGCGCATAAACATGGGTCTTGAGCCCGAGTTTCGCCGCCGCGAGAGCGAGCATGCGCCCCAATTGTCCGCCGCCGAGAATCCCGATCGTCGCACCGGGGACAAGTTCGAATGACACGGTTCAGTCCTCTCGCGAGGGCCGTTCGGCCACCGCCTTGGTTTGCGCGGCCCGCCAGGCGGAAAGCCGCGCTTCGATTGCCGGATCGGCCAAAGCGAGGATCGCCGCGGCGAGAAGCGCCGCGTTGATCGCGCCGGGCTTGCCGATCGCCAAGGTGCCGACCGGGACGCCCGCCGGCATCTGCACGATCGAGTATAATGAATCCTGCCCGCCAAGCGCCGTTGTTTCGATGGGAACCCCCAAAACCGGAAGCGCGGTCAGCGCGGCGGTCATGCCCGGAAGGTGGGCGGCGCCGCCAGCCCCCGCGACGATAACCTTGAAGCCCGCCGCCTTGGCGCCTTTCGCGAAAGCGACGAGCCGCTCCGGCGTCCGGTGCGCCGAGACGATCCGGGCCGCAAAGCCGATCTTGAGTGCGTCGAGGAGGGCGGCGGCGTGGCGCATCGTCTCCCAATCCGATTCGCTGCCCATGATAATAGCGACGGGCGTTTCTACAACGGACAAATGGCGGCCCAAAACTTCGATGCGGCGACGTTTTGGGCATAAACGAAGGGGGGGCGGCGCGCAAGGTGCGCGGAAGGCGGGGTTTTCCGCCGACGGTCATCCCGCCGCTCAGGGAGCCCGGTGCCGCAACCGGCATTTGCGAGCCGCGAGGCGCCGTAGGCCAAGGCTGGTTAACGAAGGTCGATCGTCTCTTCCACAATATGGTTGAGCGGCGCGTTCTCGGCCGTGAGCGTCATCCGCAGCTTGAGTTCAGCGCCTTCGACCTTGCCTTCGCGAACGACGCGCTCGATCTCCCGCTGCGAGGTGATTCCGACCACCTTGAGGAATTTGCGCAGAGCGATGTTGAAGCGATCCTCGTCCATTGCGATCCTCCTAAACGAGTACGGGGCAGGGTTGGCCGCGCATAATAGCCGATGCCGAAAGCGCGGACCACGGGCGCCGCGCGGCTGGTCTCGCTCTGCAAGAGCGGAAGGGGGTGGGGCGCAAATCCAGGGTTTGCGCGATCCTTGTCCATCGCCTTTCCCAAGCTGGTTTGCGGTAATATGTATCAGTCTCAGCCCGCCTCCGATGGGGGCGAGCGGGTGGCGGTCCAATGCTGGATTCCCGGTGCGAATCAAGGCCTCGATAGCCGGGATGGCTTGGGGCGCCAAAAAAATTGTCCCGAGCGGGGAGAAAAGAATGGGAAGGTCGAAGCGGGGGCAAAGGCGATCGAGAGGCACGCAGTATATTTCGTCCAAGTCGGAGACCCACGAAAATCCGATGCCCGAGATGCATTCTGCGCCATCTTCTTTTCCGTGGAAATTTAAGTGGCGGGACGCCTTTTCCGTTCTTGCGATCCCGTTGGCGTTCGCTGGCTGGAAGGCAGAGGATACTATTTGGGTGAGTATATGGCTTTGTCTTGCGCCTTGATACCGTGCGTTTCAATTGCAACTCATTCAGAACTTCACCCCATCATTCGTGCCTTGCTATGCTCATTGGTTTTAAGCCTCGCCGTCTTTTTAATTTTCTATATAAAGGATGACAACGAGCGAAAAGAGTTGGCCCGAAATGAGGGAATTCTCTATCCCGCGAACCTTCCCAGACCGAATTCCCAGTGTCCGATAGCCTCAGATGATTTTGCTCTTTTTGTGGGCAGTAACGTAGCTTTCGGGCGGGGGATTCCACCCACGTTATTATTGTTGGGGGGCCAGGAAATAATCTCCGGTGGCAAGACACCGGACGGCGGGCTCGGATTGCGCATTCTAAAGCTTTTTGATGATAGAGATAATATTATTAATCATATTGATGAGAAAGGCCTGTGGGTGGACCCCTCCGCAAGAAAATCCCGCCCCGATCGTAGTACCTTAGTCGTCTATGACCACAACGATGCAGAAGTATTAAATGTAAAATTCTTAAACAAAAATACAATTTCTATAATGGGCGTATTTAGGGTTAAAGGAAGGCCGCCAGTTGTTGTTACTAATGAATCTATCCATGACATGCGCTTTAACGGTAATTTTAGCAATGGATGCTATAGGAATATCGATACAGGTTTCAGCCTTAACTAGTGACTCGGATATTTCTTAGCCAAACTGTTGTTCATAACTCTTGACATTGAGCCAAGTGGCAAAAACTTCATCGGTCACTTCCAGTCCACTTCAATTCGGCATTCATCAACTGGTTGGCGCATCAGCCCAGGCCTGCCATCGTCACCGTTTGATCGCGATCACCTCCATGCAGACGCGGTCACGTTACGCTCACACTATATTCGACCGGCTTGAAACCATGCTGTTGCAGGAGCGCGGAAAGCCGGTTGCGGGAAAAATTGTGGTAGTGCTCGATCTCGCCGCAACAGGGATTGACACCATCGGCGTGCGGCAGCCGCCAAACCATGTTGTCCATGTCCAGCATCGAGAGAAATAGCTCGCCCTCCGGACGCAGCAGCCGGTGCGCGGCGGCAAGTCCCGTTTTCGGAAACGGCATATGTTCGAGCACATCGGCCATGCTGATGACGCTGTAGCGCGCGTTATGATCGAGCTCCTCGATGGGCAGGCAATGCGCCTCGTAGCCGAGCTTTATTGGCGCGCGGACATTCGCCTCGCGGACAGCCTCTCGATGGGCGGCGCGGCTGGAAACCGTCGGCCTGCTGGCAGCGACGGCGGAACCGCGAAGGCCGCCGGATCATGACCGTTCGCCCAGGTCTCCCACATCTGGGTGAGCGCGGCCTCGTAGTGGCGCGTGTAGCGGGCGATATCGAACAGCGGCGAATTCAGCCGGTTGCCGAGAAGCTTGCGCCGCAAGGCTTGCAGCAGGGCGGGTTCGCGCGCGAGCCGCAGGGCCATGGATTCGTAGGCGGCGGGGGAATGGGTGACGAGTTCGGGCAAGCCAGCCGCGTGCAGCAAACTTCCCGCGACGCGGCCGGCGAAAGTGTCTCCCGCGCAAGTCAAGACCGGGAGCCCCGCCCATAGGGCGTCGCTTGCCGTCGTATGGGCGTTGTAGGGCAGGGTATCGAGAAAAAGATCGGCCAGCCTGTGGCGGGCGAGATGCTCCGGGGGCGGCAGCCTCGGCGCGAACACGAGACGGTTTGGATCAACGCCTCGCGCGCCGGCTTCGCCGCGAAGATTGTCCTTGAGGGGATCGTTCGCGTCCAACAGCCAAAGCACGGCTCCTGGGATCGCGGTCAAGAGACGCATCCAAATGCCGAAAAACTCCGGCGTCATCTTGTAAGTGTTGTTGAACGAGCAAAAGACGAAGCCTTGCTCCGGGAGACCGCATCCGGCGCGCGTCGGCGTGATGTTCGAGATCAGCCGATGCGTGTCGTTCGGCTGATAGCAATGTGGAAGATGGACAATTTTTTCGCTGTAGAAGGCTTGTTGATCCATCGGCAACACGAATGGATCGGCGATCACATAGTCAATGAAGCCGGCGCCCATCGTTCCCGGAAAGCCGACGAAACTCACCTGTACGGGAGCCGGACTTTGCGCGGCAATCCCGGTGCGCGCGCCTTTCGTGTAGCCCTTCAATTCGACAAGTATGTCGATCCTATCGGCTTTTATGTGCCGAGCCGCCTCGTCGTCGGTCATCGCGCGGATATCGACGCAATCATCGAAAGCCGCGCGCAGCCGCGCGCCGAGTTCGCCGCGGTCGTCTAGCCCATGCGAATAGGCGACGATCTCGAAGCAAGACTTGTCATGGCGCTCGAAGAGTTCGACCATCAGAAGCGCCGTCGCGTGGCGGCGGAAATCGGCCGATAGATAGCCTATTCTCAGCTTCCTTGCGCCCGCGAAATCTTCCCGCCGGTGCTGCAAAGCCGGGGCCGCGAAACTCGCCGCGAAGGAGCGGGACACGTGCCATTGCCCAGTCGCGCTTAGCCCCATGCCGAGCACCGCGAAGGGATGCACCGGCTCGCTCCCCGCCGCCGCCATCAGAGCGCGAAGCTCGTTTTCCTCGGCTTCGATTCCGTCCCAATCGCAGATCAAGCGCCGTTTGTGATGGAGCCATACGCGAATCGCGAGAAGCTTCGGATTGAGCTTGACGGCGGTGCGGTAGGAATCGATCGCCTCCGTGAGCTGGCCGAGATTTTCGAGCGCCGCGCCCATGTTCGCATGCGCGTCGGCGAGATCCGGGCGCAGCGAAAGGGCTTCGCGATAAGCCTCGACCGCCGCCTCGAAAGCGTCCTGGCCTTGCAGGAGATTGCCGAGTTTGGTGAAGACCTCGGCGAAATCCGGCCGCAGCGCGAGCGCCCGCCGGTAGGCCTCGACGGCCTCGCCCGGCTTGCTCAGCTCCTTCAAGATATTGCCGAGGCTGAAATAGGGCTCGGCCGAATCTGGCCTGTGCGCGATGATCCCCTCGCAAACGGCGGCCGCTTCCTCGCGCCGGCCGAGCTTGCGGAGCACATTGGCGCAATTCGTATGGGCCTCGACGAAACCGGGATTGAGCGAGGCGGCCGCCCGGTAGGCGGCGAGCGCCGCGTCAAGGTGGCCCTGGTCCTCGAGCGCATTGCCAAGATTGGAATGGGCTTGCGCGAATTCCGGCGCCAAGGCGATCGCCTGCCGCGCCGCCGCGAGCGATGCTTCCGCGTCGCCGAGCGCGCGGCGGATCGCGGCGAGATTGGAGAGGGCTTCGAGATAATCCGGTTTGATCGCTAGCGCCTGCTCGATAAGGCGTGCCGCCGCCGCGTGCTCGCCGCGCGCATGCGCGATCAACCCGAGATGATGGAGGCAAATGAAATGACCGGGCTCGTGCGCGAGGATCGTCGCATAGGCCGCCGCCGCCGCCGCGTAACGCCCGGCGCGAAAATATTCGAGCGCGTTCGCGAGCAGCTCCGCGTCCGCGAACTCGCGCGCGACCTCTCCGTCATCGAGCCCGCGCTCGCTTCTCATCGCTGTCATCGCCGTCTCTTATGTGGATAGGTTGGGCGGAGACTAGGCGGGCGGCCTTGCGCCAAGCGTGCCGGGGCGTATGTCCGGTTTTGCGGGTCAATCGTACCAAAACGTTTCACGTGAAACATTTCGGTACGATTTGGGCCAAGAACCTTACAAGGCCTAAGAACTGGGGTCTCGCTTTCAATCATGTAAGATCGGTGCAAAGGAATGTCCGATGGCATCCCGGCCGAAGCCGGAGTCCGCCATTCATTGCATGGCTGGCATTATCGGCGAGGCGGGCTAGGCCCTGTCAAGGCCGAGGGCGCTCGCGCTAAAGCGAGGGTCTCGCTGGGGCGACACTGACGGTCAAAAGTTGACGACGACACTCACCCCGATAGCCAGGGCGTTTTGGATGGCCTTGTTGCCGCCAGGATTGATGATGAACTGAAGGTCCGGCTGTAAGAGCAATCCCGATTGCACGGCGTACCCGTACGTCCACTCCAGGGTCATCTCGTGGTCCTGCACGGCAACCGACGGGCTCGTGGCCGCGCGAACGTCTTCCGCGCGCCGCTGGTCGCCGCTGTAAGAGCCGTAGACCACCCCGAATCCCGCAAAATCCTGGGGACGGCTCGGCAGAAAGCCATAGGCCACCACCCCAGCGTCGAAGAAGTACGGCACCGGGTCCACGCGCTCGTTTGGGGCCACGGTCAACGCCGCGAATACGCCCAGATGCCGGTTTTCCCCCGGTTCGCCCCAGCGCAAGATCGCCTGATCGCCTAGGATGTAGGATCCGTAGGTGCCGCGAACGATCTTAGGCGGCAGGCCCGGACTGGCGGTGGCCCCGCCTACGAGGCCGGAGCCGAAGGCCGCGAACTTGCCGCCGTTGAAGTACGCCCCTAATTTCAAGTTGCCGGGCAGGCCGGTGGCCGCTTCGCCGTAATTCCGACGGAATCCAAACTCGCTAATGACAAACGGAGGGCCTCGCAGGGAGAAATCGACGCTGTCTCGGTTGCTGGCTTTCAGCGCCGGGTCCCCATTGTAAGCGCCGGCCATCGCGTAGAACTGCGCGGCCGGCTCGAACTTGATCCGCGCTCCCCAGGTCGTAATGGGGTAGCCGAAGGCCCCCGGCGCGTTCAAAAAGACTCCCTACGGGACTAAGTCGAAGCCCACCGAGTTAAAGGCCTTGAAGTATTCCGATGCCAGGAATTCTTCGCCGTAAACGCTGTTGATCGTCAGGCGTCCGAAGCGGATGCTCAGCTTGTCGTCGAGCATCGACTGGGTGTAGGAGAGGTATGTCAGCCGGGGGCCGGGTGTGGCGACGTCCGCGAGTTGAATCGGGAAGTTATTGCCGACGTACCGCATGGACAAGCTCGTGCCCGAACTGTAGGCGAATCCGGCGCGAAACTGCCCGCCCGGCCAACCGAGGAGCTTGCCGGTCTCCAGGATGACGTCGAGACCGAAGAGGCCGTACTCGGTAATGCCCCGCCGCCGCCCGCCGGTCACGTTGCCGAATGGGTCGACGAGAAGGAGGAGGGCCGGCTTGATACCTTGAGCCGCGAGTTGTGAGCGGTAGCCCAGCCAGTCCCCGAAAAGGTATTTGTCGTCTAACTCCTTGCTTTCCTCGGCGGTAGGGGGAGGGAACGGGGATTTGAACAGGTGGTTCGGGTACTCTCCCGGCGGCAGTGCGTCCGGCCCCGAACGCGCATCGTCTTGTGCCGAGCGAATGGGCTCGGATTGAGCCGGGGTGGCCGCGGCGAAAACGGCCAGAAAGACCGCGCAAACACCATACCGGATCCCTGCACCCCCGAGCTTGCCGGCAGGAACATCACCTTCGCCGAGGCTGTCGGCTTCCTTATGCGTGTCTGCCATATGTGTCCTACGAAGGTGATATGACAGGGTGCCGTTGCCAGCCAGATGCGTGGCGGCGCCGGGCCAAACAATACACCCCCGACGGGCGAACCGGCAAGTCGTTTGACGGATGGCTTTGGAAGCGCGGCCGCGGATGCGGGCTAACCGAAATATCCGGCTTCGTCGGACTGTTTGGCCCTGAGTGTCTGCACGGCTTCCCTGACTATTGCGTAGCAAATTATACATTTGATCTCCGGGTTTAAAATTCATTTCTGTGCTGCGATGCTTTTGGTCAGGTGGAGACGGGTTCGTCGATCCAGGCGCATTCAACGGGTCCCGAACGCGCCGGTTGAATTGCCTTGAATGAGTTTCTCGCCGAGACGTCGCCGGCTCCACCGAGCGGCAGCCGGTTGACCCGCACGACCAGTCCCCCTAAATTCTCAGGCTCGGTGATTGAAACACCTGTCCGCCGGGACCGGGGCGGGGAGTGATCCGGATGACCGAAGTTCGCAGGGAAACCGACAGCTTGGGCGTGGTGGAGGTGCCCGCCGACAAGCTGTGGGGGGCGCAGACGCAGCGCTCGCTGGAGCATTTCAGCATCGGCCAGGACCTGATCCCACGGGAAATGATCGCCGCCTACGCCACGCTGAAGAAGGCGGCGGCCAACGCCAACCGCGCGGGCGGCCGGCTGGACGACCCGGCGCACGGGTTAATCGTGAAGGCCTGCGACGAGATCCTTGCCGGGCAGCACCACGACATGTTCCCGCTGCACGTGTGGATGACCGGCAGCGGCACGCAGTTCAACATGAACGTCAACGAGGTAGTATCCAACCGATGCTGCCAACTCGCGGGCACCGCGCTGGGCAGCAAGGCGCCGGTGCACCCGAACGACCATGTGAACATGTCGCAGTCGTCCAACGACTCTTTCCCCTCGGCGATGTACATCGCCGCCGCGGTGAACGTGACGGGGCGGTTACTGCCGGCAGTCACCGGCCTGCGCGACGCCATCGCGGCGAAGGCCGAGGAATGGAAGGACATCGTCAAGATCGGCCGCACCCACATGCAGGACGCCACGCCAATCACGCTGGGGCAGGAATGGTCCGGCTACGCCGGGATGCTCGGCGACAACATCGAGCGGGCGGAGGACGCGCTGAAGGGCGTGTACCGGCTGGCGCTCGGCGGCACTGCGGTGGGCACCGGCATCAACGCGGCCCCCGGCTTCGCCGAGGCGGCGGCGGCGGAGATCGCGAAGCTCACCGGGTTGCCGTTCGTCAGCGCGCCGAACAAGTTCGCCGTGCAAGGGGCGCATGATGCGCTGGTGCAGCTGTCCGGCACGTTCCGGACCCTGGCGGTGTCGCTCTACAAGATCGGCAACGACATCCGCCTGATGGCCTGCGGCCCGCGCGCCGGCTTTGCGGAGTTGGAGATCCCCGAGAACGAGCCCGGCTCCTCGATCATGCCGGGCAAGGTGAACCCCACCCAGGCCGAGGCGCTGACCATGATCTCCGCCCAGGTGATGGCCAACGACGTGGCGGTCGGCTTCGGCGGCGCCGGGGGCTATCTGGAGATGAACGTTTATAAGCCGCTAATGATCTTCAACATCACGCACTCGATCACGATCATGGCCGATGGGTGCACGAATTTCCGCAAGTTTCTGATTGAGGGCACCCGCCCAAATCTGACGAAGATCAAGGAGTACGTTGATCGTTCCCTGATGCTGGTCACCGCACTAGCGCCGGTGATCGGTTACGACAAGGCGTCGAAGATTGCCCACCATGCGATGGACAACGACCTCACACTGAAGGCCGCGGCGCTGGAACTTGGGTTTGTAAACGAGAAGGAGTTCGATCGCGTTGTCGATCCGGCAAAGATGGTCAGGCCATACGTCGCAAGCGGCACATAACGAAGACCGCACTGACTGCCCAATTTCACAAAATAACGACGGAGAGCAACCCCAATGACCACCATCGCGAAGCGCGGCCCGGAGCTGATCCAGGATCCCTCTCTGAACAAATCAACCGCTTCACCGAAGCCGAACGGCAATCGCTTGGCCTCATTGGCCTCGTGCCCGATGTCACCGAGACCGAGGATCTACAGCTGCGACGCGTGTTGACCCAACTGGGGCATAAGAACACCGACCTTGATCGTTACATCTATCTCGTCAATCTGCTCGACCACGACGAAACGCTGTTCTACCGCACCATTATGTCGGATCCGGCGCGATTCCTGCCGATCGTGTACGATCCGACAATCGGCGAGGCCTGTCTCAAGTTCGGCCACATCTACCGTCAGACGCGTGGCA
>JALZAY010000258.1 GCA_030948025.1 Pseudomonadota bacterium
TGGCGACCGCGGCAAGCAAGAAAAGCGGCGACAAAAACAATATTGCCGTCATGGAACCAACGACGTCCAGAGTCCGCTTGACCGCCCTCTCGAAAGGGGTCAACGGCGCCCCCTGGATCGTCACGGGAAGCGCCAACCCGTCCGCGGACAAACCACGCTGCCCGAGCAGGGTTCTGATGTTATGGTCAGGTAAAAGCCGGACCAGAAGCGGAGACTCGTGAAGGCGGGAGCAAATTGTTTCGAGAAGCTCCCGGCTGCCCCAGCCCAGCGTCACCAAGAACTCCTCGGCGCCAAGTTCGCGCGCCGCCGCGAGGGCGCCGTCCAGACCGGCCAGGACCTCGCCCGAGCGGTGCCCACGATTCGTTGCGACCGGCACCCGAAAGACTTCCCGCAAACCACAGTGTAGCAACAGGAAATTTGCACTCAATCCCAGCAGTTCCACCGGTTCGCCTATCGTCACGACACGGCGTCCGTCGAGGCTCCCCGCCGACAGCAGGGCGCGCGTTGCCTTGGCGAAAACCCAACGGGCAATTACCAAGAGACTCATTTGGGGCAATAAAGCCCCAACCAAGGGCGAGGCCGGAAAAGCGACGTTGCCTTTCAGAAACAACAGAGATCCGGCCACCAAAAGAGCGGTGGTGGCAAAGATCGCAAGGAGCCGGCCTATATACGGAAGTGGCGCAAGCAGCACGGGAAGCCGGTACAGGCCGCGCGCACTGACCGAACAAACGTACAACAAGCCGTTAATAATGCCGATACTCAAACAGGCTTCGACCGTGGCGGGGTTCTCGAACCAAACGTGTTGATAAGCGACTCCTCCAAGGGTACTCGCAATCGCAATAAGAAACAGATCAACAACCCGAGCCAGAAGTTCGATTTTTTGGCAGGAGATTTTGAATTGGCGGAATAACTGCGAACCTGACCCGGCACGACTGCGAGGCTCTACAATATCGCTTAAGCGGCTCTGAAACATCCGAAGGCCCCTCAATCAAATGATGATTAAAGACTACTCACATTAATCATGGACGATTTTCTCGATTTCTCGGTTCTCAAATTGAGTTGATTTTTCTATTCTCTTATCACCAATTCCCAACTTCCTCAAGCCGGGAATTCTCGCCCAAGCCGGGAATTTGCGCTCAAACGGGTCATTCGCACGCAGCTCTGTCGTCCCCTTTAATGCCCGCCCCTTCATCCATATCCATAATATTCGATAGAACAGACAATGCGGCATTTTCCAGGATTGCGGCAGGTTCGGCAAGGGCATTTTTGCAGTGCGGCAAACTATCCTCTGGGAGAGGCACCTTGATGCGTCGATGCGTCGCGGGCTTTGGGTTTATTCTTAGTTTGGCGGGGGCTTTGGGGCAACTGCGGCATCGCCGGCCGGATTCGCCTGGCGGACGATGCGGACAGGAGCAAGGTCGCGCCGGCAATCGACGGCAACCGCCGAATCAATCGATACCGGTGGCGCGGCCGGTTCCTGGCGTCTCGTGCCGGAGTACCACCGGCGACCGCCGAGACAGCCGAGGCGGCCTTTCTCCACACGGTGGATATCGAGCAGTCCAATCCGCGTTTGGCGGGCCTCAGGTTGCGATGCGGAAAGCAAGGCATCGAAGCTGTCGTCGTCGTGGTCGAACCTATCCCGCCGCACGCGCGGCCACAAAGCACCTTACGCACGCCGGGACAAGAATTCCAATTTATTGGGACGATCATTCCGACCGGCGCAGGAATTCGGTTGCCCGGCGACGCGACGAGCTTAGTGACAGGCCCCTGGTGGACGCCGCGTGAACTCGAGATAAAAATGGCCGATGGCGGCGCCCCGATTGACGGCGTCGTCGCCTTATCGGGCCTTCCCGAGGCACTCCCATCGCTCAACGCCGACTGTGGCCAAAAATGCGACTTTACACGATCGTGATTTTAGGGAGATAATGTCGTAAACACGACATAAGCCTTAAAAAAAACATAAGCCCCAAAAAAATATAAGCGCCACGTAAGAAAAGTAAGCCAACGTAGGGCAAATGGGACGCATCGAAATGGAAATTTTGATCGCCGGAGGGGCGGTTTTCGGCGCCGTCCTTGGGCGATTTTTCAAGGTCTTCGTTCTTATTCCCGCCGTCGCCCTCGCGATCGCTTTGCTTCTGGTACGGCGAGAGGTTGCCGGGCATACAGGGTTAGACTCTTTCCTGGGAATTGGCCTGCTGATCACAAGCCTTGAACTCGGTTACGTCGCGGGGCTAATTTCGACGTATATTTCCACGGCGGCGCACGGTTTTTGCGTATTTTTGGCACGCTCTCGCCGTCCGGCATCGTCGCGCCCAACCCACCTAAGTTAATCGACTCTGTCTTGGCCGATGCTTCGCGCCGGGAACGTTCGTCGAGCGCCTTTCCCAAGCCGCGCGCGATGCGAGCGCGGTCCGCTTCGATGGAATAGCATCGCGCTCAAAGCTCTTTAGTTTTCCCATGATCTTGATCGCGAAACGGGATCCCGCGGGCCGCGGATTATGCTCAATCGCCGACGTGGCGTGATTAGCGCGAAAGCCGCGATGAACGCCATAAAGCTTATTCATAGCATCGACACGTTGCGTCTCAACCGTCGCGCCTTGAGCCTCAAGTGGCCCACCGGCCGCGACCAACATGAACATAAACGCTACCAATCCGGTATGATGCTTTTTCGCTGCGATTGAAGCATCTTCTTTCTCTTTGCCGTGGCGATCACCATCCCAGCCTAGAACACTGCCGGTTCGCACTCTCAAAACACCTTCGTGTCTGTGCCTAGGTCTTCGCCGATTTTGGCTGCGCTCATTTCCGCCGGGTGCTGTACCCCGGCGTTGCCAGCGTGCGCGCCGCGACTTAAACCCGAAAATGGTATCTGGCTGAGCGAAGACAGCAAGTATTAAAGGCTTATTCATAAGAGATTTTTCCTGCGAATGAGGGTTGACGCGCCAGACGGGCGCTATTAAGTTCCGCCCACTTCGGACAGGCAGTAGGTTTTGCTTTCGGGGCGCCTCGTCCCGGACTTCTCGGACCTAAACGCTGTCGTACCCAGCGGCTTGACAGTCACCATAGATCCAAGAGATCGCTTGGATCGACAAGGGGCAAGAACGCGGTATCCGATGCCGTGATCCTCTGCCAAATCCCGGCGCCGGAAGCCTTGGCGAGCTTGAGGCGCTTTGTCGTTTGCCTTGATGGCATTCCCGGCCGCGAAGCCGGAGGTTTGATTTTATCGCCGCGCCGGGGCTGTCCGGCGATGGCTTATTGGAAAGATTGAGAAAGACCAGGGATGCCCACGATCAGTCAGTTGATCCGCAAGCCGCGGCAGGAAAAGACCTATCGCGAAAAGGCGCGTCATCTCGGCGCCTGCCCGCAGAAGCGGGGCGTCTGCACGCGGGTCTATACGACAACGCCGAAAAAGCCGAATTCGGCGTTGCGCAAGGTTGCCAAGGTCCGCCTGACCAATGGTTTCGAGGTGATCGGCTATATCCCGGGCGAGGGTCATAATCTGCAGGAGCATTCGGTCGTCATGATCCGCGGTGGCCGGGTGAAGGATCTGCCTGGCGTGCGCTATCACATTCTGCGCGGCGTGCTCGACACCCAAGGCGTCAAGAACCGCAAGCAGCGCCGTTCCAAATACGGCGCCAAGCGGCCGAAATGAATTTCAGGTGAATTTATAGAGACAGCTAGAGACTGGAGTTTCAGGGTAGCGCATTTGACAATTGTGGCCTTTGAACAATGAGATCCGACGGAGCCTAACGATGTCGCGCCGCCATAGCGCCGAAAAACGGGAAGTCATTCCGGACGCGAAGTTCGGGGATGTCATTCTCACCAAGTTCATGAACTCGATCATGTACGACGGCAAGAAGTCGATCGCCGAGGCGATCGTCTATGACGCCTTCGACATCATCGAGCAGAAGCTGCGGTCAGAGCCGCTTCCGGTCTTCAAGCAGGCCTTGGATAATGTCGCTCCGGCGATCGAGGTTCGCTCGCGCCGGGTCGGCGGCGCGACCTATCAGGTGCCGGTCGAGGTCCGCGCGGAGCGCCGCCAGGCGCTTGCCATTCGCTGGATCATCAACGCCGCGCGCGGCCGCAACGACAAGACGATGGTCGATCGTCTGTCGGCGGAGTTGATGGACGCCGCCAATAATCGCGGCAATGCGGTCAAGAAGCGGGAAGACACGCATCGCATGGCGGAAGCCAACCGCGCGTTTTCGCATTATCGTTGGTAGAAAACTTACGCAAGCGTTCCGCCTGAAGGGATTGTGTCATGCCCCGCAGCCATCCGATCGAGGATTACCGGAACTTCGGCATCATGGCCCATATCGACGCGGGCAAGACGACGACGACGGAGCGGATTCTCTATTATTCCGGCAAATCGCATAAGATCGGCGAAGTCCATGACGGCGCGGCCACCATGGATTGGATGGAGCAGGAGCAGGAACGTGGCATCACGATCACGTCCGCCGCGACGACGAC
>JALZAY010000259.1 GCA_030948025.1 Pseudomonadota bacterium
CTTTTTCGCCTGTTTGACGGTCGCCGAAAGGCCCTTCGCGTCGAGCCGCGAGTAGATGAAGGGCTTGAAGAGTTCGAGCGCCATCTTCTTCGGCAGGCCGCATTGGTGCAGTTTGAGGTCGGGCCCAACCACGATGACCGAGCGGCCGGAATAATCGACGCGCTTGCCAAGGAGGTTTTGGCGGAAACGGCCTTGTTTGCCCTTCAACATGTCGGCGAGCGACTTCAGCGGCCGTTTGTTGGCGCCGGTGATGACCCGGCCGCGCCGACCATTGTCGAACAAAGCATCGACGGCCTCCTGCAGCATCCGCTTCTCGTTGCGCACGATGATGTCTGGCGCGCGCAATTCGATGAGCCGTTTCAGGCGATTGTTACGGTTGATGACGCGCCGGTAAAGGTCGTTTAGGTCGGAGGTCGCGAAGCGGCCGCCGTCGAGCGGCACGAGCGGCCGCAGGTCGGGCGGAAGGACCGGAACTTCGGTAAGGATCATCCACTCGGGCTTGTTGCCCGAACGGATGAAGGCCTCGATGATCTTCAACCTCTTGGCGAGCTTCTTGGGTTTCAGTTCCGTCGTCGATTCGGCGATCTCGACCTTCAGCGATTCGGCGATTTTCGGAAGATCCATGCCGCGCAGAATTTCGCGAATTGCTTCGGCGCCAATGAGGGCGGTGAAGGAATCCTGGCCATATTCATCCTGCGCGCGCAGGTAATCGTCTTCATTGAGAAGCTGGCGGTTCTTGAGCGGCGTCAGGCCCGGATCGAGGACGATATAGGATTCGAAATAAAGGATACGCTCGATGTCCTTCAGAGTCATGTCGAGGAGAAGCCCGATGCGCGAAGGCAAGGATTTCAGAAACCAGATATGGGCGACCGGCGCGGCGAGCGAAATATGCCCCATGCGCTCGCGGCGCACCCGCGACAAGGTCACCTCAACGCCGCATTTCTCGCAGATGACGTTCTTATATTTCATCCGCTTGTATTTGCCGCACAAGCACTCGTAGTCCTTGATCGGACCGAAGATCCGGGCGCAGAAAAGTCCGTCGCGTTCGGGTTTGAAGGTGCGGTAATTGATTGTCTCCGGCTTTTTAATCTCGCCGAAGGACCAGGACAGAATCTTCTCCGGGCTCGCGATCGAAATCTGGATCTGATCGAAAGCCTGCGGTTGCGCAGCCGGACTGAAGAGATTCATGATCTCTTGATTCATTGCCATCTCCTGATCCTTGGGCAGGCGCGGCGCCGCCGCATGGCCTCGCCGGAAATATTCAAAAAAGACACCGCGCGCGGACCACGCCGCTGAGCCGTTTTCAATGCCCGCGTCTATTCGGCCGCCGCGGCCGGCGGCAACTGGCTTTTCGGTTTCGTTGTCTGATTAAGTTCGACATTAAGGCAAAGCGAACGCATCTCCTTGACGAGCACGTTGAAGCTTTCGGGAATGCCGGATTCGAAAGCATCGTCGCCGCGCACGATCGATTCATAAACCTTGGTGCGGCCTGCTACGTCATCGGATTTCAAGGTCAGCATCTCCTGCAGCGTATAGGCCGCGCCGTAAGCCTCGAGCGCCCAAACCTCCATCTCGCCGAAACGCTGGCCGCCGAATTGCGCCTTGCCGCCGAGCGGCTGTTGGGTGACAAGACTATAGGGGCCGATCGAACGCGCGTGGATCTTGTCGTCGACGAGGTGATGCAGCTTCAGCATATAGATATAGCCGACGGTCACCTTGCGGTCGAAAGCTTCGCCGGTACATCCATCGTAAAGAGTGACCTGGCCCGAGCGGTCTAGACCCGCCCGCTCCAGCATTTCGACGATGTCCTTTTCACGCGCGCCGTCGAAGACCGGCGTCGCGACCGGCACGCCGCGGCGCAGATTTTCGCCGAGTTCGACCACCGCCTCATCGTCGAGTTCCATGATCTCGGTCTTGGCTTCATAAATTTCGATGAGCTTGTCGCGCAACGGTTTTGTGTTGCTGTCCCGCAAATAGGCATTCACCGTGTCGCCGACCTGCTTGCCAAGACCGGCGCAGGCCCAGCCGAGATGGGTTTCGAGGATCTGCCCGACATTCATGCGGGAGGGCACGCCGAGCGGATTCAAGACGATATCAACCGGCTGCCCGTCGGCGAGGAAGGGCATATCCTCCTGCGCCACGATCTTGGAAACGACGCCCTTGTTGCCATGCCGTCCCGCCATCTTGTCGCCGGGCTGGATCTTGCGCTTCACCGCGACGAAAACCTTCACCATCTTCATGACGCCTGGCGGCAATTCATCGCCGCGCTGCAACTTTTCGACCTTGTCGAGAAAGCGGCTCTCAAGGGCTTTCTTGGCCTCGTCATACTGCCTGCGCATGGCTTCGAGCTCGGCCATCGTCTTGTCGTTCTCGATCGCGAAGATCCACCATTGCGAGCGGGGATAGTCCTCGGCGATCTCCCTGGTGAGCTTGGTATCCCGCTTGAACCCCTTCGGTCCGGCGATCGCCTTCTTGTCCACGAGAACGTCCATGAGACGCGCATAGACGTTGCGATCGAGGATCGCTAGCTCATCGTCGCGGTCCTTCGCGAGACGCTCGATTTCCTCGCGTTCAATCGCTTGGGCACGCTCGTCCTTGTCAACGCCATGCCGGTTGAAGACGCGCACTTCGACAATCGTGCCCTGCACGCCCGGCGGCACCCGCAAGGACGTATCGCGGACATCCGATGCCTTCTCGCCGAAGATCGCGCGCAAAAGCTTTTCTTCCGGAGTCATCGGGCTCTCGCCCTTCGGCGTGATCTTGCCGACCAAAATATCGCCCGCCTGGACCTCGGCGCCGATATAGACGATACCGGCCTCGTCGAGATTCTTCAACACCTCTTCCGATACATTCGGAATATCGCGGGTGATTTCCTCCGGACCGAGCTTGGTGTCGCGCGCCATCACCTCGAATTCGTCGATATGAATCGAGGTATAAACATCGTCCTTGACGATTCGCTCGTTGAGAAGGATCGAATCCTCGAAATTATAACCATTCCAGGGCATGAAGGCGACGAGGACATTGCGGCCAAGCGCCAGATCTCCGAGATCGGTCGCCGGTCCATCGGCAATGATGTCGCCGTTGCGGACGTAGTCGCCGACCCGCACGAGCGGCTTTTGGTTGATGCAGGTCGACTGGTTCGAGCGCTGGAACTTCATCATCCGGTAGATATCGACCCCGGGCTTGCCGGCGTCGGTTTCCTCGGTTGCCCGGACCACGATGCGCGTCGCATCGACCTGGTCGACAAAACCGGTCCGCCGCGCCGCTATGGCGGCGCCGGAATCCCGCGCGACGACGGACTCCATGCCTGTCCCGACAAGCGGAGCGTCGGATCTGACGAGCGGCACGGCCTGACGTTGCATGTTAGAGCCCATGAGCGCCCGGTTGGCATCGTCGTTCTCGAGGAACGGGATCAAGGCGGCGGCGACCGAAACGAGCTGCTTTGGCGAAACATCCATGAAATCGACGCGCTCGCGCGGAACCATGACGACGTCGCCCGAGTGCCGGCAGACGACAAGATCCTCGGTCAGCGCCCGCCGCGCGTCGACCGGCGCATTCGCCTGCGCGACGTTATATTTGGCTTCCTCCATCGCCGAAAGATAAACGACCTCGTCGGTCACCCGGCTATCTTTGATGCGCCGGTAGGGCGCTTCGATGAACCCATATTTGTTGACCCGCGCGAACGTCGCGAGCGAATTGATGAGACCGATATTCGGGCCTTCCGGCGTTTCGATCGGGCAGATGCGCCCGTAATGGGTCGGATGCACGTCGCGCACCTCGAAACCCGCCCGCTCGCGGGTGAGACCGCCGGGACCCAGCGCCGATAGCCGTCGCTTATGGGTAATCTCGGACAATGGATTTGTCTGATCCATGAACTGCGACAATTGCGACGAGCCGAAGAACTCCCGCACCGCCGCGGCAGCGGGTTTGGCATTGATCAGATCCTGCGGCATGACCGTATCGATGTCGACGGAGGACATCCGCTCCTTGATCGCCCGCTCCATCCGCAAGAGGCCCAGCCGATACTGATTCTCCATGAGTTCGCCAACCGAGCGGACACGGCGGTTGCCGAGATGGTCGATGTCGTCGATTTCACCGCGTCCGTCGCGCAGATCCACAAGCGCCCGCATAACCGCGACGATATCTTCCTTGCGCAACGTGCGCACCGTATCCGCCGCGTCGAGATCCATGCGCATGTTCATCTTGACCCGGCCGACCGCCGAGAGATCGTAGCGCTCCGAATCGAAAAACAGCGAATGGAACATCGCCTCCGCCGTTTCAAGCGTTGGCGGTTCGCCGGGACGCATGACACGGTAGATATCGAACAACGCTTCCTCGCGCGAGCTGTTCTTGTCGACGGCGAGCGTATTGCGAATGTAGGGACCGATATTGACATGATCGATGTCCAGCAC
>JALZAY010000260.1 GCA_030948025.1 Pseudomonadota bacterium
GCGCCAATGTTCCATTGGCAAGGGCTATGCCGTAGTTGCCACCCATTCGCGCCGCGAAGGACGTCGTGAATTCATCGACATAGGGGCCCGTCCACTGGTTGACGCGTCCAGACCGCAGCACTTCCGCAACGGCGTCCAATTCATCGTCAGCGAAGAAGGGCCAGACATCCGCCCCGCCTTCGCGGCGTGCTTCGCGCTCAGCCAAGCCTAGTATCATCTTCCCGTGTTCCTGCCTGCATGGGTCCTTTGTATATTCCCCGGACTGCGGCCTGTCGACAGATGTGGGTTCGGCTCCGATTCGCCGTGCCTCTCTTCACCGGATCGACCAGGATCTGCGCCAAATCTCCACTGCAAACATCCCGGCCAACCTCCGAATCAATGTTCGGCAAAGGTCAGCCCCAAAATTGGCCGAGTTTTACTCCGCCACGCAGCCGCAAAATGCCGCCGCTCCGTGACCTAATATTGCTCCGTCGCGAATCCGCGGGCCAATTCCTATCCAAAAGGCTCTTGTCAGCAATCATGAGAGTACACCAAAATAGATATCAGCCGCTTGTTTTTGCGCCATTCTCTTGATTCCCGGGTATTCTTTCTTGAGCCATTGCCGCACGACGGCTTCGTCACGTTCCCGTGCCCGAAGCAACGGCTTCTGACAAGTAATGCCGAGCTGAGCCAAGAGCCGCCCCACGGACGCCGCGCTCAAAACCACATCGAACTTGTCCTTGATCAGCTTCGCCACCATCGTGCGCGTCCATAGCGCAATCTCAAATTTCAATTGCAGCGGGTTCTTCCGCGTCACCGTGTCATAAACCCACTTTAATGCCCGGCCATCGAGTTTCGGGGGACGTCCAGGAACCGACTTGGCTTTCAAAGCGCCCCAACCACCACGCCGGTATTGCGCCAGCCATCTGTATATCGCGGTCGGCCCCATACCAAAAATCCGGGCAACCACCTGGGGGCTTTCACCATCTTGCACGCCTACCGCGCGTTCCCGCATTGCCTCCAGCGTCTTGTGATCAAGTCTGCGTGCGTCATCTTTTCTCATGCCCGCATGGAATCATTCGCGACCCCCCACGTCAACCTCGGGATGTATCGGGAGCAGAGGCTTGAGGCCGATGTGGCCTATGCCAATAGCGTCAGCTTCATCCTCGATGTTGCCGCGATTATCCTCACGTTTTTCGAATTGGGTTGGCGGATCGCCGGCCGCAGCTTGACCGCGCCGGAGCAAGCGGAATTCTGGGGTCGGCAAGGTCGTCCCGACCACGAGCCTTTGTATCTGCCCAGTGAGCGAGTCCGGAGATTAATTGTTTCTCGGTGAGGAGCGCGCGCTGCTTCGCATTGCGTCATTCCTTACCTATAGTATGAAACAAGCCGCCCGCCTTACCTATAGCATGAAACAAGCCGCCCGCTCGCCTAAAGCTTCTTGCGCGACGCAGCTTATGCTGCGAAAATCCATCCAGCTCATATGCTCCATATAAAGTAAATTCCATCGTAATTCCCAAAAATCATTTCGATATTCGTAGGATGCCAAAGTCCGGAATGGTTCGGGCGATCGCTGCAGATTTGCAGAAGGGGATCGGATGCAAGAGTCTCAAGAGTCGAAAGCATGTTCGCACAGCCGCCGGATCGCGGTGATCGGTCTCGGCTACGTTGGATTGCCGGTGGCCGTTTCATTCGCGCGATCCGGTTTTCCGGTGATCGGATTCGACATTTCGCGGGAGCGGATTGCCGAACTCGAGGCTTATCACGACCGCACGCGCGAACTCGAGCCCGACACGTTGCGCGATGCGGCGGTGCGTTACACGGACGATCTCGAAGTCCTTCGCGAGGCCGACTTTTTCATCGTCACCGTGCCCACTCCCCTTGGCGAGGCTCGACGTCCCGATCTGCGCGCCCTGCTGAAGGCGTGCGAATCGGTTGGCCACGCGATGCGGCCCGGCGCCATTGTGGTCTATGAATCGACTGTTTATCCGGGCGCCACGCAGGAGGACTGCGTGCCGGTGCTTGAGCGCGCCTCGGGTCTCATCTGCGGCCGCGACTTCACCGTTGGCTACAGCCCTGAACGCATCAATCCGGGCGACCCCGTGCATCGGTTCGAGACGATCCGTAAGATTGTATCCGGGCAGGACCAGCGCACGCTCGACATCGTCGCCGACGTCTATGGATCGGTGGTGAAGGCCGGCGTCTACAGGGCCTCCTCGATCAGGGTCGCGGAAGCCGCGAAGGTCATCGAGAATTCCCAGCGCGATCTGAACATCGCCTTCATGAACGAGCTCTCGGCGATCTTCCGGCTGCTCGGCATCGACACGAACGACGTGCTTGCGGCCGCCGGCACGAAGTGGAACTTCCTGCCTTTCTCGCCCGGCCTCGTCGGCGGACACTGTATCGGAATCGATCCCTACTACCTGACCCATCGTGCTGAGCGGGAAGGCTACCATCCGGAGGTGATCCTCGCGGGCCGTCGCATCAACGACGCCGTCGGCGCCCGTGTCGCCCATGAATGCGTGCGTCTGATACTCAAGAACGGCGGTCAGGCCGGCTCGACGGTAACGGTGCTCGGTCTGACGTTCAAGGAGAACGTACCCGACATACGGAACTCGAAGGTGGTCGACATTGTCGCCTCCCTTCGCTCCTTCGGGCTAACGGTGCAGGTCACCGATCCCCTTGCGATCCCGGAAGAGGTTCGGCAAGAATACGGCTTCGAAATCGTGCCGCTTGACAAGATCGCCCCCGCGGACGCTGTGATCTTCGCCATCGCCCACGACGCTTATGTCACCGGAGGCTGGAAGCTCGTGCAACGCTGCCTCAAACCGAACGCGCGCGTGGTCCTCGACGTGAAGGGCCTCCTCGACCGGGCGCAGAAGCCGGAAGGCATCGAATTGTGGCGACTCTGACCCGAGCGACCTGTTTTTCCCGACCAAAGTCCCGTCGTTCATCCGCATCCTGGCGCAGGCGCCAAGAATAACTGCTTGTCAGTCATACTTTAAAATGCTGAGCTCCTGCGGTCGACCGCATTCGCGACCGCCTTGAATCGACTGGTCGCGTTCGATACGACAATTGCATAATTGGGTGTCCCCTCTTCACGCCCTCGGGTTACGGTGATATCGATGAGGGATGGAAGACGCAGGACATCCCATCGGCGGAGTTGATTATCCTCGGACGTTTCAGGAGATGGGCGATTGGTTCGCGAGTAACGTCAAGTGCCGCGAATACATCGGCGTCTTCGTTGGCCGGCGGGCTTCGTGTGTCCCAAATGCGGCAGAGCTTTGGGAAATGTCCCGGGGACGGCTTCGATGCCGCGCATGCGGGTTAGAGACGACGCTGGCGGCGGGCACGGTGTTCCAAGATACGCGCAAGCCGTTACGAGTGTGGTTCCTTGCGGTGTGGTTCGTCACCAGTCAGAAGAATGGCGTTAGCTCCCTGGGCTTGCAGCGGGTGCTGGGCTTAGGCAGTTACGAAACGGCCTGGACTTGGCTCCATAAGTTGCGGCGAGCAATGGTCCGGCCAGGCCGGGATCGCCTCACGGGTGCTGTCGAGGTCGATGAGATTTATATTGGCGGCCGAGAAAAGGGTGCGCGAGGCCGTGAAACCGGCACCAAAAGCATCGTCGTGGCCGCAGTGGAAAGAACGGTCGCGGCGTCGGCCGCATCCGTCTCAGGCGCGTCGACGACGTTTCCGCCGCCAGCCTGCTTTCTTTCGTGAAGGACGCCGTGACGCCAGGAACTGAAGGTCACACCGATGGATGGCGCGCCTATCCCCGGCTGAAACATGCCGGCTACCAGCATCAGGTCACCGTTATCGACGGAGGCTCCTCTCCGGCGCATGAGGTGATGCCACGAGTCCATATCGTCGCTTCGCTGTTGAAACGGTAGCTGATGGGCATTCACCAAGGCGGCATCCAGGCCAACATCTTGATTACTACCTCGAGGAATTCACATTCCACTTTAACCGCCGGCGATCATATGCTCGCGGATTGCTCTTTCATCGCCTCGCTCAGGCGGCTGTCGCCATTGGTCCGGCGGCATATTCCAACATCATCAACGATAGGGGTTCTTCACCCAAAAAACGGGTGTAAAGGGGATACCTAGTTTGCGTTATTGCATTGTCGAGGTCGGGATCATCGCACCGGAGGTTGATGCATGGGGCTCGTTCCCGCGCGACCTTCCCTACGATTTTTTTCATACGCCGACTTTGCGCGAGCCAAGCTGATGCATTCTTGCGCCATGACACAGTTGGCGGTGTTGCCCGGCGTGAGGATCAATACCCACGGGTGGAGAAACTCATCGACGATCGCGTGGATTTTGCTGTTGCGGCCGCCCTTGGTGAGCCCGATCGCCTGAATTTCGGCCCCCCTTTTCCGCCGCTGGCGCAGCGGCGAGCCTTGACATGGCTGCTATCCAACGCGGC
>JALZAY010000006.1 GCA_030948025.1 Pseudomonadota bacterium
GCTTGCTGGCGCGTCCGGCGTTCGCTCTCTTCGAGCTCCGCTTGGGCCAGTTGATCGGCCCATTCGGTGACCGTGCGCGGCCAATGCCCGCCGGGCTTGCGGGGTCCGCGTAGCCGCGGCAAGCGGTCGAGCGTGACAAACGCTTGCACGAGCCTTTTACCGACGTGGTCCGCGTCCCAACGCGGCGGCAGGGTCTCGCGCCCGGCGAAGGGCGGCGCCTCGCACCGGCTGGCCGTTGCTTCTTCGTCCATGCTCAAACCCCATCGTCGAGGATATTGTCGAGGAGGTTGGGGTCGCCGGCGACTTCGAGAAGCAAATTGTGAATCATCGCATCGCGCGTGAGGCCGCGCTTGAAAGCGGCCGCCTCAAAATGGCTGGTGGCATCGGGCGGCAATTGCAACGCGATCGCAGCCGCCGCCGCGCGAAACCCGAGGCCGAACCTTTGCGCCTGCCTGTGCACATTGTTTTGGGTCGAGTCGATGATGGGGTCCTCGGCGACGCGTTTGACGTCCCAGCCAAGGCCAAGAAGAAACCCCAGGCGGGCGATTCGCTCGCCGGTCCAATGCGATCTGTGGATTTCCGTGGCAACCGTCAATGTAAAATCTCCTTGCTGGATCGAGCGGGACGACCGAAGCATCGCGCCGTACAACTCGTATAAGGCAGTATTACCGTAGATGTCAAGGTTATTTTACCGGATGCATCCCTGGCTGTGTACGGTTACTCTACCGCTATGAAACTTGATGACGTTCTCGCCCGAATCGAAAGCCGCCTGAAGGCCTTGGACCTTTCCGCTCACGCCGCTTCCCTGGCCGCCAAACGGCCCGACGCAATTCGCAATTTGAAACGCGCGGTCACCAACAATGACCGGGGCGGGATCACGACCCAAACCCTGACGGCGCTTGCCCCGGTCTTGAAAACATCCGCGGCCTGGCTGCTCGAGGGCGTTGGGGACCCGGCTTCCGGCCATCTCGTGCGCGTCGTTGGGCGGATTGGCGCCGGCGCCGAAATCCAGCCGGAGTTCGAACAAATCTCGCCCGAAAGTTTGTATGAAATCGAGGTTCCGTTTCCGGTCTCGACGGATGCGATCGCTTTCCAGGTCGAGGGCGACAGCATGTGGCCGCGCTACGACCCGGGCGACGTGATTATTTGCTGGCGCCAGGGCACCAATGCCGAGGAAGTCATCGGTTGGGAAGCAGCGGTCCGGACCGCGGACGGCAAACGCTATCTGAAACGAATCCAGCGGGGAGCGGCAAGCGGAACCTTCGATCTTGAGGGCCATAACGCGGCGCCGATCCGCGGCGCGCGAATCGAATGGGCCGCCGAAATCAAAGGGGTTGTCCGATCCGGTCAGTGGCACCGGAAATAGGTTTTAGGATTAGGTAATAATACCTTGACATAGGTATATATACCTGTCAAAGGTGTCTGCCTTTTCCGGAGCCTGCCAATGCCGAACCGCACGACCGCCCGAGCCAATGTCGTAGCCGCCCTTCGCGCGCAAGCAACGCGCACCGCCGTCGATCTGCTTAAGGAGCGGGCGCGCGCCTACGCGAAGCGCCCGATGACGTTGGAAAATGTCTTTCCCGGTCTTTCGGCCGCCGCACCCGAGACAATAATTGCCGTGGCGAAGCATCTAATCGCGGCGGAGAGAAATGCGCCGCGCCGGTGGTTTGGTTTTGGTGGGGAAGTCCCAATCCTCAACGCCAAGGCGGTTTTGCTTTCCGCACGTGCCCTCCGCCGGGACGAAGGACGACGCGCCCGCAAGCCGGCGCACGATTTTTGAACCCGATTTGCCCGGCCGTAAGCCAAAACTTAGACTGACCCAGGGCCCGAGACCGGAGGTCCTTGCATACTTACGGCGACGAGCCATAGCGGGCCAAGAACAGACTCACGGCTTCTTCGGCATGCGCGCGCATTTTTTTCCCCTTGAAAGGCTCTAGGCCAGGCGCGATGAGCCCAAGAATCTGGTAGTTGGCGACAATCGCCCCGAGAAAGAGTTTGGCGGCAAGCTGGGGTTCGGGGCAGCGCAACTCCCCGCGCCGAGCGGCGCGGCCAAGGTAGCGCGCGAGCTCGCGGTGAACGCGGGCCGGACCTTGCGCGTAAAAAATGCGGCCGAGCTCGGGCGCGCGGACGGCTTCCGCGACCATGATCCGGCAGAAAGACAGCGAATCGGCGTGGGTAAGGAACTGCAGCAAATTGAGCCCGAGCGTGCCGAGGACCTCACGCGGCGTGCCGTTCATGTCCAGCTCGCCATCTTGTCCGCCGGTTATTCGCGTCGAGCGCCGCCGGACGATTTCCGCGAACAACTCCTCCTTGTTGCCAAAATGCCGGTACAAAGTCTCCTTCGACGCGCCCGCTCGGACAGCGACGAGCTGCATGGTCGTCTCCGTGAACCCGCGCTCCAAAAATATGCGTTCCGCGATCGCCGCGATTTCTTCGCGCCGCTTCTGGCCCCGAGGCACGCGCCGCCCGGTCTTTTCGGCGGAACAGTTTCCTAGGTTCCTTGACTCGACCGCATCACTCATATAAACGTACCAATCGGTTCGGTTATTTCTTAGCCATTCCGACGTTATCTCGTTGCGGGACGTTTTCGACCGGACAGTTTACGCGAGCCTCGAACAAACGGCGATACAATTTATGACGGGCACGCTCTTCGACGACGTAGTACAAGGACACGACGCTAACCATGCGCGCGGCAGCCCTGGCGCTGAGAGCCCCGAACACGATCGTGTCCAGGCGGACGCCGGCGGGACCGTGCTCCCGGAGAAAGATGAAAAAAGCCGACCTAGCGAACGGCGCGGCCGCGTATTTTTGGGCGGCATCCTCATTTTCGGACTGCTGATTGGCGGCAGCATTTATTATTGGCTTTCAACTCGCAATATTGAATGGACCAACGATGCTTATACGGACGGACGGGCGGTAAGCGTAGCGCCGCGGGTCTCGGGGCTCGTCGTTTCGCTCGACGTGACGGACAATGAGTTCGTCCATAAGGGGCAGGCGCTCATCCATATAGATCCGCGTCAATTTGAGCTTGACCGCGATTCCGCGCAAGGCGCACTCGACATGGCGCAACACCAGCTCGCCGGCCAGAAGTTCGGGGCCGAGATCGCGCGTAAGAACTTCCCCGCCCGTCTGAAGGAAGCACAAGCGCAGCTCGCCTCGGCCCAGGCCATGGAGGCCAAGGCGCAGGCCGATGACCGGCGCCAGCGCAGTCTTCCGAAGGCAGCCACGACCCAGCAGGAGATCGATGCCGCCGCCGCGGCTCTGCGCCAAGCGCAAGCTCAGGTATCCCAAGCCGAGGCCCAGGTCGTGCAGACAGAGCCGGTTCCGCAACAGATTGGGCAGGCGGATACTCAGGTGGGTCAGCTCAAAGGCCAGGTCGAGCAAGCCCAAGCCAAAGTCGATCAGGCGCTCCTGAATCTCTCCTGGACGATCGTGGCCGCGCCGCAGGACGGCTGGATCACCAAACGTAATGTGGAAATGGGCAATTACGTGACCGCCGGCCAGCAAATTTTTTCAATCGTCGCGCCGGAGGTTTGGATCACCGCGAATTTCAAGGAAAGCGAACTCGACAGAATGCGCCCAGGCCAGCCGGTGACCATCAAGCTCGACGCCTATCCCCATCTCGACCTTAGGGGGCATGTAGATAGCATTCAGCTGGGATCGGGTTCGAAATTCACCGCTTTCCCGCCCGAGAACGCGACCGGCAATTTCATCAAGATCGTGCAGCGCGTGCCGGTCAAGATCGTCATCGACAAGGGTCTTGATCCCAACTTGCCGCTTCCGCTCGGAATTTCCGCGGTCCCGACGGTCGATGTGCGATGAGCGCGGTTGACCGAGCTCGCGAAGTTCCATGGAAACCCCGGCATAATCCATGGGCGATCGCAATTGTCGTCACGCTCGCCGCCTTCATGGAGATTCTCGATACGACCATCGTCAATGTCGCCTTGCCGCATATCGCCGGTAGCTTATCGTCGAGCAATGATGAAGCGACCTGGGTGCTGACCTCCTATCTCGTCGCCAATGGCATCGTGCTGACGATTTCCGGTTGGCTGAGCGCGGTGATTGGGCGCAAGCGCTATTTTCTGATTTGCCTAACAATGTTCACTGTTTGTTCTCTCCTTTGCGGGTTGGCAGGCAGTCTTGCGCAGCTCATCGTTTTTCGACTCGCGCAAGGCTTCTTCGGCGGCGGCCTGCAGCCGGGCCAGCAATCGATAATTCTCGACACGTTTCCACGGGAAAAACGCAGCGCCGCGTTTGCCGTCACCGCGATCGCGACGGTCGTAGCGCCCGTGCTTGGACCGACGTTGGGCGGCTTCATCACCGACACTTACGATTGGCGCTGGATCTTCTTCATCAATTTGCCGGTGGGGCTGATCGCCGTATTTTTCGTCTCGGTCCTTGTCGAGGATCCGCCTTGGCACACAAGAATAACCCGGCGCATTGACTACATCGGCCTGTCACTGATCACGCTCGGCATTGGTTGTTTGCAGGTCATATTGGACCGTGGCGAGGACCTAGACTGGTTCGGATCTCCCTTCATTCGCATCATGGCCATTCTGGCAATCTTGGGAATCCTTGGCGCGATCAGCTGGCTCTTGATCGCCAAGAAACCGATTGTTGATCTCGACGTCTTCAAGGACAAGAATTTCGCAATGGGGTGCGTCTGCATAGGGGCCACCGGCGCTGTTCTCTATGCCGGGGCGGTCGTCATCCCGCTATTTGCCCAATCGATCATCGGCTATAATGCCACATGGGCAGGATTGGTCCTCTCGCCGGGCGCGATCGCCGTTATCCTGCTCATTCCGATCGTCGGCCAACTGATGCGCGTTATTCAAACGCGCATCATCATAGCGGCCGGCTTCTTCATTATGGGATGTGCGTTCGTCTACTCGAGCAGGCTCGCTGCCAATATCGATTTCAAGACTTTGATGATGATGCGCGGGGCGCAAACCGCCGCGCTGGCCTTTCTGTTCGTGCCAATCAGCACAATCGCCTATACGACCTTGCCGCGCGAGCTGAACGGCGACGCAACGGCCCTTTTCACGCTGTTCCGCAATGTCTTCGGCTCGATTGGGGTTTCGGTCTCGACGGCCATGATCACCGAGCGGACCCAGATCCATCAATCCTATCTTGCCCGATGGGCGAACCCTTTCCACCAACCTTTCAATGAATTGATCGCGCGTTCCGAGCGCACCCTAACGGCGATGGGGCGCGCGGCGAGTGAGGTGCATGATATAGCAGTAGGAAACGCCTACCAGGTTTTTCGTGTCCAAGCTTCGGTGCTTGCCTATTCG
The DNA here is from genome assembly GCA_030948025.1 of Pseudomonadota bacterium. Taxonomy (GTDB): domain Bacteria; phylum Pseudomonadota; class Alphaproteobacteria; order Rhizobiales; family Beijerinckiaceae; genus Methylocapsa. The sequence goes on from JALZAY010000006.1 coordinate 5,295, forward strand.
GATGTTTTTCTCTTGGCGGCCGTGGTGGCTTTCGCGGTCGTCCCCTTCTGCTTCTTCCTATCCGGCAAGAAAGGCGGCGTCGGTGCGGCGCATTAGCGGCATTTCGACCCCTGCAAAGTACAGGATACTGGCGGCATTGCTCGCCCTGCCGCCACTCGCCGGATGCGTCTCCGTCGGGCCGGATTTCGAGGCGCCGGACCCCTTGCTGCCAAGCGTTTCGTTTATCGGCAAGCCGGGGCCGCTCGTTCCGAACCACGCGCGGGCGGCATCGGCGAAAGGCGATGCTTCGCCGGTCGATTCCGCATGGTGGGAGGCATTTCGCGATCCGATCCTGACATCGTTGGCAGGGCGGGTCGCGGCGGCCAATCTCGATGTGAATTCGGCCACCCTCAAACTGGCCGAAAGCCGCTCGCAGCTCGGCGTCGTGGCCTCGGCCGCCCTGCCCGCGATCAACGGCGATGCTTCGTACCAACGCGAGTTGCTCAGCCAGAACGGCGTTATCAGCCTGGCCAAATCCGCGCTGCCGCCGGGCACGTCATTCGTGGTTCCGCCCATTAGCATTTACCAACTGGGGTTCGACGCCTCATGGGAGATCGACCTGTGGGGCCACGTCAGACGCCAGATCGAGGCCGCCGGCGCGCAGGTCGAAGCCGCCGAAAATCAGCGCCGTGACATGCTTGTCTCGACCTTGGCCGAACTTGCACGCGATTACATCCAATTGCGGGGAGTCCAGGCCCAGATCGCGATTTCAAACGAGAACCTCAAGACCACCAACGACATCTTGCAGCTGACGAAGACCCGCGCGGCAAGGGGGCTGACGACCCAGCTCGACGTCGAAAACGCGGCGGCGCAGGTGGAAGGTATCAGGGCTCAGCTGCCCGATTTGGAAAACCAGGAATCGATGGAGATCAACGCCCTAAGCCTGCTCCTCGACGAACCTCCGGGGGCGCTGCGGAGCGAGCTCGCGCGGGCAAAACCAGTACCGCCGGTGCCGCCGCGCGTGCCGCTCGGAATAGCGTCCGAACTCGCCCGCCGGCGGCCGGACATCCGCGCGGCGGAAGCGCAGCTTCACGCGGCAACCGCCGATATCGGCGTCGCGGTGGCCGATTTCTATCCAAGCGTGAAGTTCAATTCGAGCAATGCCAACGTTGGGCTCAACGCGCTCGATTTAAAAAATCTTTGGAAGGGGAGCTCGCTGCAATATGTGTTGGGGCCGAGCCTGTCGATCCCAATCTTCGACGGCGGCCGCCTCAAGTCGACGTTGCAGCTGCGCGAGATCCAACAGCAGGAAGCGGCCATTACCTATCGCAAGACAGTGCTTCAGGCTTGGCACGAAGTTGTCAACGCGCTGGTTGCCTATCGCACCGAGCAGCAGCGCCGCGCGCGATTGAAGGATCAGGTCGACCATTCCCGCCGGGCGCTGGCTCTTTCCCGGGCGCGGTACGACGCCGGGGTTATCGATTTCATCACGGTCCTCGTCGCTGCACAGACCTACTTGCAGGCGGAGCTGCAACATGCGCAAAGCACCACCAATGTATCGACGAACTTGGTGCAACTCTACAAGGCGCTTGGCGGTGGCTGGGAGCAAACTTTTCCGGAGGAACCCGCAACGCGCGTCGTAAATCTTCCATCGGTTCAATGAGCGCGTCTCCAATCACCGAGACTTTTGCCGACCCGCCTCGTCGCGGATCTCAGCGACCAAACCCGCGCACGGCGGAGGCACGGCAGCTTCCGCTTGCTCAGCGTAGGACGGAACTGCAGCGATAACTACTTGATCGGCTGAATCGGTGTCTTATCCACTGGCATGTCTGCCCTCGACGCGCGACCTTTCTTGACGGCCACAATCACGCGATGATGGTGCGTACGGTGATGCTGCCGCGCATGACGGACACGATGGTGATGCGTTAACGAGCAGAAGAAGAGGAAGCATCTGGCGTCTGCTGGCGTCGACGTCAGAAGCATGAGAATAAAAACCAAACGCAGCATTCTCATTGCCTCTTGAGCCGGGCATTCAACTCATCGATGCGGGCTTTTAGATCGGCGCGAAGACCCTCTATAGCCAAGACGTCAACCTTTTTGGTGTCCAATAATTTCTCATTATCGTCTACCTTAAGGCCCATCTTTTCGGAGGACGCGTAAAGGCGCCCAATGTCATCCTTGATTGGGCTGATGGCTAGCCCCCAAAGAAGGCTAGCTGCGAGTAGGACGACGCCCGCGAAGCCGGAAATGACCGTGTATTGAGGCTTGCCGATGGAGAGAACGGCCCGATGGATTGCCATTATCTCTTCTCTAACGGACCTGAAATCCTCCTTGACGGATCTGAACTCATCCTTCATCTCTTTCAGCGCGCCCTCCATGTTGGTGACGCGCTGCTCCAACCTTCCTAGATTGGATGCTTTACCCCAAAGCGGTTCATCCGGCACCGCGCCAGACAAGAATTCGCCTTCATCTTTGGACATCTGCTCGATCCTCAGCCGTGAACCACGGGGCCAAATGAATGCCAGCCGAGAATCGCGAACAGCACGAACAGCAGAAACCAATTGGGGAACCATCCCCACGAACCCAGCATCGATGGATTCGAGTTCCAGGCAAGTCCAAAGACGGCCCAAATTATCATGAGCACCCAAAAGATGGTTCCAATCGGCATTTTCAGTCTCCTATGTTTGCAGAAATTGCGTTGCGCTAACGCGGCTGAGGAGGTACGGTTTTGGGGTAAGCGGCGGCGTGGAAAATCGCAGCGCAGCGACCGATTGCGGACTACGCGAAGGTTGCCCTAGCGGCAAAGGCCGATGCAGGGAACGCGATGGCCCGGCAACGGGGAAGTCGGCGCGAGCTCCGGCACTGATCGCCACAGCCCGTAACCGGGGTAGCGTCCGATCCGCTCACGCCTTCGAATAGCGTCGACAACCATAAGGCCCGTCACGAAGAGGAAATCGGCGGCAGGTGGATCATTTCTTGCCAAGCCAAGAGGCAACGTTCGACTTGCCAAGATTGACCGCGTGGACAAGAAAAAAGCTCGATACCACCGCCCATTCAAATGTGTCATAGGGCGCGGGCAGCTTCGGAACGCCGAAATAGGCCGCGCCAAGGAAAGCCTCGCTCGCCAAGATCGTGTCGATATACACGAGCCCGAAATGGACCGCGGGCGGCAACCCCGCGACCAGCGTGATAATGCGAAAGGTTGGCGTCCCATAAAGCTGCACCTTCATGGCGCTCAATTGCACGTCCGCCGTGAGAGCGGCCTGCATGATGGCGGAATCCGACTTTGCCGCCGCCTCGAAACCCGCCTCGCCGGTCGTGAGCTTCGTCCGCTCATAGTCCGTCCAGGCGGCGACGAATGGCTTGATGATGCCGCCTAGCAATGCGTTTAGGATAGGGATGATAAGAGCGACCATCATTATGCCCCGCCGGATGATTGCGTCGCAGCAGCTTTCTCGGCTGTCGCCTGCAATGCTGGCGGGACAATTGCACCAGGGACGATTCGCGCTTCAACTATGCCAACCGGAATCGTCTTCGCCGCGGACACGAGCCCATAGACATGCGTCACGGCCGTCGCAGCGGCGAGAACGGCGGCGATCTTATCCGCAACCCCCGAATCGAGTAATACATGCCAGCCGGTGAACCCGTTGATCTCATCCATGACCGGCGGCAGCTGCGGCATCAGCGCGGCGAGCGAGCCGAGAATGACAGTTTTGAGGCCGCTTAGCCGCGCGAGAAATTTTTCCCATATCGGCGCGCCCTTGGCATCGGCTTTCTCGATTATCCCGCTCACGGCGCGGTATTGCTTGATCTTCGGCCGCACAACAAAAATGTAAATTATTGCGATAAGTGCCGGAATGACAAAATAGTGCATGATGCTTTCCTATCCTAAAGATTGCCGCCCGCGCCGCGTGGCGCGATTTCATGAACCGTGAACGATTGCACGTCGGCGATCAGCTGGCGCGCCGCTAGGCAGACCTGTGATGATTGGCCAACGGGAGAAATGCGTGGGAGAGCGACCCCCTTCCCTCATATGAGGATCAGGGTGTTCGTGAAAAGCCCGTGACCTGTCGTTAAATAACTCTTGACGAGTTATAACAATGATTATACGTATATCCGTTATTCCGACATTGGCGGGAGACAGTCCTGGCAGATATCAAGAGCCGCAGTCAATTCGAGGCCTGGCTGGGAAAGCAGCCGCGCGAGGTTGCGGTCGCGCTTGCGGCGCGTGTGGCACTGCGTGTTTTGCCGGTCGTGCAGACGGCAAAAGGCTATAAGGGCCGCCTCGTTTTGCCGGTTTTCCGGGCCACGGCCGTTTCATGGTCCACGGCCAAATATCCGACCCATGAAACGGAACTCGCCGCCGCCGCCGCCGTCGCCTATGTTGCCGCGGTCGTCGCCGCCGCCGACGTCGCCGTCGCTGCCGCCACTGCCGACGCCGCTGCCGCCCGCGCCGCCTCCGGCGTCGGCTCCGCCCTCATCACCGTCACCGCCGCCGCCCTAGCCGCCGCCGCGGCCGTACGCACCGCCGATGCCTACGCCGCAGTCGCCGCCACGCGCGCCGCAGCCGCTGCAACCCGCGCCGCTGCCACCCGAGCCGGCGACGCCTACGCCTGCGTTGGTGCATTTCGCGCCGCCGCTTACGGCGCCGCCTTCGCCGAGGACGCCGCCCACGCCGCCATCTATGCTGACGCGCGCGCCTACGCTGTCGCTGCCGCCAGCGCCCACGCTGCTGCTACCGCCAGCGCCGCCGGCTACGCCAGCGACGCCGCTATCCGCTATTTTTGGTCCGCGCTTACTACCGACGCGACGGGTGTGGAGAAGGGCAAGACAACTTACGACATCGCCGGGTCGCCGCTTTGGCCTCACGGTCAACCAGACGAACTCCGGTCTTTATGGCGGGAATTAGCAGCGGGGCTTCTCGGCGCGAAGCAGGACTGGCGGGTGTGGACCACCTGGTACGACGACCGCCTTGATGGCCGCTTCCGGGGAGAAGAACGCGAACTCGGCTATGTGCGTATCGAGGAATACCTATGGGAACAAAGCCCGGCAATCGTCAACGCCGAAATCAAACGGCGGGTCGACAAGCGCGCGCCGCCCGCTCTTGCCGGTTCATCTTACGGCTTTCCGCACGCGCCGTCCGCGAACCCTGGCTCAGACCCGAAGGGCTGGCCAAAGCCCCCGAATGCAACGCCATCGAACGCGACGGGAAAACCCGCAAGGCCGACCGTCTCGCGGCCAAAACCTTCCCGCACGGAGACCGCCGCAAGACCGCCATCGACGAAGCGATCAAAGCCATGAACGCAAACCGAAAACCCCATCCATTGGCCAACCAGCGAATCTCTACTTAGGACGTTCAGAAACGTTATCGAAAATCCAACAACGATAAGACAACGCCGATCGCGTCGATGATTTTCATGGCGCGGATTCCTTCAAGCCAAAGCCGAATGGCTAGTGGTCATACCGTCTCGGTGGCATGGATCACACTGCGAGGGTCGGCTTGCAACATCAGCAGTAGAACGACCGGCGAGATTTGATGATATCGATATGCGAGTGGAACAGGGAACCAACCGCAATGCCGGAGAGCATCGACTTGGAGCGCCGAACATATCAAGGCCCCCAGCTTATGCTCGTTAAAATGAACAGCGAATCCGAGGATCGCGGGGGTGTCGTATGGCCACCCGATGCGTGATTTTAGAAAATCCTCCCATTTGCCAGTCATATCCGCCAGCGGCAGATCAACGATGATCTGCAACGTAGACGTCGTATCGTAGTCGATAGGACATCTGGTGACTCCGGTTCCTATGTGCGAACCGATGATTGTCCCGTCGTGCATCACCGCTTCGACATGACTCACTGCTCCCGTGGTATCAAAGCGGATAAGCCGGGATAACAATGATTCCTTTGTCGTAACGAACCGGAGCCTCGCTACATCGAGGGGGGGAGGCGAAGCAACGAGCGGCATCGATTGTCCTATCCTAAAGATTGCCGCCCGCACCGCGTGGCGCGATTTCATGAACCGTGAACGATTGCACGTCGGCGATCGGCTGGCGCGCCGCTAGGAAGGTCAGAACCGTCATCGAAATTCCAAGAACGATAAGAACAACGCCGATCACGTCGATAATTTTCATAGCGCGGAACTCCTAAGAATCGCGAAGATATAGCCGGTGAACGCGAGCGGAATTGGCGTGAAGAATTTATCGGCAAAACCGTGGTTGCCGCCGAGTCCTTCAAGCCAAAGCCCGAGGGCTCCGAGCGCGGGGATAGTCATGAGATTGAGCATATCTAGCGTCATTTCTTGAGCTCCTCATTGCAAGCAGAAGGGGCCGATTGCGCGGGACCATTTGAAAGCGCTGCTTCCGCGGCTTCCGCTAATTTGATCTCCTGCAGCTGATTTTCGATCTGCCGGCGGACAACGTTTTTTTGGGCGATCTCGGCCGCCTGAGCTGCTTTGAGAGCGCTCGCGCGGCCTTCCATGTCCTTGATCGCGGATGCAAGGGCATCGGCGCGCTGCCCATGCCGCGAAGATGCGAATGCAAAGAGCGACGCCGCAAGGATAGCCATAATTGCGAATGCAGCCGTTTCCCAACCGCTGATATTCTGTGCGTAGTGAAGAATCGCGGCCCCAGCTGCTCCAATCCCGGCGATAACCGAGCCAGTGGCGCCATGCCGGGCTTTCTCGGTCCGGGCGCGATCTAGGGCGCCCTTAAGCGGCACTCCAGCCATTTGAAGCGCCAATGCCTCGCACGCCGCCACACGGCGCCCCCAGCCGGCCCCGAAGGCGCTCCAAGTGCGCAGGGCGTGCAGGAACGAGAGCCGGTGCGCGCAAATATCATGGACGATGGCTTCGCGAGAGTCTTTGGAGGCGCCACAACGACGCCACACTTCAAGCGCCCGCGCGGGGCCAGAGTTCACCGCGAAGTCGAAGACGCATAGGTCCTCGCCCGCGCGCAGCCGATCGCCGTTCACGGCATTCCAATATTCGGTGCGATAGATTTCATCGCGCTCACGCCTCGCCAAAAGAAAAACATCGTGCCGCCCGAGCCCGATTTTCGCGTGATAGGTGTCATACGTCGCCTGCGTCACGCCCTCCATCGTCCGGCCGCCAGGATCGCGCGGGTCGTCGGATCGTCCCCCCTCGTATTTCAGAGTGAAGGCAAGACAGGCTTGGAAATTTTCAGCCGTCATGACGTGCTCCAATAAAAAAGCCGCCTTTCGGCGGCCGGGGCAGTATGTGAAAAAAATAGAACCTCCGGCGATGTTCGATCACCCCAGAGGGCGCCGATCTTTCGATTGACATGCCCAAGCGCGCGGGATTCCCAACGCTCTACAGCATCGCGAGTGCTCTGGCTCACGCCGCCGGGAGGCACTGTTTCGAGAGACCGGCGAGACTACGTACCCTCCGTGATTATAGCTCCAGTATTCATATCGATATTACCGGAGTTCACCCATCCGAGCGCGGCAGTCATTGTTTACGAGTAATATTCATCTCCGTGTAGCCACATAAGTGTGGATTATTCCGGACGCTGACGAATCGCCCCAATCGCTTGCAAACAGGACTTTAGAACCATCCCGATTGCAAACAGCATGGCCCTGACAAGCATAAGTGTCATGAGATATAGGCAATTCCGCTTTAAAATCCTGAGAAAATCTCTCGACTGTGCCCGAGCCGTCTAATTTGAGAGAATAAATCTCATGATACCCAAACCCGGCGTTCGGGGCGGCATGCGCGAAACTACTCACATATCCGTACCCAGGCCTACTCAAATTCCGGCATGACTGATGAGAACTATATGGGTTTACGGATGGAGACCCCTGTAGAACCTGAACATCGTCTGAAAGACGAGTGGTCCACATAGCAGTCGAGTTTGGATCGGCGGGGCCAAATAGCACCTCATCCCCGGCGATATTATATCCAAAGTCTTGATGTCCACCAGCATATGCAGTCGAAGTATGTAGCAATGCCATTGATGTGTTGTAAACGTCATAAAAAGCCGTGCCCCCCCTAACAGTTTTAGCTACTGCATAATTCCCACTCTGAGACACCCCAAACCAATCAACTGCATCAACCCCCGTATTATAGGCGTGAACAGATGATACGGTGTTCGCGACTAAGTCGTAAACCATCACATCTTCAAATCCTGATCTAGACCCGGTAATTGGCGCATACCGGTCGTTATTAGATAAGTTACCCTCTCCCTGCCCCATGGAAATAGAGCTATATGCAGAGAAGGTATGAAGGGTTGTCGTTGCCCCAGTGGAAACCTTATATTTAAGGAAAGAATTTCCATTAACCATATATATTAGATCACGATCGTTATGAGACCACGCGGAGTTTCCGCCCGGAATTGAAAATTGCCGTATGAACGCAAAAGTATTACCGTCAAGAAGATAATTTGGTTGCGGTGTATCAAAAATTAGCATTATTAAAGAGCCGTCGCTGTTCCACACGTCCTTCTTAGCGTAAGAATGCCTGTAAAATGGCAGACCCGTACCAAAGTTTGAATCGGAATTTGTTATGCGGATAATGGAAGTGTCAAATCCGTTCCCTAAAAGAGTCCAGGTGAGGTAGGCTGGACGCGATAAGCTGATTACCGGGGCCTGGCTCGAATAGGTTGTCTGGCTCGGGTAAACGATGTTAGACGTCGTAACTACCGCTGTCGCGGCGCTAGTCGCGGGAGCACTGGAGCCGGACGCATTCGTAGCAGTCACGGAGACGGTGAGCGTGCTTCCAACATCAGCAGACACTGGCACATAGCTAGAAGCTATTGCACCGCCAATTGCGCTACCCGCGCGGTTCCATTGATAGGTGAAACTCGTCGGGTTGTTCGTCCAGGTCGCGTTGGTCGAGGTGAGCGTTTGCCCGACTTGCGGGGTTCCAGATATTGTGGGGATTCCGGTGTTTACCGGCACGCCGGATGCCGCCGTAACCGCCGCAGTTGCGGCGCTCGTCGCCGGCGTGCTAGATCCTGAAGCGTTCGTCGCCGTGACTGAGACGGTGAGAGTGTTTCCAATATCTCCAGATACCGGAACGTAGGTGGAAGCCGTCGCACCGGAGATTACCGTCCCGGCGCTTTTCCACTGGCGGGTAAAGCTCGTCGGGCTATTCGTCCAGGTCCCATTGGTCGCGGTGAGCGTCTGCCCGACTTGCGGATCGACGCCAGTTGAGACGCCCATGTCCTGCATAACACTTTGTGCCACGGCGAGAATCCCAGCGGGTGGGTTTTGTGCTTGAAAGTTATTAAACCAGGTTTGTGCGGCAGCGTTTACGGCGCCGGATAGATAGTTCGGAGATATCGTGTTGCTCGAATCATCATTTATTATCTCGACAGATCCAGTCCCAGGCTGTGGCCTAATCGCATTATTTATTAATACATTGGAACCATCTGGGTTGTTATTGCTCAAATCGCGCGTAATGTATGTTTCTGACCTTGTCCCGTGATTTGAGTTTAATCCTTGTTGGTTCCAGTGTACAACGTTAAGATCTATCGTATTGTTATTAGTTCCATAGAGCGCAATGCCAGCACCATCATTGTAAGCGACAAGATTACTCTCTATAAGACAATTATTAGTCCATTGATCAACTTGTATTCCATTTCCATCGCCGCTTGCGCCGTCATGGGTGTGTGTGGAGACATTCCACTTAATTGTATTCCACCCACCTTCTCCTGTAGTTCTACTGACCGCAAACGTATGTATCCCCGTGGCCCCAGGTACTCTATTCCCGTTAAACTGGCACAAGTTAAACGTAACAGTGCAGCCTGTCGCCGATGAAGTAGCTAATCCGCTCAACTCAATCCCGTGCGTCCCATTATCGTGAATTACATTCCGTGTAATTGTGTTTGGCCCATTAGTCGTCTCAACTGTTATCCCAGAGTCAGCGTTATTAAATACCTGATTGTTAGATATTACATTATTTGCCCCCGCACCGGCATTTATAGAAGCACCCTCGGAGGAATCATGCAGAGAACAGCCATCAACAGTGATGTTATTGCTACCAGACACAATATTCGCTGCAAAGTTGCCGGGATTGCTTACATCGAACCCACTCAATGTAACAAATGCTGCTCCAATAAAGTTGAACCCGCCTGTGTGTGGCTGCGCGCCAGTGCCGTAGGAGCCGATTACAACCGGCGACCCGGAAGACGCGACAACCGTAACGGTGACAGCCGAACCGTATGAAGTTCCGCTCTTTTGTTGATAGGTATTCCCAGGAGACATGGAGATGCCGCTCCATGTATTAAATGGGGATGCTAACGTCCCTGAGCCGTTGAGCCCAGCGGAAGGGTCAATAAAAAACGTGGTCATACGGTAACCTCCGTAGTTGTCGGTAGCCCGCCACGATGATGGTGCTGCGGGTCACAGAAGTTTGAGGGATTATGAGATCGTCGGGACAGCCGTATTCACCGGCACGCTTCCAGCTATAGTAACGGTACTTGTCGCTGCGCTCGTCGCGGGGGTGCTGGAGCCGCCCGAGTTCTTGGCGACGACGGCAACCGTCAGCGTGTTGCCGACATCCGCAGTTATCGGGACGTAGGTAGCGGCTGTCGCGCCGGAGATCGCGCTGCCAGCGCGGTTCCACTGATAGGTGTAGCTCGTCGGGCTGTTCGTCCAGGCGCCATGCGACGCGGTCAACGTCTGGCCCACCTGCGCAACACCGGTAATAAACGGTGCGGCGCTAAACGTTATATTGGAAATAAATAGGCACTGATTTGTGCGTGTATCCCATGCCGCCGGATAATTAGGGGGTGTCGTTGCTGTTTGATCAGTTATGGTATTGCTACTAGAGGTAGTATTGTTGTTACTTGTGGACGATCCCGCGCTATTTATTGTCCCAGCGCCCCATAAGGTTGAAATAATAATACCTGAGACAGGATTAATAGTAAATGGCACTGCATCCGAAACGAACGCCCCTGGTCCTAGCCCCGTGATTGTAGAAGACCCACCGAATTTTAGAGGCACCTGATTGCCGTCGAAGCTTATGGGATTGCTTGTTCCCAGGTTTCCGATGTCAGATCCGGTAAGAGTTGCCCCGGACGACCCCGTGGCTAGGGTGAATGTTACTTGGATAAGCCCTAATGTGAAACTTGGCAGAGTTAAATTTGCGGCTGATATGATTTGCCGGGATTGATACCCTGTCCATCCGTTAAATGTCGCAGATAACGTGGTATTAAAAAGCGTCGCTGTGGGGGATAAGGCCGGAACCGATCCGGCCGCGATGACCACGGCCGATGCGGCACTGGTCGAAGGTGCGCTCGTTCCGCCGGAGTTCGTCGCCGTTACCGTGATGGTCAGGGTCTTCCCGAAATCGCCAGCAGCCGGAGTGTAAGTCAACGTCGTGGCGCCCGTGCCAGTGCCGTTGATCCCGGCTGCCTTCCATTGGTACGCGACGCTCGTAACGCTGTGGTTCCAAACCGCGTCCGTCGCGGTTATTGGACTACCAACTTGCGGCGTGCCGGGTATAGAGGCCGCCGTGTTGATCGTCGGGATGATATCGATAATCGCGCTCGTAGCCGCGCTCGTCGCCGGCGCGCTGGAACCAGAACCGTTCGCGGCTGTGACCGAGACGGTGAGGGTGTTCCCAACGTCCGCCGCTACCGGCACATAGGTCGAGGCCGTGGCCCCGGAGATCGCGCCGCCCGCGCGGTTCCATTGGTAAGCGAAACTCGTCGGGCTGTTCGTCCAGGTGCCGTTGGTTGCGGTGAGCGTCTGCCCGACTTGAGGGGTCCCCGAGATCGTGGGGAGCGCCGTATTCACCGGCACGGCTGGGGGCGCCGGGATAACCGTGCTCGTCGCCGCGCTCGTCGCCGGCGCGCTGGAGCCGCCCGAGTTCCTGGCGACGACGGCGACCATCAGCGTGTTGCCGACATCCGCCGCGACAGGAACGTAGGTCGAGGCCGTGGCCCCGGAGATCGCGCCGCCCGCGCGATTCCATTGATAGGTGAAGGAGGTGGGATTGTGGGTCCAGGTTCCAGTTGTCGCCGTCAACGTCTGGCCCACCTGCGCGGTTCCGGAGATCGTCGGGACAGAACTGTTCGTCGCAATGATATCGATGACGGCGCCGGTCGCCGCGCTCGTCGCCGGCGCGCTGGAGCCGCCCGAGTTCCTGGCGACGACGGCGACCGTCAGCGTGTTGCCGACATCCGCCGCGACAGGAACGTAGGTCGAGGCCGTGGCCCCGGAGATCGCGCCGCCCGCGCGATTCCATTGATAGGTGAAGGAGGTTGGATTGTGGGTCCAGGTTCCAGTTGTCGCCGTCAACGTCTGGCCCACCTGCGCGGTTCCGGAGATCGTCGGGACAGAACTGTTCGTCGCAATGATATCGATGACGGCGCCGGTCGCCGCGCTCGTCGCCGGCGCGCTGGAGCCGGTACCGTTCGTGGCCGTGACCGAGATGGTGAGGGTATTCCCAACATCCGCAGACACCGGGACGTAGGTGGAAGCCGTCGCCCCACCGATCGCCGTCCCCGCGCGGTTCCACTGATAGGTGAAACTCGTCGGGCTGTTCGTCCAAATCCCGTTGGTCGCGGTGAGCGTCTGCCCGACTTGAGGGGTCCCCGAGATCGTGGGGAGCACCGTATTCACCGGCACGCCGGACACTGCCGCGATCACTGGCGCAGTGGGAAGACTGGTCGCCAATAGGCTTTGCCCATCAGCATTATTCGCAACAACCCCGCTTTGCAGCGTAAACCCCACATCCGCCACGACGGGCGCATAGGTTTGGCCATTCGCGCCGGGGATCGCCGCGCCTGCACGAAGCCATGTAAAAGTATAAGACGTGGGGCCGTTAAGCCAGCATCCCACCGTCGTGGTGAGAACCTGCCCGGTTTGAGGAATGCCGGACACAACCGGATTGCCTGGATTGACTGGAACTGTCATGGTGGCATCTCCAAAAAAAATCCCGCCGTCTGGCGGGTTTGTTAGCGAAGGAAGGGTGTTGGGCGGGGTAGTCTAGTTCAGCGCTTCAAGGATGAATTGGTTCAGGCCGATCGTGTTCGTGCCGGCGCCGGCGGTTGCCCATTTGGTTGCGATCGTGAGCGCTTGGGCGGCGTTGGTCGCGACGGCGACAGGCATGGCCAGCGCGTTAAGAGTTACCGAACCAAGTGTGGCCTGGATATTCGACGATGCGCTGGGCGCCTGTGTCGCTTGGAATATCCACTGGAGCCCGAACTGTTGATTTGTCACGCTGCCGGGGAGAACGCCAAGCCCAACGGTCGCTATGGCTGTTGCTCCCAGGGCAAGTTGAATTGTCAGACTCGGCACCGTGGTGCCGGTCGTGATCTGAAAATGCGTGGTTAGACGGAATGCTCTCGCTGCGATCATAAAGTTCGCCGGAAGGGTGAATGTTGGGGTATGGTTGATAAAGGCCCCCGAACCGGCATTGGAATTATTAGTGGTGCCGCCGTTCCCAACGAAGAGTGTGACTGGCGCGGGGAATCCGCCAGCGGTTGCGCCATCCTGAACGACAAGTCTCTGGTTCGTGGTATCGACAAAAACCTCGCCCGCCGCGCCATGATTGGTGGCGACGTTCGCGTAAGTGTCGCGCCGAAGTTGAACTTGAACCGACATTCGTAAAATCTCCTATGGAATCCCGGAGCCAAGATCGACCTTCGCAAGAAGGAAGCCGTCAGTGACGATCCCCCATTGATCCGTCTGGGTGACTGCCGCGCGCACTAGCCCGAAATCAAGATTTTGCCCGAGCAATAAAGCCTGCGTCACCGGCCCGAGCGCCCGCCCCGCGCCGCTGGGCGTGTAGGTATAGACCGTGCATTCCGACAAATCCTCGACCGATTGGCCGAAGATATTGAAGCTCTGAAACTTCAAGAAAAGCGGGACCCCGATGAACGCCGTTGGCAGCGTATATTGGAATATCGCGCTATCGAAGCGCGTGAACGGCGCGCCGCTCGAATGCGAGGCGGCTGTCGTGCCGTAGAAGGCGCGGACGATCCCGGTGAGGGAATAGGCATTTGGCGGCGGCGCGCCGAGAAGGGTTGCCGTTTGATAAGCGATCAGCTCATTGTCGATGAGACAAAGCGTGATGCCATTTTGCGCATCAGCCGCCGTGCCGCTCAAAAGCTGGCCGCCGCTTTCCTTCAGGTTCACCGAGAGCGTCGTATCCGATGGAGCCATGGCCGTCGTCGTCACGCCCTGGCGCGATGGCGCCGATACCGTGCCGATTTGGCCGTAGGTCGTGTTGTCGGTCGAAATCCAGACGAACGCGCCGCCCCAATTCGGGTCGGCAATGCCGGCGGCGCCTTCTGGCGTCGCGACGGCATTCACCGTGTATGTCGCCCCGGTGAAGTTCGCCAATGCCGGCAGAAAGGTTGGCGCCTGAGACACGCCGGTCGTCGGGTTTGTCCACGCAAATTCCGCGCCCCAAAGGTAGACTCCGGCCCCTGTCGCTCCGGCATATGAGTTCGACCCGAAACTGGCCTCCAGCTGCACGCGAATGGTCGGGGCGGACGCCGCCGCCATGAGATAGGAAATCGAAAGCTGGAACCAAGTGCCGCCGGCTGGGGTGATCGTTGCCAGCGTTATTCCGGCATCCGGAGTTTTGGCGATCCCGGCCGCGAGATCGAAATCGCAGCCGATGGTTGCCACCCCCGTATCGCCAGCCAATCTGACTTTGTTGCGCTCGACCGCTTGCGCGTAAATCGAGAAGGTGATCGTGTCCCCCACGGCACGAGGTGAAACCACCGTTTGAATTGCCGCATGGAGGCCGGTCGAGCTATCCTCCGCCAGCTTATAGGCTGTTGCGACACCGCCGGAAACCGCGACCCATACCTGCGCCACGCCGCCCGTCAGAGCCGCCGGCGGCTCATAAAGAGTCGGCGGATTGACGCGCGCGGGCACGACGGCCTGGTTCGTCGAATTGTTCGAATTCCCTTGAACAGGATATTGGACGGCCGTCGCCGTTCCCCCTGGAAATTCCTCGGCCGTAACGCTAAGAAGCCCGGCGTCGTCTTCCTCGATCGCCGTGATTCTAATCGCGACGTTTGTTAGTCCTAGCCCGGAATCCGTGACGGTCACGAAGTCCATCGGCTCAAGCAGGCAATATTCGAATGAAAGCATGAAATGGTAAGTGTTGCGAATATAGAGGCCGCGCTGGAGGATCAACTGCGCGGAAACCTGTCCCACCGCCTGGTCACAAATCTCACTCGCGGTGATGTCAGATGCCCTGCGTAGCCCGTAAAGCTCTATCGCGTTCTGATCCCATGCGTCGATCGGAACAGCGCCATAATTAACCCCATAACTCCTTGAATTGATTTGAAGCCGCTGCCAATTATAGGAGGCATAAGGATCAGAGCGAACGACTTCCAATGGTCTTTCCCGTCCTCATGAACAAAATCGTTATCGGCCAGATTGTAGATCGGCGTCACATTTGGGTTGAACGTCACATTCCCAATGATCGTCTGCCCGGTGACGGCCGAATCTCCATAAGGGATGAACTTCAGCTTCCCTCCCGACCAAACGGCCGCCGTGTTGGTGAGCTGCAACCAGCGGGCGATAATGCTGTTCGCATCGTACCCGTTGATCGGGCCCTCGCAAAGCCCCGTCAAGAACGACGTGTAGTAGGAATATCCTTGAACGGATGTCTTGCCGCCGCCTCCCTTCCCTCCTTGCTTTTGAGTTTGCGCGACCGCATAAAAGCCGCCGGTCCATATTACGTTCGGCGCTAGCCTATTTGTTCCGTAAAGGATCGTGATCGGGACAGTATTGCTAGAAGTTTGAATCTGCAATCCGGTATAACGGGGGATGTATGCGGGCGACTGGCCGCCTTGTCTTAGGAAGCCCATTTGATCTCCCCGCGCCGCATTGAAATATTCACCTGCCTCCGAACGTCCTTATTATTCCAGCACCAAATTGCGCCTCCGCCAGTTTGGATGCAAACCCACAGTAAATCGTCCTCCGCGCCATAATCTATCGCGATGTGCGCGAGCGCGTTACCCTTCGGGGTCGCGAGAGGAATCAGAGGGTCCAACCTAAGCATGGTTCGCGGCATGCTTAACCCTTTCGCCCCAATAAGAAAAATATTTCGGTTCCCGCGCGCGCGCGCAAAGAGCCGGGCTGCGCGCCACTTCCTCTTCGAGTACGACGAGCGCCGGCTGGAACGCATGAACGATGGTGAGCGGGCTCGTGTCCGTCACGATGCCCCCGTGCGAGAAGCAGCGGCCGTAGCGGAAGACCATCACATCGCCAGGGAGCGGTGCCAGCACTTCCTTGGCGCGATCGAAGATAAACCCGAGATAGCGCTCCTCGCTGCGGTGCAGATACCAATCATCGGCATAAGGCCGCGGATCGAACGGCTCGCAGAGACCGGTATCGACAAAGACGCGGACCAGGAGCATCCCGCAATCGACGCCGATGCCCTTGATGTCTCCTTGCTGGTGATATGGCGTGCGAACCCAAGAGCGCGCCTCACGGACGATCACGCGGCGCTGGAACCCCTCGAAGCTCATTTGGGAACTTTCCGTTTCTTCGCGCCGCGCGTCATGTCTCGAAAGTCGAAAGGCTCCTCATCGATTCGTCTCTCGATATTAGAATCGGCGTGCGCTGCCTGTTCGAGAAAATGCGCGAGCATGCCGTCCTGCATGTCACCCTGCTTCGTGGCGTCTGGATGGCTTTGCTTTTTTCCGCACATAGGATCGTCAAACCGCATATGTCGCCGGTGGGATGAAAGGGAACCCGCGGAAATTCGCGAGATTGTTGAATTTCGTTGTGCATGTAGATAGCGTGTGGTCGCAGCCGAAATAGACGGTGAAAGCGTCCCCGGCATTGGGAGCATTCAAAAGGGGATAGGAAAGATCGAGTGAGACCCCGGCGATTGCGCTTTTGACGTTCGCGCTCACCCCCGCATTGATCCCCGATGAAAACGTAATTGACCCCTGGTTGAAGTTCGTCGAGGCGCCGGACCAGTTGATGACCGAACCTGTGGAACCGGCTCCAACTATCCCCGCCGTCCCAAATGCACTCTTGATGAGCGCGCACCCGGAATCGTACAGCACGTGCTGGCAGGCTGGCGAATAGACATTCCGCGGCATTTGAAGATCGAGCAGCACCAAGTCCGAATTGACGGTGATCTGCGCCGACGTGCGCCCGACATTATCGACGGTGCCAATCCGGCCTTTGAAGAGGATCACGCTGCCTATCGGGTTGGCGGTATCCGCACCCGACCAGGAATTTAGAAACGCCCGCTCGCGCTGGATCTCGCAGCCGTCGAACACGCCGTTTCGCAACGCTTGTAGAAAGGGGACGCCGCCGACCGTATCAGTCGCTCTTGCGGATACGGTGATTTGCTGCTGATCGACTTCGAGGCCGACGGCGCATTTGAATTTCAGGCCATCCACGAGAATTGAATTGGCCGCATAGACGTAGCCGTTGAGCGTCACCGGCACGTCGGCGTTGGTGTAGGTCAGGATCAAGCCGGTAAGCAGCGTGAAAGTATAGCAATCGGCCACGATTGCTTGCGCGTCGGGCTCGGCGCGGAGCATGTTAATGTAGTTTACGAGGGCGCTCGTCGCGGCTCTCATGGCTTCAGAATGCCCCAGCGTCGTCCGTATGTGCGGTAGCGAACTCGGGGACGAACCAATCCTCGGCCAGCATGTCCGCTTGCGCTGCGAGCCACGGGACAAGATCGCCGCCCACGGTTGACATAAAAATGTAGGGGAGAGTCATATCCGAGCTTTCGTCAGGCTTTTGCAGACGTAGCCACATATTCTTGCCGTCCCATCCCGCGCGGGAAACGCGGTCGTCGACTTTCAAAGCTTCGATTGCTTCACCAAATGTCATATGATCTTCCTTTGGTTAATAAGTAAGGTTGTCGCGGCTCTCATGTATCGCTCGCAAACCTATGAAGTTCCGCGTCACGGCTCAATCCGACTCATGACCCATGATCTTCGATGTCAACGTCGAAAAACGAAATGCCCATTGCGCGTGCGAATTTCTTCATACGTTCCCGGATTATTGCGAACCTATCCAAGCCATCGGGCACAAGGAAAGACCAGGCTGGCCCTTGAGTTATCGCGTATCTCACGGCTTCACGCTCCTAAACTTCAAGCTCTGCAGCTGCCATAAACCGTTCATGATATTCTCGAAATCCTCTTGATCGTCGAGGAACCGGCAGTTGAAGGCGTAGGAAAAGCTTGCCGTGATCGCGACCAAGTTACCGGGCGCGGTTGTGAAGGTGAGCGTGTTTGGAGGCGTGAGAGTCCAGCCGGACGGTTGATTCACGCCGTTCAGATAGACGTTCGAGACTGACGTGACCCACGACGCAGGCTCCGTCGCGCCGCTGAGCGTGCGAACGAAGGTGAACACCGTCGTGCGCCCGTCTCCTGTCGCGATTGCCTGGCCGGTCACGGCATTGTCCGTGGGATCGGTGTAGAGGAACGTCCCGAACTGGCCTTGACATTTGATATAGAGGCCCATGAGCGACTGCAGGGAATTCACCCCGAGGCCAGGATAGGCGCCGTTCGAATCCATGCCCTCGATCGTCAGCTCGAACTCATAGAGCGTGACTGCGTAGAACGGCAACCGCACTTCGCGGCCCGACACGTGCGAAGCCACGCGTGTTGAAAACGATGGCCGCTTGTGGACGGTCCAGGAAAGCCCAGGAAGAGCGGGAAAGTTAAATGGCATCTGAACTCCACTTGGCGTGTCCGGCACCGGCGGCGTCAAAAAAGGCCCCTTGCCGTTCAGCCAATTTCCCGCCCGCCAATTTCCCGCGTCGCCCCAAACATTCACAAGATTCGGGAAGACCGGGAAGGGCCGCGCATCCCAGTTCCATACCGAGCAGAATGCAGGCTCGATCATCTTCACGCCGCCGCCGGACACCGCGTTGTGGCCGTCCACGAACCAATATTCGTAGATCGCTTGAAGCGCCAATAGAGTGAAATTCTGATCTGGCTTGGGAAGAAATCCACCGCCTTCCGATGGCTGCCATATCGACCAAAATGGCGTCGCGCTTTCGGTCGACTTTGCGTCGAAGAAAACGTTCGGCTGGTTCGAGCATTTGTCACATGACGGAAAGCCGTATTCTGTGAAAACGATCGGTTTCGAGTTTGGCACCCATTCCGTCTGAGGGCCTTTCGGCACGTCGCCATGGCCATCGCCATTGTCATAAAGGGCGAAGTGCTGATTGTTCCACCACCACCGGAGCTGCTTGTTGCCGAGAATCTGCTGGTTCGCAAAAAATTGGTTTCGCGATTGCGTTAGGCGGTCGCCTTCCGGACGCGACACCTGCAAATCAGAGCCGAACGGATCGAGGCCCCGCCCGAGATTGTTCGAGTCGAAATAGAACCAGTTGAACTTTTCGCCTCCCTCGATATTGGCTTTGAGATAGGACTTGGAGTTGATCGTGGCCTGCCCGGCAAGCCCAAGGCCATTGAAATTAGGCGAGGCTGGCGATGGCGATGGGGGCCATGACGCCGCGGCACTCACGATCCCGTAAGCGAGGCTGGATGAAACAGCCAAGGAAACTGCCCCATAATCGGCAGTCGATACGACGGACTGAGTCACGCGCTCATAATCGAAAGCGCTGTCGACAGCAGCCGGCGCGCTCCAATTCGCGACATCAAGATTGTTGCTCTGGCCGCTCGGCAAGAGGCTGCCATCGCCCGTTGTCCAATCGGAGAGCGGCATGTAATTGTCGAAGCAGACGAGGTCGATATTCGAGTGTGCCCAGAGCTGATCGAGATGCGGCCATTGTCCGTCCGCGACGGGGAGGGCGGGGCTTGCGCCCGGATGCTGCCAGCCCATCCAATCTGACCAATCGGCCGCATAGGATATGAGATTGTGGAGCCCGGTCAAATCTTTCGTAAACCCCGCCGTGTCGAACACGCTTCGGACATCGTCCGCAAGCGTGATCATTCCGGCGACGAAGGGGTAATCCCAAATTGCTTTGCCACCTCCGTCAGTCGTGCCGGCAATTGTCCACCCCGGCCCGCGTATAGTTTCCAGGCCGCGAAACTCAGAACCAATGAGAAAAAGGTCAACACCGCCAGCAACCACGCACAAATTAGCATAGTGAAGAACCATGCGCCGGTAAGTAAAATCAGTAGGCGATCCCGCATAGGACACCGTGTTGCTTAGGCGCGTGAATTGCGATGCACTACCTAGAAACGCCGCCACCGCGCTCGTGGCGGCCGATGACACATCCGGCGAGTATGTGATGCGTCCACGCCATGGCTTGCCTGGCGAGTCCATCAGAATGAACGGATAAAAGACGACGCGAAAACCGCGTGCCTTCAAATCGACGATGCACTCGACGATCGATTGATCGGACGGCGTGCCGCCGTAGGTGAAGGAGCCGCCACTCGACGAGATCGGAATGAGGCCGGACGATGTTTCCGTGAGGGACGTACATTGCCAATGTTCGGGCGAGTACCCGGATCCGTTCCATTTCTGAAAAGCGCCAAGGAGAGGCGCGTTTGAATTGGTGTAGGTGGTCGATGGATAGATTTTGCAACTCGATGCGTCAGTCGAACTTCCAAACCACGCGCAAACTATCGCAACAGTCGTACATGCCGGAAATGCAGCTTGGAGCTGATCGATAGAAAGTGAGTAATCTGTCCTGTGCGAAGGTTGGCTTGCATAATTGTTGATCGTGACGAATGGAAAATTTACGACGTCTGATGTGTTTCTGGTTCCTTGCCGCTCCGTCGTGGCGTAGGTAAACTCCCCAGTCGAGGGAAGGAGGTTGACGCCATTGACGAAACCCATACGTGATCCTCATGGGTGCGTCGTCGAGACGATGACCTCTGTGAAATCCGCACTGCTTGCCGCGGACAACAATGTGATTAGCGGGGTTGGGGGCGTCGTGCCTATATCCGTGGATGCCAGCGATCCATAACTGGCCGGATACAGATCGACCGTCAGCTCATTTGACGTTACCGCGTCGGTAAGACTCACCGAAATCAGCCAAAATGCCGATGAGAAATTGTGGACACCATAATTTGACGCGTCTGTATAGATCGGAGCAATCGCGAAATTGTGCGACGAAGCGACAACCCCTTGCCCTCATCAAGGACAACCGAGAACCCAAAGGCAGTTGAAGACCCTGAATTGTCGTTCGTGCTGAAAACGAGTCCTGGAAAGGCCTGCGGTTGGCCTGACGCCACCTTGCGCACATAGACGGAGGCATATTGCGTCGCGCCCGCCCCGGTCATCGGAATGACCAAGGACAAATGCGGCTGCCCGGACCTATTTGGCTTACCGTCCAGGCATCCAGCGCGACCCCATCGGTCCCCGGCAAAGACGAAGGCACCACACTTACATCAAAGCCGAGGAATTGATTGAGGCTGTTGTAGGTTGTCAAGGAAAAATACCGCTTTGCTGTAAGCCAGCGCCCGGCGCCGGGTTAACCCTCAACGACAACCCAAACCCCAACACCAGATTGCCCCGCCGACACCGCCATGGCATAAACCACATATGCCGTAACCGTTGCGAACCCGATTGGGGTGACTGGCCCCATCTGGGGATTGATCAGCATGCCGGACGTCCCGGCAGCAGGCACCCCGGATGAGGACGCGATAATTTCTATTGGACCGCCTGTCGCCATGATCATATTCGGAGTTGTGGATGCAGAATTGAGCGCGGTCCAAGAGCTGCCGATAGGTACAAATGATGTTGATACGGCCATGAGTTGCCTACCCTATCTATGGCGACATTAGCAAAGTTCGATGTGGCCAACCGCAGATCATGTCGGCCGCAACTTCGAGAGCCCGATATGGCTGCCCGTGCGCACGCTCTCGTTGATCGTGCGCATGATCGTCCGCCCGTGGTCATTGAAGAATTGCTTGACGCTCCGGGTATCCATGGCATTCACATTGAAATTCGTCGAATGGTGGACATGGACGGTGTTGACGCCGGGCGTATTCGCGGCGCCGGATATGACGCCCTGCGCCCATGGCGTGACGCCAGCTGGGATGACCATTTCACCTTTATGCATTTGCGCGAGCATGTCGCCCGGTAGGCTCCAGGCGCCAGCCGCGAGACCCCCAGCGACTGAAAGCACGGTTGCCTCGCCCGCCGCCGCCGGCCCCGCCGCCGCGGGCCCCATGACAGGCGAGAGAAAGCCGAAGATGCCCGCGAATGTCTCGCCCGCCGAGGCCGTGATGCTTTTCAATACGCCGCCGATGGTGGATGCTATGCCCGCCGTTGACCCGGTGGCTTCCGCCCCGGTCCGCGCGGCCACGCCGGCCGTCACTGCGGCGGTTTTCGCGGCCTCTCCCGTGGTCGTAGCGGCTGTCTGCGCCGCGACGCCCGCGAGCCAATCAGCGACCGTTTTCACCCTGGCCTGAATGAAGCCTTGAATGATCTGCAAGAGGATATTCCGTGCCGCGTCGCGAAGCCTCAACTGCCCCGCGATCATGCCGGTGACCGAGGACGACACGCTCGAACCAATCTGCTCGAAGCTGCGTCTGTAGTCAGCATAGATCTGCTGGTTGACATTGCGCTCGATTTCTTGCCTCCTAAGCGCGGATTGGCTGGCGAGTTCCTCGATCCGGCGCTGAGCGGCCGCGTAAGCAACGGTCCCTTGTTGATAAGTGCTCTCCAGGAATTGGAGGTGCTGACGCTCGATGTCTTCACGTTGCGTCTCGAGCGCGAGGAGGCTGGAGAACTCTTGTTGGCGCGAGATCTGGCCCGTCTGGGCATGTTCCTTGACGAGCGAGACCTGCCCTTTCACGCCGTTTAAGGCGATATCATATCGCGCTTGCTCATTTTGCCGCGCGATCGCGAGTTCAGTGTCGCTCGACGTCTGCACCGTTGCGATCTTCTTCGCCGCGGCGCTCCCATAGGCTTGCGACAGCGAAGCGAAGCTGGCGTTGATCTGCGCGGCGCCACTGCGCAACGCGCTCGTCGTTGCTTCCACCGCGCTCGTCGCTTGCTGCATCCCTTGTTGCAAGCCAGAAACGTCGGCGGTAAATTTTATGGTGACGTCGTCTGCCATGTACCATGGTCCTTGCTTCGGGTGTGGCTGCACCCGGGATTCGGTGTGGCTTCAATCCACAACGCTGACCCAGGATGCACAAGATGCCTGGATCCCCTTGAGAAGGTCGATCAGCTATCTCTCTGACGTCGATCAACGCGGCACAATGAGACCGCTGTCGACATGGCGCGCCAACAAATGTGGCCATGCACTGTGCCGGCGACGCCACCGCTTCCTCCCATCATTCCGCAGAAGGTGGCCGCGGGATCGACCGGGATGATCATATCGCCTTGATGAACCTGGCGACCCTGTCGGACAGCAAGCGCCTGGCGCCGTTGTCGAACGAGGCCATGCCCGTCGCGACGCGACGAGGCCTTGAAGACTTCCGCGGTGACGGCCGACATCGCGACTTCCATCATCTTCATTTTTAATCCGAAATCAGCTGGTCGAGGTCGACAAAATATCGGCCGGAACAACACAGCTGGCCGAGCAGGATCCGCCGACCCACATCCGCCGTGATGCCGCCGCCTAAGACCACCGAGGACGCAAGTTGCGGCCAGGTCTTGATCGTCTGGCCGATTTCCATTAATGAGGCTATCATCCTGCTTGAGAAGATCTTCTCTCCAACGATCTTCAAAACATAGGGAACTTTGTCCTCGTTAGAAAGGCCGCGCAACTTGTCCGGATCCAAATCTTCAATCAAGCCATGAAAAATCGGCAGGTCGGGGTGAAGATCAAAACGTTCGATGTCGATCATCCCACGGTCGCTGGTCTCCATCACCACGGGGATTCCAAGCTCCCTGGCACGCCGTCGCATGAGAATTTTCATCGTCAGGTCGTCACACTCGTCGATGAGCAGATCCAGCTTTCCACCATCAAGGAAGAACTGGTTTAGAGTTTGTTCAGATAAACCCTCGGAGAAGCATTTCACCGTGAGATAAGGATCAAGCTCAGCAATCTCGCGAGCGGTGATTTCAGTTTTCAAAACGCCAATATTGTGAACTCCCGAGCGCAGACGGTTGAGATTCGACAAGGAAATGCGATCGAAGTCCGCTAAGCGCAACTCACCGAAACTGCGTTCCATGGCAAGCGTCAAAGACACCGATTGCCCCACTGAAAGACCGACGACGCCGATCTTCTTGGTCGCAAGAATATCTTGCTCTTTCCGCGTAATCTTGTAACGGTTGCGGTCAGTTCGCAGCTCCGCAAAATCAGTCTCATCCAAAAGATGCACAAGATGTCGCGACCAGGGATAATAGACCCAGGTACCTAACGCTTTAGCGACCCTGCCGCCTAGCCAACGATGAACCTCAGCCTCAAGCTCCCTCCCCTGAAATCGGCGCTTTGGTTCACGAATTTCAAGTAAGTCGGAGACCTGCAGTTCAAATTGATTAAAGACTTCGAGCTTCGGCTCCGTCTTGATCAAACGCTCTAACGCCTGGCGCTCCGATTCTCGGTCGAGCTTGAACAAGAGCGGCTTAAAGTTAGGACAGTTAGAAATTTGCTGTTCCACCGGACTCTCTCGCTGTCACCCCAAAGAAACCCAAGATCAAAGAATCATCCGAGATTGAGGATTGCGTATATTCCCGAACGCGGAGAATGCAAAGAATCATTTTGAGACACCTGTGTCACCGTTACTCTTATCACTCATGTCGGCACCTCTGCATATTTTAATAATACTGCTTATGCCGCTGGCGCTATCTGGCCGATGAAGCATCGACGCCGGCAAGCGGCGCATTTCCGTCCAGGTAATTCACGTTCCGACGAATGGTCATTAGGTCATGACGCGCGTGAACTGCACAACATTTCCTCGGGATCGCGGACCGGCCGGGTCGCCGAAATCTCGAGGATGCCTGGCCGATCCCAATCGCCTTCCGGGCGCAAGATCACGTATGCCCCATTTTCTACAGTGATCGCATTGGGAAGAGGAGCTAAATCAACCACCATTTCAGTGTACTTGAATCCTGAAACCATGATTTTCTTATCATTGATAGAAACGCCGCCAAAGCGTGCCCAGAAACCTTCAAGCCCTTCACGCGCAGTCCCATAGATTCTTCGAAAGCCTTTGCGGCGCACTAGATCAATGCCTGACCAGACAAGATCAGAAGCAACCGCGGATTTTCTAAATCTTTTCAGTACAGCAAGACGTTCTATTTTTGCAAAATCATAAAAGAATCGTACCCTGATGCAACCGGCCGGTTCTCCCTCTATAAACCCAATAAAATGAGTAGCGCAGTGGTCGTTCCCGTCGAATTCTTCCGCGAAAGGACATTCCTGTTCGGCAATATAAACGGCAGAGCGAACCGAATAAACCATCAAAAGATCGTCGAAGCCGCGCGCGATCCGGACCTCTGCATGGCGATCACTTTGCCGTTCGGCAACGGCGACGTTTAGCGCCGGATGATCTATCGTCTCTGCGTGTTTCATTGAAATGGCTCCAAGCTGAAATATTCGAAATTCGCGCGAGGGTGACGCTGGTATATCCACAAGTCTGGAGTGCGGAAGGCACTCGCAACAAACCCGGTGCCTCGCAAGAAGCGCATCCCACCGATCGTTGCTGGACGGGCAAAAATGTCGGCTTGCCGATAAAGAGGGCGCTGAAGCCAGCGCATGACGTTACCCATGGCTCCAATCGTGACTGCGGGTAGGTAAAGAGCCCAAAAATAAATAGCCGCGGCCGGCTCCCCAGGAAGAGTCAAGACGTCCACTTCCGGTGCGCCGTAGGAGAAGGTGCCGGATCGGAGCTGCGCCAACCCAGCAGAATTGAGATACAGAAAAGCTGCGGCCCCCACAATTCGTTCGTCGCGAACGACAGCGAGCACGCTGCCCCGATGATGGAGATGTACCCGGCGTGCGGGCTCGCACGCATTTGTGATCCCGGGAATATGCCGCTCAGCCAATGCCGTCAGCTCCGGAAGCTCTTCATCGTCGGCAATTCGAACCGCGTAGCGCCTTGTCAATGGCAGGTGATCGAGACTGCGCGGCTTGCGCCCTATAGATGCTTGGTTTCGATCGAAAGCCATTTCCCACCGTGAGCATTTGTGCGATAAAGTCTGACGGATATTGGTATTGATTAGGAGATCGATATGCCGGAAAATCCACGACGGGGTGTTGCGGTCGTGCCCCGTAAGATTGTGGAGGCATCCCGCTCGGTGTCGTGGGATTACCTCCGCCTCTTCCTAGCCTGCGCGGACAGCGGAAGCTTTCGGCGCGCAGGCAAGAGGTTGGCGATTGATTCCGCTACCGTGGTGCGGCGAATTGACCGGCTAGAAACCGCGATTGGACAGCGTCTATTCAATCGCCTGAATGCGGGAGTGACGCTAACCGACGACGGTAACTTGCTAGCTGCCGACGTGCGCGCCATGGAACGTTGCAGCCTCGATATCATTCGCCGCACCAAAATCATCGATGAGCGAGTACGCGGCGTGGTGCGTGTTGCAATCACCGAGGGCCTAGGCACTTATTGGTTAATGCCCAAACTCATCGAGTTCCAGTACGCTAACCCGATGCTCACATTCGAATTGAACTGCACCATGGAATTAACGGATGTTTCCCGTTTGCAGGCCGACATTTCAATTCAATTCAAGCGGCCGTCTAACCCGGATATGATCGCAATACGCCTTGGCCGTCTGCACGTCTTTCCATTCGTCGCCGAAAGCTATCAGCGGCTGTTCGGCCTGCCGACATCGTTGCACGATCTTCGTCACCATCGCCTGTTGCAGCAAGTCTCACCGCAAACTGAGGAATCTGTCTATGACGAGAAACTGAAATTGGACAATTTTGAAGGAATGGTCAGCATCCGGACCAATGCGAGCTCGGCTTTGCTCTACGCCGTTGAGCGGGGTGCCGGCGTCGGGATTCTACCGACCTATGCTCTCGCCTTGGGCGCACGTTTGGTTCCTGTGGAAATTGGATTTAGTCACTTCCATGACATCTGGGTAACTTATCACCCAGACCTTAAGAATTCCGAGAGACATATGGTGGTTCTCGGCTGGTTACGCCGCATTTTCGATCCCCAGCGCTATCCCTGCTTTAAGGACGAATTCATACATCCCGTCGCGTTGATTGAGCAAATGGCCGAGACAGCAGCCCCAGTGTACGGGCGGGGGTTTATCGCCGCCGAGCCTGGCTTTGATGACGGCGCACTCAAGACGCTGCCAAACCATGCTGGATGATCGTCGCAGGGAAAATTGAGCGAAGAAACGTTTATTGCGCCCGGCCCCGCCCGAAACGGGACAAATTGTATCGGAACCTGGTAGCACGCGGTGTAGTCTAGAGCTGGCATGACGTGCGAAATGAAGGATCCGTGGACCATGCGCATCCGGCCACGCGAAGACTCGTGACATCGGATCTCCGATCGAAAGAAGCTCACCGAACGTCCGCCACGCGCACAAACCCGTCGGGGAACCGAGCGACAAGACCGCCTATTCCGCTCGGATCGCTCTTACTCGTCGTGATTGGCCGCTCCTGCTTTTGCTCGATGCGATACACGCTTTTTAAGATCTCATGGGCCGGCGGAAAATCGCGCCAATACGCAAAGAGACCGAGTACGTCGTGCAACGTCACTTCATCGATCTCCGCGGGCGTGTAGCCACAACTGGTCATGAGTCTTGCGTAGATGAAGCTGAAATCGATGCGGGCGGATCCTTTGCGTGGACCTCGCCCGCTTGCGCTTCCCCCAGCCCGGCATCTCCTTGCGCAGGTGTTTCCATAAATCCCCCGAGGCGCAAGACCGTCGCCATGGCGGCGCCGATTTCGGGCGCCGTCGCCTCGATGTCGCCGAGCGAAATGGCCGCGTCGGCGTGATCGCGTCCCAGCGCGATTGCGACAATCTCCAGTGCGGCCGCGACATTGCCTTTTGTCTCGGCCGCGCTCGACATAAGGATGGGCTCGATTTCTTGAACCTGGCGCAAAGTCAACGGCCGCACCGGCCATTCACGCGCACCGAGCCGGATTGTCTCGGGCCGTGGCCGCATATTAAGAGACCTCCGCGAACGACCAAGTCATCACGTTGCCCGCAGCATCGGCGAAGCAGGAGAAATCGAATTCCGGCAACACGAAATCCTCAAGCTTTGTTTGAAAGCTCAATTTGTTCGATGTGCAATTATTGAGCTTCAACAAAATGGCCTGGTTTTGAAATGTCGTGTAGAAAACCGCCTGGAAGGTTGGCGTCGTCCCGAGAAGTTGATTGGCCACCGTGAATTTTTGACCCGCGACAGCCATCGTGTACGTATAGCTGGTCAGCACTGCTTTGCCGGCATCGGCTGAATTGAAAGTATAAACACCAAGCGCAACCGAATATTGCGCGGCGGCGGGCGCCGAACCGACCTTCGTAAGAGGCAAGCCGGTCGCCGCATAGAGCACGCCCTCATCGTCCGTGAAGGTCGCGGCATTGGCAACGGTGACCGTAAATGGCGTTGTGGCGGGGACCGTACCGGCTTCGGCGAAAGAGGTCGCAAGCTGACCGGCCGAGGGCGTGACGCCATAAAAAAGGTTAGCAAAGGCCATCCCCGAGATCCGCGCGACCTTAGCCTTGCCGTGTGTCTTGATCGTGCCCCGGGCTATCGCCACGGGGCGCTGAAACTGGCCAGTGAGTTCCTTAATCGTCGCGGTTTCTTCAATTGTCACGTCCTGCACCAAACCGAAATTGACAGGCGTGGCATTTGCTATGTCCGTGCGGGTTCCGAGTAGAACACCTGAGCCGAAACTATACATGTGATGACCTCTTCCATTCGCCCTATGCTAAGAAGCGTTTGCAAAATCGTGGGACAGTCCAACTCTGTAAAATTACTGGGCTTTTCACGGCACCCTCAGGCACTTGGCTTCGAAGGCTCGGACATTCGGTCCCCTATTTATGGCAGGATGAGCTTAACCGGCACGATCAAGAGTGCGTCACCGTCGAGGTCACCCGGGTCCTTCAAAGTCTTGCCATCAATCTTGCATTGATAGGCTGTGCCTTTCAGCGTGTTTCGTCCCAGCACAAGGTCGCCCCCCGACAGCGCGAAGGCGGTGTCGAGAGCGTCCATCACGCCATTGAGTAGCGCGGCGCCGGCAATGCTTGGATCCTTGGCATTGAGATAGACAAACAATCTGACTTCGATGATGCGCTTCGGAAGGGCGGTCTCGCTCCAGGAGTATGTTTCCTGACCGCCCTCGAAAAGAAAGCAAGCGGGCCGGCTCGCCGAGGGAACGTCGCTCCAAAGCTTGAGGCGCCTCGCCGGTCCAAGCTTCCAGGGGTATGCATTGGCGACGATATTCATAAGCGCCGCAATGGCGCTCTCGCGTGTCCCCGCCATCCGGCTTCCCCAATGCTAAACTGCTTGACAGCACGTTTGTTTGTTATCCGGGGCCAGGAAGAGGTCCCACGCGGCGGCCGTCACCCCTGTCCCAACGCTTCCAGGACAGCCTGTTTGAAGCCGGACTCTATTTCGTCGCGCATCTCCGCGAGAGAGCTGCCGAGATAAGAACGCGCGGGAATTGTCGAGCCTGGGTGATGCACGCTTCTTGCGAAAACGTGGCCCCCACCCGCGCTAAAGGCCAAGACCTGGCCCTTCACCGCAACGATATCGTGGGACGCCGTCTTCCCGCCGAATTCCTGGATTGCCGCATATGGCACGCCGGCGCTGGAAATCGAGACGGATAAATCCGGTCCATCGTTCTCGATGGAGGACAGGATGGAGGCCGCAAGAGCGCCGGAACGGGCCTGTAAGACCTCGCCGGAAAGCTTTTGTTGAATTCGAGCCTCCAGAGCACCGCGAAGTGCGTCTGCTTGGCCCAACAGCGCATCCTGCACAGCCTGCGCATCGAATTCGACATCGATCATGGCATGACCACGCGGCGATAGGACGACAAGGCACTTGCCACGAAATCGGGGATATCCTTGACGATGAAAGCCATCGTCTCCTGTCCGCCAAGCGACTTCGAGTGTTGACCTATGCGCGAACGATAAGCATAACGCTCGCCCGCCCAATCCATGCAGCAGGATGCGAGATCGGCCGGCACGTAACCATAGGTGAGAAGCACCGTGGAGCCCGCATCCGGTTGCGCAAAACTGTAAACGCCATTCACGACCGCGTATTGCCCGGCGCCGGGAGTCCCCGTGACTGCAGTTAGTGAAACGCCATTCGAATGAACGACACCGGCATCGCTCGCCCAATTACCATAAGGAGCCTGCGCCGGGACGCTATACGGAGGCGTCGCGGGAATGACCATGCTTTCGTTCGTAATCTGGTAGCCCGCGCCATAGGAGATCGTGACGTTCTGGACACCGCATGTGAAAAGAAACCCGCGCAGCGACAACCTCTGCATAGCCCCTGGCGGGGCGGCATCGGAGGAATCTAGAACATAGCCAATCTGGGCACTCGCGCCACCAACAAGCGGCGGCGAAGGAGGGATTGTCACGCCATCCACGATACAGGAAGACACTCCGATGACCGGCCATTGCCGGAGCATAATCGAAACATCGTTGCCTCCGTCATAGGTTTCGGTATAGGCCGAAGGCAAAATCGCGGGTCTGTCGATTACATTGAAGATGGCGCGGCTGATCTGCGTAATCAATCGTGCGAGCAGAACATCGTCATCAGTTCCTGTGATGCCGAGCCAGCTTTTGAGATCGGCCAGGCTGACAAGATCGAAAGGAGATGCCATTGTCTACGACCCCGTTGTTAGGCACTTGACGTCGTGCGGAGGTCGCGCCTTTAGGAAACCAGCCATGGTCTCCATCAAAGTCAGGCCCGCCCGGGTGGCGCTGCTAGAATATTGGTACCGCTCAGCCTTCGCGTGCGCGGCGTGCCGCGGCGCGTAATTCGTCATTGGTGACAGGCAAAGACACCGAGACTCCCTTTGCTCTGAGGAAAGCGAAAAGCGCCCGCCGGTTGAGACCCGAAATGTCTTGTTCGTGCTCGCCGCCGGTTTCCGTGTCGTCCGGCGGAATCACGGTACCGGGGGCCGTTGCCGGCAAGTTGGCCTGGAGGCCTTCAGTAGGAAGGTCGTCGAGGGGGCGCCGAGGGCGCTCAAGCAAATGCAAGACTATGTGCGAATGGGGCATGGCATCGATTGGCACGGCGTTCTTGCCGCCGTTCCATGGACGGAATCCATGTACCTCAAACACCTCGGCGGCAAGGTCGTCTACCTCAACGGACCGGTCATCCCCGATTGGGACCGCGACGCCATCATGAACGATCGAGGAAATGCCGTCTGGAGCACGCAATTTGACCATCTGCAAAGAGCCCTGTCCTAGAAAAATTCGACGTGGCCGCTGACATTTCGCTGCTGCGTCCCGTGCAATGTCTTGACGAGAACATAAAGCCCGGCCGTGAACGCGATTCCCGCCGCCGACGTGCGGGATACGTTCGTGCCGGGAGATACTAAAACTCTGAGGAGCGGCGTATCCGTGCTGTAAACCGGCGGCGTCGCCTTGTCGTAAAAGAGGACCATCGCGGGGCTGCCGTCGGAATTCCCGACATCGTATCCAAACAGCGTTCCGGAGCCGGCCTTTAACTGTACTGGGGTTTGTCCGAGCGTGTCGAATTGCGCCGCGGAATTTGCCATCGCTTTATCTCCGTGAAATCCCGGATCATGCGCGCGGCGGGATAGACGCCGCGCGCATCATGCTCAGCCGTTGCCGATATTGGTGATCAATGCCAATGACGGCGGGAAATAGTTTTGCAGAACTTCGTCGGCATAGACCCCGTATTCGTATTTGCGGGTACGAAGCGGCCACTCGATCTGATAATAATCCTGCCGTGTCCGGATCTGAACGACGTTGCCAACGCCGGCAAGCGGATAGGGCAGTGTCTTCGTTGTCATGAGGATGGCGCCCGCCGGCATATTCGGATGCACATGAATATCGATTACGCTGCCACCTTGCATCGAAAACCGGTTTAGATAAGTGCGCACCATGATGCCGCCACCAACCAAGTCCTGCGACGATTCGAAAACGAACCGCTGCGCGGCGGTCTGCGAGCCCGACAGGATCTTCCTTGAAATGTTCAAGGCCTCCTGGGAATTGACCCACATCGTGTCGGGAGAAAGCCGGTAATTATCCCACATGGATTTTAGAGCGGCATCGATCTCGACGATGCCGCCCGCGCTGTCCGAAGTCAGCGGCGTTCCAATTCCGGCGCTTCCGGAAGCCATCGTGGAAACGTAAGACCCAGAGCCGGGGATCAACACTTGATAGATGAGCCCATCGAAGGCGAGCGCATTCGTGGAGTTGTCATTTGTGCCTAGCGAAGAAGCCAACTGGATTCCCGTCGCGTTGGCTGTGATCACGACTGAATTGATCGTCGTGATCGCGCCGAGGACTTCGGAACCCGCCGCTCCCCAAAACCAGGCATAGCCCATCGCGCCGGCGACCGGCGTAACGCTCGCGGTGATGGACCCGGTCGCGCCCGTAGTGGTGACGGTCGCGTTAGCGCTCTTTTTCGCCACACCACCACCGAAGGTGTCCATCGATAAGTCGGCGTTCGTGCGCGTGATTGACCCTTGGACGCCGCCAGCGATGCTACCATTCATAAGACCGTCAAGTGTCAACGCGGCGCAAATTACCGACCACGTCTGTGCGGCAAGGGTGCCGCCTGTGGTCAAAGCCGTTAGTGTCGGCGTCGGCGTGGTACCGAGCGGCGTCGATGTGCAGCCGCCAAGAATCATTGCCTCTTCGCCGAGCATTAGGGCCTCGAGGCCTGTCTTGGCGCCGACAGCGCGGACATCGTCAAACTCCTGGCCGGCATATTGTGCCTCGAAATCGACACTCGTCTCGACGCCGATGCCCTTGTAGGTCGCCGCATAGTCCTTGGTTGCAACAGCCATGACCCCACCGCGATTTGCCGAAGAAACGCCGAACCGCAAGCCGGTGGTGTTGATCGCGGTGATCGCGCGCCACGCGGCCTGGATGCCGCCTTTGCCCGAAACCCGGGGAATCATGTTTCGCAAGGGCGTCAGAACCGGATAAAGAAATTTCGCGCCAAGTTCCAGATCGTAGAAGGTAAGCCCGGAGGTGGCGCTCGCGCTTTGCGAGAAGGTGCTCTTCTCAAGCCCAATAGGGCTCGTGAACCGGGGATCGCCGAGCGGCTTCTGCTGCGCGGTCTTAAGCCGATCCAGAACGCCCTGAACATCGGTCTGCATAGTCATATGTTGCTCCTAGCCGCAGGGAAGTTTGAAGGGATTTTCGTGGCAAATACTTTTTTTTCGCGAGAGCGCGTAATGGCGCGACGGACCGCTCCGCTTCGAGACAGGAGGATCTCATCGATCGCGCGCTCGCGTAAGGCTATCGTCAAAAGTTGGGCGTTCCGGCATTCAAGCGTGGCGCCCGGGAAAGATCATCGCAGCGGCGAACGGCCGTTGCGCTGCGCCAATTTGATGGCGAGAACCGACAGAACTTCGGGGTTCGCAAGCAGCTTCTCGATGCCGCCGCCATCATGAGTATCGCCGCCCGCATCCTCGGCTTTCGAGATCGCTCGCGGCTGGCCCAAGAGCGGCAGAGGCAAGGGCTGCTCCTCGATGTTCTTCACGCGCCGCAGCACATCGGCAATTGCTTCAGCAAGCACGTCGAAGCGTTTTTCCAAACGGCCGCGCATGACTTTTTGCGTTTCGCAGACGGCTCCAAGTTCAACGGAGGTATCGTGCAAGTGCTGGATCCTGGCTTGATCCTTTTCGTTGTTCTGCACCCCAATTTTGAAAAGATGCGCACCTTTCAGAGGCGCGGTTTTTAGAGGCGCGGCAAACATCGTCATCGACGCTAGCGAAGCGCCGTCTTGCGCGAGTTCCGCGGTTTCCTCGTTCACCATGGTTCGCAAAATAGCCGAGGCGCGTGCAGCGAGATCGCGCAATTCGTCGGGCACCCCGGAATCGTCCTGCTCGGTCATCTCCTCGAATGCCGAGGCATTTTGCAACCAGTCCAATTCCTCGATGAGGTTCGCCAGCCGCGCGACGTTGTCCATCCCCTTGCCGAACCGCCGCCGCTCGCTTGTTCCATCGGCCTTGATCATTTCAAAGGTCGCTTGCGGCAAGCACGGCAAATCGACGAGCGAGATTTCGTTCGGCGCCGCGGTGTAACGGGTGAGCCCTTCCGCGTCCGTCCACCGTCTCTCGTAGGCTCCGCCTTGCGAGAAGCCGGTGTAAACCCCCTCCACGACTTTTGCCCATTCGGCATCATCGACGACTTTGGCGCAGATCTCGATCTGCTTTCCCGCGTCGTTGAAAGTGATGGCCGTCACTTTCCCCGCCGCGACAGGCCCATGCATGGCGCGGAGATTGCCGAAGGACTTGCCGCGGGTGGATTTCGCAATCTCCTCGGACCATTTTTCATAGAGCGGCTTGGTCGAAGCGTAATCGCAAATCTCCCCCGCGCGATCTTCCGTCTCGGCGGTTGCGAGGCCATAGACGAGGCGCCGGGCCGCCTCGACCTTGGTAATCGGAATGAACATGCGCAGCGCGGACATGAATGCTCCTTGCATTGAGAACGTATCGAGAGCGGAGAAGCGAGACCCGTTGGTGTTCAAATCGCCGGCGAATAGTTTCGCCGCGAACGTGATTGCCTGCCGCCGGCATTTTGCGGGTGAAGCGCGTCGTTCGCAGAGGTATGTATGAGGCCCGAGACGATTCGATGTCTTCCGCGCGCCACAGCCTCGGCCCCTCCGCCCAGGGCAGATCGAGCGGGCCGATCCCAGCGAACCGGCGACGGCACGCATGAGCACCGCGCCATCGCTCGAAAGCCGGGTCAGCCCGCTCGCGTCGAGCGCCTGTTGCGCACCCGCTCGTCGCCTTTGTTCAATTTTTGGGAATTATATATTTGACTCCCTCAATTGGCTCGTCGCAGTGGACGCTTGAGGTAAGCAACGGCTTCGCCGTATGTCTTGCAATTCACATTCTTAAGTGTCGCATGCTCTATGTCTTCAAAGGGGCCGAGCTTGCTAGTCCATCTGCCATCTGGCAGTTGCTTGGCTGCATGTGTCGGCGTAAGAGTGCCGCCCATTTCCTGAACCGCATAGATCGCAATCTTCTCGAAACTCGATTCAAGCGAGGCATCTTCGCATTCGATGTAACCGATAGTACCGTAGGCACGGATAAAGGCTTCCACGGTCTCTTCGCGAGGAACGTTGAGTGGCCAATAATATCTACCAACTGGCCACCACCACTGAGCGGTCGATCCCGCTGCCCAGCTAATGCAATTATAGCGGCGTGAAAATGGGCTCGTCACGACGTGGTTGTTTGGATCAAGGTTTGGCAGGTCTTGAGGCGGCCAGCTACCAGACATACCGCCCTTCCGCCCATGAACGCCATGCTTGTGCCATCTGGACTGTGTCGCCGTAGGCTTCTACCGGAACCGGGTCCGCGCCGGTAATCATTTCCAGGGCCCAGAACCAATGGTCAGGGTCGTCGCCCTCGTTCTCCATCTCACGCAAGATGAGCGGTACGACCCTTCCGCCCATACCGATGATGCGTTGATACGAAGGACACATTACCATCTTCGTAACCGATGATGCGATGCCGCGTTCTTTCCGCCAATTCTCCGTTAGGATTCGGAAGCGTTGCCAATCCTCGGCGTTCGCGATCTGAACCCAACCTGCCGAGTGTGCACGCAGCGGTTCCTCAGAAACAAAAGCATGAATAGATGCGGAGCTACTGGTAAAGGCGAACGCTTGTATCGGGGCCGCATAGTGGTGTGATCCGCTGACGGAAGTAACGACCTTCCCAGTCGCGAAACGGCGCGCCTCCGAAAAAGTCACAACTTCGTTCATTCAATTCGTCTTTCTTTTCAGCTTTTCAGGAACATCGAGGATGGAAAGAATAGGCTGTGCCTTGATCGTGTAAAGCGGATTGCCTTCTGGGTCATACTGGCTAGTCCGAATAACTTCCATAAGTACCTGCTTAAGACGAATTGTTGTTCCATCCTCCAGCTTGTATTCACTCCATTTTTCGGAGGATTCATCGACGAGAACCTCAACGCCATCCACGAGAGGACCGCCTGGCACTAATTGCACCCTCGTCCTTCGATCGGCCACAAAAATCTCTCCAGAGCTGACATTCTTTAAATCTAGGATACGGGCGAAGACTTGTCCAAGGCTTTCTTAATCGCAGCATTCGTCTGCATCCGCTTCTCCAAACGCCGACGCGTCCGTTGGCGCTTCCGCGCGGGTTTCGTCTTGGGCTTAGACCGATAAGCTAGAACCACGTCGGCGATCGCATCCATGACCCTCGGTGTCGCGGGTTTCTTCATTGTATGAGCACCTTATAGGTAAGGCGCTTGCCAGGCGGTTCACGTCACGAAGCTATCGAAGCTGGTCATGTGCCGCTTCACGTTTCTGTCATTGAGCCGCTAGAGATACCCTTGCGCGCGGCCACCCGCGCCCTGCCGGAGACAAGAGCGTGCATGCAAAAATCCCAAAGTGGGGAATTTGAAAAGCCGGAGTTTCGACGTTCCGCCTATTCCGGCAGCGCGACAAAGCCCGCGTTGGTGAGCGTCATCGGCCTATTCGCCGAAGCTTCCATCAGCGGCGAGCGGCCAAGCACGGCGCGCGCCTCGTTGATGGTCAAAATGCCCTTCGATGTATAGCCAGAAAGGATCGTCTCTTGCGTCGCGGGATCGGTTTCATGATTCGCGCTCCAGACGAATTCGAGATCGGACGCATCGAATTCGGCTGCCAAAATGTCGTCGATGAGTGCCTTCGCCCAGGCGAGGACCGGCGCCAGGCCCTCCTCCTCGGCCAGCTCCTTTTGGGTCTCGGCGGTCGCGCGGTTGACCGTCTGGGTGAGAGCCTGGGGCGAGATCGAGAAAGCAAAGCAGACGATGCGCGCGAGCCATTCGTCGAACGGCCCCTTGAGTTCCGGCTCCTTTGTCTGGATGAAGGTCTTCGCGACGCCGCCGGGCACGAATTTGGCCCGCCTGCGGCGGCCGAGATCGCCATCGAAATAGGCGTCCCAATATTTCTGATAGGAGGCAATCTGATCCGGCGTCCAGGTTTCCGGGACCCCAATGAGGCTGTCTGGAATATTTCCTTCGGCGAAATAATCGAGGAGATACAATTGCCGGCGCAGGGCGATATTCACCGTCGTCACGACCTGCTCGACGGGACTCATGCCATAAACGCGATTGACGCGAGGATTGCGCGGCCGATAGGTCAGGTCGCGCACCGAATAATCGATGGCCGGATAACCTTTCAGAATCTGCTGATAAGCGGCGGGGTAGACAAGCCTGTCGCCGTCGAAGTAGGGCTGCGGCACGCGGCCCCAGGAATCGATCACCGGTTTGATCGTGGCGCCATCAAGCGGCATGAGCGCCTTCAGCTGGCCGCCCCGATCGCGGCTCATATAGAGCGCCGGCGCGTCGGTCACAAAAACCTCTTCGAGCAGGATACGCAGCCAATCGGCGAAGCCATGGATACCATCCGGCCGGGCGAAAAAGCTTTTCATCGTCGCGATACGCGCTGCGTCCGTCGCGGAACGCGCCCCACTATCCCGCGCGGCGATGTTCCAGGTTTGACGCGCGGCCTGATCCTTTCGCGTCTCGATGACAAGACGCAAAAGATCGTAACCGTCGGCGAGTGCGCGCAACGTCGAAAAGGTAATCGGCTCGAAGGGACGCGAGAGCGTCGAGAGATTATAGCCGGCCGGATAATCCCATTGCCGCCCGGCAATCTCGGGGGGCGCAAGCGGGGTGATTGGCGTTAAGGGGCCGAACCAGTTTGCCGCCTCTCCGGCGGCGTTGGTCCTCGCGAAGCTGACATTGACCTCATAGGGACTAAGCGGCCAGCTTCTTTGCCCCGCGCCACCCTCGGCCATGCTGTTTCCTTCGCGCATTTGATTGTCGTTCATTGCGCCCGGTGGGCGCAATTGCTCGGGCAGATGATTGCGGCGTTACGCGCAGTTGTCGCCTTCGGCCTCACGCCGATAGAATTCG
>JALZAY010000261.1 GCA_030948025.1 Pseudomonadota bacterium
CGCTACATCAAGGCGCACAACAAAACGTCCGAGCCCTTCGTCTGGACCGCAACCGCCCCCGCCATCTTCGAAAAGCTCAATCAAATCCCTATACCTTCCGAATGAGTTCAGTGCGCTAGGCCGGTTTAAAGGAAACACAATGTTCAGGAAAACCGCGGCCGTCATACGGCATGTTCATTTCGAGGATCTCGGCACCTTTGAAGAGCCTTTGACGCGGGCCGGCTATGAGCTCCGTTATTACGATGTTGGTTTTCGCGGCCCCCCAGCACTCGATCCAGTCGCAAACGGTCTCGTCATCGTGCTCGGCGCGCCCATCGGCGCTTATGAAGACGACAAATATCCATTTCTCAACGAGGAACTTAATCTTCTCAAAGCCCGCGCGGGCGCCGGCCGGCCTACTTTCGGCATCTGCCTTGGCGCCCAGCTCGTCGCCCGCGCGCTCGGCGCAAGGGTCTATCCGTCCGGTGTCAAGGAGATCGGCTGGGGGCCGGTTGATCTGACGGATTCCGCCGCATCCACGCCCCTTCGGCATCTGGCGCGAACACCGGTGCTGCATTGGCATGGCGACACCTTCGATCTGCCGCCCGGCACCGTGCATCTGGCCTCGACCGCGATGTGCCGCAACCAGGCCTTTTCCTCGGGTTCCAACATTCTTTGCGTGCAGTTCCATCCCGAGGTCGAGCCAACCGCCGGGATCGAACCATGGCTCGTCGGCCACGCGGCGGAACTCGCCGGTGCCGGGATCGATCCACGCCAATTGCGTGAAGGCGCCAAGGCCGCCGGACCCTATTTGCCCGCCAAGGCGCGTAAAATGTTCGAAGAATGGCTGGAAGGGCTGCGGCCGTGACCGCGAAGGAGGAGGCGGCATCATGACGGTCATCGCGATTCAGTCGCAAGTTGTTCACGGCCACGTCGGAAACAGCGCGGCGGTCTTCCCGCTGCAAGCCTGCGGCATCGAGGTCGCGGCGGTGCCGACGGCGCTTTTGAGCAACCATCCGCATTATTCTTCCATGCGCGGCGGCGTGCTCAACGCGGAATTCGTGTGCGATCTGCTCGCCGGGGTGGAAGAACGTGGTCTCGTCGACATCTGCAAGGTCTTGATCTCCGGCTATTTGGGCTCGCCGGCAATCGCCGCCGCCGTGATCGATTTCGTCCGCCGGGCGAAGGCGCGAAACCCAAACCTTCTCTATCTTTGCGATCCGGTCATGGGCGACGCCGATCTCGGCTTCTACGTAGATGAAGACATGCGCGCTCTGTTTTGTGAAGGCCTTGTCCCATTGGCGGATATTATTACGCCGAACCAATTTGAACTGGAGCATCTGGTAGGCCGCGCGCCTGCGACGGTCGAAGGCATTGTCGCGGCCGCCCGCGGGCTTGGGCCATCGACGGTTGCCGTAACCGGCGTGCAGCTCCAAGACGCATCTTCCGGGATCGTTCAGACCTTGGCGATCGAACCACGGGCCGCTTGGATGGTCTCGACCCCAAGGCTTTCCTGCCGCCCTTCGGGGACCGGCGATCTCTTCACCGCGCTTTTCGCCGCCGCGCTGGTGCAG
Organism: Pseudomonadota bacterium; assembly: GCA_030948025.1. Taxonomy (GTDB): domain Bacteria; phylum Pseudomonadota; class Alphaproteobacteria; order Rhizobiales; family Beijerinckiaceae; genus Methylocapsa. Next base: position 1,554 of record JALZAY010000261.1, read on the forward strand.
GGCCTCACAACCGGAGCGGCACTCGGCCGGGCTGTTTCCGGCGTCTACGGCGTTCTCGAGGAAACGGAGCGGCGGCAGTCCTATGAGATGGCACTCATCGCTTCGGCGGAGCGCATGTTGCGTCCCCATCCCCTCTTCGAGCCGCTGAGCATCCCGCGGCGCGCGGATACCGGCACTTCACAGGCGGTGCCCTCCGCATCTTCGCAACGGTGACGCGCCCGCCCTCCGTAGGAACGGCCGTTGGTTCCGGCTCTTTAAGACTTCACTACCGCTTTGATCTTCGGAGGCGCCGCGTGCTTATCGCGCCACCGGTTTCCCCAGGCTGTGATCATTCTCTAGTTTCAATAATCATAGGATGGGGTTTCGAATTCGATGAGGGGCCCCGCACGCGTGGGAATTTCGAGCGGCCGTGGGAGGAGTTCATTTCCGAACAACGACCTCGCAAAGACTTGGTCCGGCGTCAGGTTGAAGATCGTATTGGCCGTCACGTAGTTTGACATGCTGCCCGCCGGAACGGCCGGCCCGGGATCGAGGAAACTGCGCCGGTTGACGGTGAGCGGCGGACGTTCGTCATAATACCGCTCCGCCACCTGCGGGCGGTGGCGATGACGCGGTTTGGTTTGCGCGTTGGCGGAGGCCGTGAACGCGGCCAAGGCGGCGGCGGCCAGAACGATCGATGTTTTTTTGTGAAACATTTCGAAACTCCAAAGCTTCCTTAGCCTAAACGCAATGCTCCCGGTTTGGTTGCACCGCGCGCTTTGTTGTCGCGATTAAAGTTGAGTTTATCTTTAACGGCGTTTTCCTTGCCGCTTGATCTGCGCCGCTTGGGGTGCGGATTGCGTCATGCGCGGCGAAAACCAGACAAGGCCGGTGTCTTCGGCCGTTGCGGCAAGGCTAACCCGTCGATAAGGGCTCATGCCCAGGCGCCAAGGAACGGCGAGACCGTTTTGCCTGCGGCAAAGACGGGCCGACGGTTCGCAAGCCGAACTGGGCGCCCTTCTCAGCGGTCATGCTTTGGCTTAGCAAGACAGCGAAACGCATGAATCATCCTAGCGCCCGCTGGCGCCGCTCTTTTTGACCGGATAAATTTACGCCTTGAACATTGTTTGGAGCGTTACCGGCCAACTGGTTGCAAACAGTGTCAACGCCGCGTTTATAGAGGCGGCCAAGCGTTAATCATATTGCCTCCGGCATTGCCCGCCGCCCGGACGGAATAGGGCAAAACATGGAACGCCCCACCCGTTGCGGCTTTCTCCAACATCGCCTATGCAATAAACCGCTTATGCGGCGGGCCGCTTGCCGGAAATACAACGCGACTTGTGGACGGAGCGGAAGATGGGTTTCAAGCTTGCCGTTGTTGGCGCAACCGGAAACGTCGGGCGCGAAATGCTCGATATTCTCGCCGAGCGCCGGTTTCCGGCCGATGAGGTCGTGGCGCTTGCGTCGCCCGGCTCGATCGGCACGGAGGTCTCTTTCGGCGACAACATTTTGAAATGCAAATCGCTGGAAAACTTCGATTTCAGCGGGATCGATATCTGCCTGATGTCGGCGGGCAGCACTGTATCGAAGGGATGGTCGCCGAAAATCGCCGCCCAGGGCTGCGTCGTCATCGATAATTCCTCCGCCTGGCGCTATGATTCCAACGTGCCTCTGATCGTGCCCGAGGTGAACGCGGATGCGATCGCGGGTTTTGCCAAGCGTAACATCATCGCAAATCCGAATTGTTCGACGGCCCAGCTCGTGGTTGCGCTGAAGCCGCTGCACGACAAGGCCAAGATCAAGCGCGTCGTCGTTGCGACTTATCAATCGGTGTCCGGCGCGGGCAAGGAGGCCATGGACGAGCTTTTTTCCCAGACCCGCGCGATCTTCGTGTCCGATCCGGTCACGGCCAAGAAATTCCCCAAGCGTATCGCCTTTAACGTGATCCCCGAGATCGACGTGTTCATGGAGGATGGATACACCAAGGAGGAATGGAAGATGATGGCGGAGACAAAAAAGATCCTCGACCCCAAGATCAAGCTCACCGCCACCTGCGTGCGCGTGCCGGTCTTCATCGGCCACGCGGAAGCGGTCAACATCGAGTTCGTCCATCCAATCAGCGCCGATGAAGCACGCGAGATCCTGCGGGAGGCCCCCGGCTGTCTGGTGATCGACAAGCACGAGCCCGGCGGCTCGATCACGCCGCATGAAGCGGCGGGTGAGGACGCGACTTACATTTCCCGCATCCGCGAGGATGCGACGATCGAGAACGGTCTCTCGCTTTGGTGCGTCGCAGACAATCTGCGCAAGGGCGCGGCGCTGAACGCGGTTCAGATCGCCGAGGTTCTGGTCAATCGCAAATTGATCGCGCCGAAGAAAAAAGCCGCATGAGCGGCTGTCGCAGGGTCAAAAGCGGGCCATTTTTCAGACCCAGGTAGACGCGCCCTGCCCGCCCGCGCTGGCCGCGTCAGGACGAAGGCCCCGTTTCGCCGGTTGCGGAGCGGCTTTCAAACCATGCCTCTATCTCTTCCAGCGGCACGGACTCCTCGTCCGGCCCGTCGATGCCGAGCACTTCGTTGTCTCCCTGAGCCAAATTCCAAGCCTCTTCGAGAGCTTCGTCCTCGGTCGCCAATTCGCGAGAAAGCATTTCGTGCTTCAAGGAGTCATCGATGTACCGAACGTACCATCCCATCTTCGCAACTCCTATTCTGATCCTTGGCGGCACTAGAGCGGGATGAGGCTTAACTGAATCGTGGGGGATTCCCAAGTTGGTTTTTTTCTGATTCAAGGTTGGGACTGGATCGGAGGCCAGCATGAATGACCAAGCCTTATTCCTTGGACCTGCGTGATC
>JALZAY010000262.1 GCA_030948025.1 Pseudomonadota bacterium
TTTTGACAAAATGAGTGCGGTAGAAAAGAAGAAATACATTCACATCGCCGCGCCGAACGCAAAAAGCAATGCGATTGCCCTTGTACGCGCGCCAGATTCACACCCTCCAGAACAAGTGACGCCGGGCGCCGTACCAGGGACTTACATCGTATGTTACTACGATCCGGCGACTGGTAATTATGATTTGAATTGCCATGCAGTGCCTGCGTCTGAACTCGAAGCAATCAACCCAAGTGGGCGAAGGTAAGTCAACGTGGCAAACGACAGGCAGGTCGCCCGTCCCTGCCCTACCTTCGCCGCGTTGCTTGTGTAGTTTTGCCCTGGCTCCCTGCAATCGCGCTTGCGCGGAACGGCGGCGGATGTCAGGTTTCCCGCGACGGTTGCCGCGATTCGGCCGGAATCAGGACATGAACCCAATAAACCTAAGCCATTGTCCGGCAAGATCCAACACGGTTCGCGCCGGGACGCGTCGATTTTCCCTGCGCCATCTCGGTTGCCTCGCGGCCCTTCTCGGCTTTTGGGCAAGCCATGCCTTCGCCAGCCCCGCGCTGGTGATCGAAATGCCTTCCGGCGCGATCCTCTACGAGGATCATGCGACGCAGCCCTGGTATCCGGCTTCCGTGACAAAACTGATGACGGTCTTCGTGGCTCTGAGTGCCGTGCGCGATCATCGCATCGCGTTCGATACGCCGCTTTCCGTCTCGGCACGCGCGGCAATAATGCCGCCGTCCAAGATGGGATTCCGGCCGGGTTCGCTGGTGACGCTCGACAATGCCCTCAAAATGCTGATGGTGAAATCGGCGAACGATATGGCCGTCACGATCGCGGAAGGGGTTTCGGGCTCGGTCGAGGCTTTCGCCGAGGACATGAACGACGCGGCGCGCGAGCTCGGCCTCACTCAGTCGCACTTCGTCAATCCGAACGGCCTGCCAAACCCGGAGCATGTCTCTTCCGCGCGCGACTTGGCGATCCTCGCGCGGGCGCTCTATCTGACCTTTCCCGAGCAGGCCAATCTCTTCAACATCGGCGCCTTGCGGCTCGGCGGCCAAATTATCCCAAATCACAACAATCTGCTCGGCCGCTATCCGGGCGTCGACGGCATGAAAACTGGGTTTACCTGCGCCGCCGGGTTCAATCTCGTCGCGAGCGCGAGCCAAGGCGGCCGCAAGCTCATTGCGGTGATTTTGGGCGCGCCCAATCTGCGCAGCCGCACGATCATGGCCGCGGCCTTGTTCGATCGCGGCTTTGCCGGAATCGACCGGCCGTCGAAGTCGCTCGCGGACCTTGCGGCGCAGACATCAATGAATAGCCCGGCGGCGGCGCCCGACATGCATCAAACGATCTGCCGCAAACGCGGCAAGGCGGTGGCGCAATTTAACACGGACCTCGGCCGTCTGATGGCGCCGTTGCTCGACGCCAAGGCCAAAGCCCCCGTGGCGTCCCGGCATTTTGTTCCGGCGACAACAGAGGCCCTGGCCAGGCCCTTGCCTATGGTACTGCGAATCGCCATGGTGCCGCGTCCGGCGTTCGATCCCGTCCCTGTCTATGCCGGTGCGCCTGAGGGCTATGCGGGACTTATCGCGCAAGCACGGCCGGCCCATTCGCCCGTCGGCACCGGGCAACCGCCCAGCATCGTCAGCGCCTATGCCCCCGCCGCGCCCGGGACGGCGCTCGAAGACACGCCGCTCCCCCCCGATGCCGGAGCGCTGCCGATGAAGGGCGAGGCCAAGCACGCCAAAAGCGCCGCGACGCCCGATGTCCTCCCCCCGCATCGCCTGGCGCGAACCGAAACCGGCGACACGGACCCTCCTGTTGCCCGCAAGACGACAAAAAAAGCGCAAGGCAAAGCCCGCGGAAGGAAAGCCAGCTTCGCCAAAGCGAGCATCCACAAACATTCGAAAATCGCGGCAAAATTCGCCAAAAAGGCGCATTTCCCGCCGAAAGCCGTGGCGCATGCCGGCAAGACGAAGAGCAAGACGCCAGAGAAGCACGCCAGGCGATGAGCTTTTGATCATGTCTTGCTCGCCGTGCCGCCGCCGATGACGCCGCGGCAAAAAAGGCCGCCGGCGCCTTTCCCGCTGACCGTCCTCACCGGTTTTCTTGGGGCCGGCAAGACGAGTCTCTTGAACACCTTGCTGCGTGATCCGGCGCTCGCCGGTACTTTGGTCATCGTCAACGAATTCGGCGAAATCGGCCTCGATCATCTCTTCGTCGAGCGACTGGACGGCGACATGCTGGTGATGACATCGGGCTGTTTGTGCTGCTCGATTCGCGGCGATCTCATTGTGACCTTGGAAGATATTTTACGCCGCCGCGACAATGGCCGGATCGCGCCATTTCAAAGGGTCATGATCGAAACGACTGGCCTTGCCGACCCGGCGCCGGTTCTGCACACGGTCATGGCGCATCCCTATCTCATGCTGCGGTTCCGTGTCGACGGCGTCGTCACCTTGGTCGATACGGTAAATGGAAACGCGACCCTCGACGCGCATGAGGAGGCGGTGAAGCAGGCGGCCATGGCCGACCGGCTCGTCCTCAGCAAGACCGATCTTCCGACCGCGGGCAGCGGTGCCCTGCGGGATCTTCGCGCACGCCTGAAAAAACTCAATCCGGGCGCGGTTTTGCTCGACGCCGCGAAAGGCGAAGCCACGGCCGGGGCGCTTCTCGATGCCGGGATCTACGATCCGGATCGAAAAATTCCCGATGTGCGGCGCTGGTTGAACGCGGAAGCTTTCGCGGCGCGCGGAGCGGTTGACCATTCCGCCCACGTCTATCGCCACCCTCACGGAGACGGCAGCCAAGGCGAAGGCGAAAAACACGACGTCAACCGGCACGACGCCCGCATTCGCGCCTTCTGCCTGCGCCATGAGGCGCCGCTGGCTCCGGGCGCACTCGATCTTTTCCTTGAATTGCTGCGCAAGGCGCACGGACCCAAGCTCTTGCGCGTCAAGGGTATCGTGGCGCTCGGCGACGATCCCTCGCGGCCGGTCGTCATCCAGGGCGTCCAGCATGTGTTTCACCCGCCGCTGCGGCTTCCGGCCTGGCCTGACGCCGATCACAGCACCCGCATCGTTTTTATTTTGCGCGACATGGAACCGTCTTTCGTCGAAACCTTGTGGCAGACGCTGACTGGACTCGTCGAGCCCGGCGCGGCAACATGCGCCAATCCCTTGGCTGCAACCAAAGGTGGTCTGCTCGCTTGAAATCGCGCTTCCAGGGGATATTTATCGAGGAAACGGGAATGACGTAAGGAAAGGCGTGGCGCTGCGGCAACGGCTCGACAAATGGCTGTGGCTTGCGCGTGTGGCAAGAACCCGGAGCCTTGCGGCCCGGCTCGTCGCCGGCGGCCATGTGCGCCTCAATGCGCGGCGGATCGAAACCCCGGCCAAGGCGGTCGCGCCGGGCGATGTGCTGACGATCGCGCTGGAGCGGCAGGTGCGGGTTCTTAAGGTCGTGGCTCCCGGCGTGCGCCGGGGCGGCTTTTCCGAAGCTTCTCTCTTGTTCGAGGAATTGTCGGACCCGGGGATTTGTCCCCCGCCCGGCCCTGCGAATGGTCCTATTTAAAACTTGAGCATTCCCCGGACAAGGGCGCGGAATCTTGCAAAAATCCTTGGACTATTTGGACCAACCGCGCTAAAGGAAACCATCCACATGGAATAGGTCGAGTGCTGCACTCTGGGCGTCGTCAAGGTGCCGCGTGCGCGATTGCGCGTTTCTGGAAAGTTTTGCAAAGACTGTGATACCATGGAGGTCCGGTCCATGGCGCCGTTTTCGACTTCGCGCTAATTCAATGGGATAGCAAGTCGAGAGGGGGACCGGAAGTTGTTCTCGATGACCCTTGGCGTTGGGCCGTTGACTGGCCGCGCTGGCGATACAGCGTTCGCCCGCGAAGGAAAATGATCATGACTTATGTCGTCGTCGAAAACTGCATCAAGTGCAAATCCATGGATTGCGTCGAAGTCTGCCCCGTGGATTGCTTCTACGAGGGCGAGAATATGCTTGTGATCCATCCGGATGAATGCATCGACTGCGGCGTCTGCGAGCCCGAGTGCCCGTTCGAGGCGATCAAGCCGGATACCGAATCGGGGCTCGAAAAATGGCTTAAGCTTAACCTCGACATGGCGCGGTCCTGGCCGAATATCACGATTAAGCGCGATGGCCCCCCGGATGCCAAGACATTCGACGGCACGCCCGGCAAGCTAGAGGCTTATTTTTCCCCAAATCCAGGCCAAGGAGATTAGGTCATCGACTCATTAAAGCGCATCCAGATTCGAAGTGAAGCGAGTTTGACGCCGGCGAGGAAGTTATCGGGCGTTTTGTCGTAGCGCGTGGCTACGGCGCGGTAGTGTTTGATTTTGTTGAAA
>JALZAY010000007.1 GCA_030948025.1 Pseudomonadota bacterium
AAGGCTCAAGGATTTCCGGCGCATCGCAACGCGCTATGACAAGCTCGCTGGAAACTTCTTCTCCGCGCTCTGCCTCGTTGCCATCGTTGCCTATTGGCTTTGAATTAATTGAGTCCGGACCCTAGCGTGCCGGGCCGCGATCGACGATCAAGATCGCGCCCGGCGTTCTTGATCAGGCGTTTCGGGAATCGATGAAGACACCGGCGTTGACGCTGCCTTTTTCGATGATCATGAACCGAATATGGCCACGCGCGGTGACCGCCGAAATCAGACTCAAATGCGATGACGCTCCAATGTCGTGAGATCGGATGAGCGAGCATCGTCTTTTGCGATGCCCTCCATGCGTCATATGCACTCCACTCCGTCAATGAAAAATGCGAACATCCCTATGGACGGATTAATAGTACATTCAAATACCGCCTGTCTCAAAGTCGTTGCCACGTTCCGGGGCGTCGGCAAGGGCGGGATTGTGTTTCTCGATGTCTTCCATGGCTTGGTTCAGCGCCCAACCGAGGTTGGACTCCTCCGGCAGAGCGAGAAGATGCGAGAATCGTGCCCCGGGGGTGAGGTTGATCAGGCCCCGCGCCTTGAACGCGTCCGGTCCCGGCGCGCCCATGTAAGGAAGCGGCCGTCGGCATAGCGCAGAAACAAGAGGCCGAGCCGGGCCGCGAATATTCGGACGGCTTCAGCCCCGAGTTAGCTCGCAGCTGGTCCGCGACGCTCCCCAGCCTGCGATCGATGTCGCCAATATCCGATGCGATTTAGTTCCCCACGCCCGTCGATCAAACTACGCGCGTTAGAATCATCCGGGGCGCATTCTCTGGCCTCGTGGAACAGCAATCCGCGCGCCGATGGAAGCTCTCCGTTTGGTCAACGCCGCGATGGCAACCGCATGATTTCTGCTGCCGGCAATGGGTTCTGCTTTCGGCCCGAATTCCGCAACCCTCTTCCAGCAAAATCCTCCGTGGTTCGACTCAGAGGATTTCGCCGGATTCGGCTTTGCCCTCTGCCGCGCGCTTCACGCGATCACCCTCGCGAGGGCCCCGCGCGGCCTTGATCGCATCGCGAAAATCGGGCAAAAAGCCCTTCTGCCGCTCTTTGTCGTCTCCCACCCTCCGGCTTCGCGGGCGTTGCATCCATGCCGCCTCCCTTGCGCATCGGCATAGCCGGTCTCGGCACCGTTGGAGCCGCGGTCATCACGCTTCTCGACCGCCAGGCCGAGGCGCTGTGGCGCCGGACCGGCCGGCAAATCGCGATCGCCGGAATCTCGGCCTGCCAAAGGGAGAAACAGCGGGGGATCGATCTCGCCAGCTTCGCCTGGTTCGACGATTGCGTGGCTCTGGCGCGCTCCCCCGGCATCGATCTTTTCGTCGAACTGATCGGGGGCGAGGAGGGCGCTGCACTCGCGGCGGCGGAAGCCGCGCTCGGCGCGGGCAAATCCTTCGTCACCGCAAACAAGGCGCTACTCGCCAAGCACGGCATGCGGCTCGCCGCGCTCGCCGAGGAAAAGGGCGTCGCGCTCGCCTTCGAGGCTTCGGTCGCGGGCGGCATTCCGATCGTCAAAACCTTGCGCGAGGGACTGGCCGGCAATTCCATCGAGCGCGTCTATGGCATCTTGAACGGCACCTCCAACTACATCTTGACCCGAATGGAATCGGAGAGTCTGACCTTCGCGCAATGCCTCGGCGAGGCGCAAAGGCTCGGCTATGCGGAAGCCGATCCCGCCTTCGACATCGGCGGTTTCGACACGGCGCATAAGCTCGCGATCCTGACCTCGCTTGCTTTTGGCACTGTCATCGATCCAGCGGCGATCGCCATCGAGGGCATCGAGTCGATCACGCTTGCCGATCTCGAAGCGGCGGCGGAACTCGGCTACCGCGTCAAGCTTCTCGGTGTCGCGCAGCGCACACCCTTTGGCATCGAACAGCGCGTGCATCCGACCATGGTGCCGAAATCCACGGCGATCGCTCAGGTGATGGGCGTCACCAACGCGGTCACGATCGACGCCGACGCGGTGCATGAGCTGACCCTTGTCGGCCCCGGCGCCGGGGGCGAGGCGACGGCTTCGGCGATCGTCGCCGATATCGCCGATATCGCGCGCGGCGTGCGCTCCGCGCCGTTCGGCTGGCCGGTTGCCGCGCTCGTGCCGGCGCCCCATGCGCCGATGCAGATGCACGAAGGCGGGTACTATATCCGGCTTTCGGTGTTCGACCGGCCAGGCGCGGCGGCGGCGATCGCGACGCGCATGGCCGAGCGCGGGATTTCGCTCGAAAGCATCGTGCAGCGCCGCCGCCCCGGCGCCAAAATTGGTCCGGGCGGCGCGGTGCCGGTCGTTCTGATCACCCATGCGACGCATGAAAAATCCGTCCGCCAGGCGCTCGAAGCCGCGGTCGCCGACGGATTTTTGGCCGAAAAGCCGCAGGCCATTAGGATCGAGCGGGAGTGAAGGCTAGAGGGAAAGCCGCGCGCACAGCGTACTGTCTCTAACGCCGCCACTTGCGTAGCTCGGTCAGTAAGCGCGTAAGCGCGGCAATAATTGCAGCGATCCCCGCGAGTGTTCCCGGATCGACCACATAGGCCTCCATTCAGCAAAAAATGCTTTAGGAAGCCGAAGGACATTTTGAGGTTGTCCGTACGGGCGGCGGTGTCAAGGGCTTTTTTTTTGCAAACTCCAGGCAGTCCTCCGGCCAAGCCGGTTTGGCCGGAGCCTGTTGCGTAGCTTTACGGACATGCCACTGGTTCTCATGGAAAATAAATGAGCGATATCGAGCAAGCGCGTAATTTTTTCAGCCACGCAACGGAGCAAAAAAAGCGCGGCCTTACCCCAAGATCTCGCCATGCCAGCCATTTGATCCGCGCCCGATTCGGCCCATATTGGCGGCATGGTCAAAGCTCCGAAAACCGCCAGCGGAAAGAGAACTCCCCGCTCCAAGGCCGCGCGGCCCGAGGTCACGCCGCTTGGAACACATCTCGCCGCTCTGCTCAATCCGGCGCTGAACGAGCGCCCGCCTGGCGTCTCCGAGGCGGCGCAAGCCGAGTACGGCCCGCCGCGCTCGCTGCCTTTGCACCACCCTCCGGGGATGAGCGGCGTCGTTGCCACCGTCGAATCCTTAAAAGATCTGCTGGAGCGCGGCGATCCCAACATCCGGGAAAAAAAGCCGTGGACGCCGCATAGGCCGCCGCGTCCGGACAAGTCTGAAGGCGGCCTCAGATTTCGCGTTGTCTCCGAATTCGAGCCCGAGGGCGATCAGCCGGGCGCGATCGACGAACTCGTCAAGGGGATTGTAGCGCAGGAGCGCGACCAGGTGCTACTCGGCGTCACCGGGTCGGGCAAAACCTTCACCATGGCGCAGGTGATCGCGCGGACCAATCGTCCAGCGCTCGTTCTGGCGCCCAACAAAACCCTGGCGGCGCAGCTTTACGGCGAGTTCAAAAGCTTTTTTCCGGACAATGCGGTCGAATATTTTGTTTCATACTACGACTATTACCAGCCCGAGGCCTATGTGCCGCGCACCGACACCTATATCGAGAAAGAAAGCTCGATCAACGAGCAGATCGATCGCATGCGCCATGCGGCCACGCGCGCGCTGCTCGAACGCGACGACGTGATCATTGTCGCGTCCGTCTCCTGCATCTATGGCATTGGCTCGGTCGAGACCTATACGGCGATGACGTTTACCGTGAAACAGGGCGAAAAAATCGACCAGCGCCGGCTCATCGCCGATATGGTCGCGCTGCAATACAAGCGCTCGGGCGGCGATTTTTCGCGCGGCACTTTTCGGGTGCGCGGCGATACGATCGAGCTATTCCCAGCCCACTACGAAGACCGCGCCTGGCGCATTGGCTTCTTTGGCGATTCGATCGAAACGATCGCCGAATTCGATCCCCTGACCGGCAAGAAGACGCAAGGACTCGAATTCGTAAAAGTCTATGCCAATTCGCATTATGTCACGCCGCGCCCGACCCTCCTTCAATCGATCAAGGGCATCAAGGTGGAACTAAAGCAGCGTCTCGCCGAGCTTAACGCCGCGGGCCGCCTGCTCGAAGCGCAGAGGCTCGAACAGCGCACCATGTTCGATCTTGAAATGCTGGAGGCGACCGGCTCCTGCGCCGGCATCGAGAATTATTCGCGCTATTTGACCGGCCGGCTTCCCGGCGAGCCGCCGCCAACCCTCTTCGAATATCTGTCCGACAATGCGCTTGTCTTCACCGACGAATCGCATGTCACGATCCCGCAAATCGGTGGCATGTATCGCGGCGACTTCCGGCGCAAGGCGACGCTCGCCGAATACGGGTTCCGGCTGCCGTCCTGCCTCGACAACAGGCCTTTGCGGTTCGAGGAATGGGACGCGATGCGGCCGCAGTCGATCCATGTCTCGGCGACGCCGGGCCCCTGGGAAATGGAGCGCGCGGGAGGCGTTTTCGTCGAGCAGGTCATCCGCCCGACAGGGCTCATCGATCCGCCAGTGGAGATCCGTCCCGCGCGGGCTCAAGTGGACGACCTTCTTGGCGAGGTGCGCGAGGTGGCGGCAAAGGGCTACCGCGCCCTCGTCACCGTGCTCACCAAGCGCATGGCGGAGGATTTGACCGAATATCTGCACGAGCATGGCGTGCGGGTGCGCTACATGCATTCCGACATCGACACGATCGAGCGGATCGAGATCATCCGCGACTTGCGGCTCGGCGCGTTCGACGTGCTCGTCGGGATCAATCTTTTGCGCGAGGGGCTCGATATTCCAGAATGCGGCTTGGTTGCCATCCTCGACGCCGACAAGGAAGGATTTTTGCGCAGCGAAACGTCACTTGTTCAGACGATTGGCCGCGCGGCCCGCAATGTCGATGGCAAGGTGATCCTTTATGCCGACCGCGAGACGGGGTCGATTGCGCGGGCCACGGCTGAGACCGCCCGCAGACGCGAGAAACAGCGGGCCTACAACGTCGCGCATGGGATTACGCCGGCCTCGATCAAACGTGGGATCGCGGACATTTTGGGCTCGGTCTATGAGCAGGACCATGTCACCGCCGATGCTGGTCTTGGCGCGCCGGAGCTTCTTGCCGGACATAATTTCAAGGCAACGATCGCCGATCTCGAAAAGCGCATGCGCGACGCCGCCACCAATCTCGACTTCGAGGAGGCTGCCCGCTTTCGCGACGAATTGAAACGCTTGCAAGCGGTCGAACTCGCGATCGCCGGCGATCCGCTGGCGAGCCAGCGCGATGTCGAGGCGGAAGCGGGGGCTTTTGCGGGCGAACGCAAATATGGACGCGCCGCCAATGTTCCCTTGAGCCGGCCGCACAAGCCAACCGATGCCGAGATGGGACCGCATAACTTTGGCGGCGGCGAAGCCAAGCCGCGTTCGAGCGCCGGAAAGGGCGGAACGCGGGCTTGGAAGGGGAAGCGGCACTGAGCGAACTGCTGCCGCCACTAATCGCGGCGGCTCTACTTGCGGAATGATCGTCTATTTCCGCGGTGCGACGGCGACGCCATCCGCTCACGGCACTCATCATTCCGCCGCTCCTCGGACGCCGCGCGGCGCACCCTTCGAGACGCCCGCTTCGGGGGCTCCCCAGGACGAGGGTGCAGGTGCTAAGATAGGTTTTGGCTTGAATCTTGACCCCCGAGGCTGGCGCATGACCTTGAACATCGAAGACTACGCGATCATCGGCGATTGCGAGACGGCCGCCCTCGTCGGGCGCGATTTGTCGGTCGATTGGCTTTGCTTGCCGCGCTTCGATTCTCACGCCTGTTTCGCCAATCTCCTCGGCACCACGGACAACGGCCGATGGTCGATCGCACCAGCCGATTCAGGCGCCAAGATCACCCGCGCGTATCGCGGCCATACATTGATTCTCGAAACCACGATCGAGACGGCCGGCGGCGTTGCCATTGTCACCGATTTCATGCCGGCGAAAGTCCAAGGCTCGCATCTTGTCCGCCTAGCGCGCGGCATAAGTGGCAGCGTCACATTGCGCACAGAGCTCATCATTCGTTTCAATTATGGTTCGGTCGTGCCGTGGGTGCGCCGCCGCGACGACGGAAGTTTGCAGGCGGTCGCGGGACCCGACCGCTTGGTCCTGCGCACGCCCATAGGACTTCGCCCGAAAGGCCGGACACATGCCGCCGAATTCGCCGTTGCCGCCGGGGAAACGGTCGATTTTACGCTGAGCCATGGCGTTTCCTACGAGGGTGTGCCCAGCGCCATCGATCCTTATCAAGCGCTCGAACAAACCGAACGGAACTGGAGCGCCTGGTCGCAGCCATTCGAAGGCGCGGGGCAATGGTCGGAGGCGGTGATCCGTTCCTTGCTCACGCTGCGCGCTCTCATTTTTGAGCCAAGCGGCGGCATTATCGCGGCGCCGACCACCTCGCTTCCGGAGCAATTGGGCGGCTCCCGCAATTGGGACTACCGTTTCTGCTGGCTGCGCGACGCGACCTTCACCTTGCTCGCGCTGATGAATGCGGGCTATGCCCATGAGGCGATGCGATGGCGCGCGTGGCTGATCCGGGCTCTCGGCGGCGAGCCCGCGCTGGTGCAAATCCTCTATGGACTTGGCGGCGAGCGCTACACTCTGGAACGCACCCTTCCCTGGCTTTCCGGCTACGCCGGCTCGAAACCGGTGCGCGTCGGCAATGCGGCGGCCGGTCAGTTGCAGCTCGATATTTATGGCGAGGTTCTCGATGCGTTGTATCAGAGCCGCAAGCGGCGGCTTGTTACCGATGCCGCCGATTGGATGCTTCAAATCGAACTCTTGAAGCATCTTGAGTCGATCTGGGAATTGCCCGACGAAGGCATCTGGGAGGTGCGCGGGCCACGGCGGCATTTCACCTATTCGAAAATCATGGCCTGGGTCGCGTTCGATCGCGCCGTCAAAAGCATCGAGGAATTCGGCTTTGTCGGGCCACTCGATCATTGGCGGCGCCTGCGCAAGCGCATTCACGAGGATGTTTGCGCGAAGGGATTCGATCCGGAGCAGGGCGTTTTCACGCAGAGCTATGGCGGGAAGGAACTCGACGCGAGCCTTCTCATGATCGCGCTCGCCGGTTTCTTGCCCCCCGAAGACGAACGCGTGCGCGGCACGGTCGAGGCGATCGAGCGCCGCTTGATGGTGGATGGGTTCGTGCGCCGCTACGATACGCAAACGGCCGGGGACGGCTTGCCGGGCGGCGAGGGCGTATTTCTCGCCTGCAGCTTCTGGCTCGTCGATAATCTCGTGCTTTTGGGAAGGCTCGATGAGGCGCGCGGCTTGTTCGAGCGCTTGCTCGCGCTACGCAACGATCTTGGCTTGTTATCCGAGGAGTATGATCCCGTGGCGAAACGTCTTGTCGGTAATTTTCCGCAGGCCTTTTCGCATATTGCCTTGATCAACTCCGCGTATAATCTCGCCCGCGCCGCGAAGCCTGCGGAGCAACGCTCCGGCGCAAGGGCACCGGAGGCCGGAGAAGATCGATGCGTCCTGTTTTGAGCGGCCCGAGTGGCACGCTCGGGGTCCCTGTGGGGCACCTGCACGCCGCGACGCCCGCTCTCACGCCCGTCCGTCATTCGACCTGCAAAAGCAGCGCGACAAGTTCGCTTTGGCGATGTGTGTCGGTCTTGGCAAAGACGGATTTCAACTGATTGCGCGCCGTCTCGCGTGAAATCTTCAACTCTCGAGCCGCGATATCGGGAGAGGCGCCACGTGCGATGATGCAGGCGAGCCTCGCCTCACAAGGCGTAAGGCGGAATGTCTTGGCGAGGATCGCCGGGGGCGGCCCTGGTTTCGGCCCCAAAGCATTTAACGTCAAAAACGTCCGCACTTCCTGCGCGGGCAAGTGCGCCGCCCCGTTGAAAGGCCAAATTCGCACGATAACCGGCATTTTGTCTTGGCGCTGAACGATGATCGGGTCGGTAGCCAACGGGTTGAGAGGGGGCGAGGTACTCAATTGATCGATGGCTTCTTTCAGGAGGGCCCGGGCTGCGGGGTCGCGAACGAAAAGACGCCGGTCCTTTATCTTGACGTCGTTGTCGAAAATGGTTTCGGCCGCGGCGTTCACGTCGGCGACAAACCCGCGCTGGTCGAGAGCGATCGCGGGCAGGCGCAGCGCATTGAGCGCCGCGGTTGGAGAGGCGGCCGAGCCATGCGCTCCCGCGACGGCGGCGATCTCGATCAAGCGCCGGGTGAAGGAAGCAAGAATACGCTCCTCCTCGGCGCGCAGATTGCAGACGTCCGAATTCATGTCAAAAAAGTTCATTTTAGCACCTGCATCACTCTTAAATACTTCAATGACCAATGTGGTTTTGGGATCGAGGGCTCCGATTGCAACCGCGCATACCAAGCGCAACCGTGGCGAACCGCAGGCGACACTTCGGATAGATTGTTTCTTGACGAATAACAAGCCCTGACATTTTTATGGCGAGAGGCACCTTTCTGGATCATGAGCGAAATGGCTAAGAAGCGGCGGCGGTATCGGAAATGGCCAGCATGGCAAAAAGAACGTAGATGGTTTCGATAAAAATGAAAAACTCCCCTTGCGTCAAATATGATATGAATATGATAATTCATCAACCAACATACAAAAATGATTTAAACAGTACCATAGATGCCTTAATAGTAAGGCATATAATTGCCGATATTGCAAGACACCCTTTGAAGCGAAGCATTTGTTTGCCTGCAAAAACAGTGTTTCTGCGCCGCGACACGGTGACGCTCCCCCCGCTCCAAAGCGCCTCGGGGGTGGCATGGCTCGCTTGCGCGGCCAAGGTGAATAAAGAATAGATTCCGAGGACTTCAAATCGGCGGAGCCGCCGAAAGTGCCAACGAGAGCTTACGCTGATTGGTATCGGCGAGTGAGCAAGAAGGAGCAAAAGCCTTGATTTCCGTAACATTCCCGGATGGAGCGTCCCGCCCATTCGAGCCCGGCGTCAGCGGATTCGATATTGCCAAAAGCATTTCGCCATCGCTTGCCAAGCGCGCCGTCGCGATGGCGCTCGACGGAACCTTGCGCGACCTCGCCGATCCCTTGACGAGCGATGCTCGAATCGAGTTCGTCGCCCGCGATGACCCGAGAGCGCTCGAACTCGTGCGTCACGATGCCGCGCATGTCCTCGCGGAGGCGGTCCAGGCGCTCTTTCCCGGCACGCAAGTCACGATCGGGCCGGTGATCGAGAACGGCTTTTATTACGATTTCTATCGCGCGGAGCCTTTCACGCCGGAGGATTTTCCCGAGATCGAAAAAAAAATGACCGAGATTATCGCCCGCGACAAGCCGTTCACGAAGGAGATCTGGACACGCGACGAGGCCAAGGCATGGTTCGCGGCCCATGGCGAGGCTTTCAAGGTCGAACTCGTCGATGCGATCCCCGCCAACGAGACCTTGAAGATTTATAAGCAGGGCGACTGGCTCGATCTTTGCCGTGGCCCCCACATGACCTCTACGGCCAAGATCGGCAACGCCTTCAAATTGATGAAGCTCGCCGGCGCCTATTGGCGCGGCGATTCGACAAAACCCATGCTCCAGCGGATCTACGCGACGGCCTTCGCCGAGCCCGAGGAACTTAGCGCCTACTTGAAACAGCTCGAGGAGGCGGAGCGGCGGGATCATCGCCGCTTGGGGCGGGAAATGGATTTGTTCCATTTTCAGGAGGAAGGGCCGGGAACGGTTTTCTGGCACCCCAAGGGCTGGACCTTGTTCCAGACGCTGATTTCGTACATGCGGCGGCGGCAGAGCCAACTTGGCTACATCGAGGTCAATACCCCGCAAGTGCTCGACCGCGCGCTTTGGGAGACTTCCGGCCATTGGCAGACGTTTCGCGAGAACATGTTCATCACCCAGACCGAGGACAAACGCGTCTTCGCCCTGAAGCCGATGAATTGTCCCGGCCACGTGCAGATCTTCAAGAACGGCCTTAAATCCTATCGCGACCTGCCGATGAAAATCGCCGAATTCGGCATCGTCCACCGCTACGAGCCTTCCGGCGCGATTCATGGCGTCATCCGGGTGCGCGCTTTCACCCAGGACGACGCGCATATTTTTTGCACCGAGGATCAGATCATGGAGGAGAGCTTGAAGGTCAACGACCTCATCCTGTCCATCTACCGGGATTTCGGATTCGAGGACATCATCATCAAATTGTCGACGCGGCCAGAAAAGCGCGTCGGCTCGGACGATGCCTGGGACCGGGCCGAGGCGGCCTTGTTCCTCGTCCTCGAGACGCTCAAAGGACGCGGCGCCAAGACTGCCGTCAATCCGGGAGAAGGCGCTTTCTATGGCCCAAAGCTCGAATACATTTTGCGCGACGCGATCGGGCGCGAATGGCAGTGCGGCACGACGCAAGTCGATTTTAATTTGCCAGGCCGTTTAGGCGCTTTCTTTATCGGGCCGGACAGCGAGAAGAAGACACCGGTGATGATTCATCGCGCCGTGTTTGGCTCGCTCGAACGCTTCATCGGTATCCTCATCGAGCATTTCGCCGGGCATCTGCCCTTGTGGCTATCGCCCTTGCAAATCGTCGTCGCGACGATCACCCAGGAGGCCGACGATTACGCCTATGAAGCGATGGCGGCGGCACGAAAACTCGGACTTCTTGTCGAGGGCGACCTTCGCAACGAGAAAATCACCTATAAGGTGCGCGAGCATTCGCTGGCCAAGGTGCCGGTCCTCTTGGTCGTCGGCAAGAAGGAGGCGGCCGAACGCACCGTCTCGATCCGGCGGCTCGGTTCGCAAGAGCAGACTCAGATGGCCCTGGACGCGGCCTTAAAGCTGCTCGCGGAGGAGGCAACGCCGCCGGATGTGACGCGGGCGGAGTAGAGCGCCTTGAAGCATGTCCTGATCGAAAATGTTGCTCGGCTTTTTTTCCGACATGCTCTAACTCCTTGAGATCGAGCTGCGTCCTTATAGATCAAATGGTTCAATTTGATCGGGACGCGCTTTAGAGGCTCGGATCCTCTCTCCCAAAACGAGCCAGCGGGCGTGGCTACCGTTGCGGCGGGGCCACCCTCGAAGATCTCGAGTTTGACACGACATCTAGCGCCCTTTTTCGCCCGTCGCGGAAATGCTCAACTTGCTGAAGACGGCACCTTGGCGGCGGCCTCGCTGAGACGCTTGCGGTAAAGCGCGGCGAAATCAATCGGATCGATGTAAAGCGGCGGAAAGCCGCCCGCACGCACGGCGTCGGCGATAATTTGGCGCGCGAAAGGAAACAACAGGCGGGGGCACTCAATCATGACGACCGGATGCATGTCGTTTGGAGCAATATTGCGCAGCCGGAACAGACCCGCATAGTCGAGCTCGAACTTGAACAGAAGACCAGCGCCCTCGCCTGCCGACCCTTCGAGAAGAATATTCACCTCGAAGTCGGATTCGGCGACTTGCCGCGCATTGACATTGACCTGGATGGCAATATTCGGCGCTTTCTCCTGAGGCCCCAGGGAGCGCGGCGCATTCGGGTTCTCGAATGAAAAATCCTTGGTGTATTGCACCATCGCGTTGATCGAAGGCGCGATGCCGGCCTCAGAGCCATTGCCGTCGCCGTTGCCATTTCCTTTTCCGTCAGCCATCGTGAAAGATTCTCCCGCGGCTGCGGGTAGCACGGAAGCAGGTTTGCGACAAGCTGACCAGGATGAACATCGTGCCTGCTAATTTCATACACAAATCCGTCGCAAAATCCAATAGGATTGAACCTGATACCCTGCCGGAGCTGCCTCGCGCCATGCCCACGGACGCGCCTCGCCTCTATTTGATCACGCCGCCTATCTCCGACTGGACTCCTTATCCGCCGGTTCTCGACGAGGCGATGGCGGCGTGCGACGTGGCTTGCGTGCTTTTGCGAACCGCCGCGCGGGATGAAGGTGAGAAAGAGAATATCGTGCGCGCGCTCGCCCCCTTGGTGCAAAAGCACGGCGTTGCATGTCTGGTCGCCAACGATCCTCAATGGGCGGTCCGCGCCAACGCCGATGGCGTCCATGTCGATGGGGAGGGGGAGCGTCTGCAATCAGCCTTGCGCGCGTTAAAGCCCGGCCACATTGTCGGCGCCGGAGGATTGCCGACGCGGGACGCGGCGATGACCGCCGGCGAGGCGGGCGCCGACTATGTGATGTTCGGCGGGGGCGCAGAGACGCACGCACAAATCGTCGAGCGCGTCGCCTGGTGGGCGGAAATCTTCAACGTCCCTTGCGTTGGCTACGCGCATGATCTCGGCGCGATCGGCGATCTTGTTCGCGCCGGGGCCGATTTCATTGCGCTTGGCGACGCGGTCTTCGCCGATCCGCGTGGCGCCGCGGCAGCCTTGCACGATGCCGCCCGCCTCATGGCGCCAACGCCGGAAGCGGCCGAATGACCGATGGCTCCGGCGGCAACCGCATATTGCGGCTATGCGCCCAAAATCCACATTTCTGGCGCTCGGCGCGCCGATGTCACCGGCTTGGGTGCACGGGAGCCACCGTGTCGAGGAATTGGCATTGCCAATGGTCGTCGAAAGTGGCAACCTCAGCGTCAACATGGCCGGCATCCGGTGGATGCCAGCTTAGTGTTCTAGGATTTAGCCAGTGCAAGACGAAGAAGCGAGAATCCATCATATTCAAAATTGTGCTAAAGGAGGCCTTGAAACCCTTAAGGGTATAGTGTTGCTCGGCGGAATAGACAAGATTGCATATATGCACAAAGTGAGAATAAAAGATGTTGAAAGCATAAAAAACAAATTGATTGATAGGCGGCGAAAAAAGCCAGAGTATCAAATAAATGATATAAAAGATTTAATCGGACTGAGATTTTTGACCTTATTCAAGGACGACCTCCCAAATCTGGTAAGTAAGACGTTGTCAGTAGTAGCTGACAATTTGCAATCAATTAGGCCTAACAATCAGATGTTCTTTTCTGGAAACGAATTGGTTCAATGCATAGAGGAGGCGATTATTTACTATCCAAATCGTGAGACAGACATTTCATATAATCTCGTCGTTGATCAGTTCAAGAATGCGGGATTTCGAATCGACGAACCGACCGGAGAGTCTGAACCGCCGCTACCGAAGAAAGGGGTCGTGCAAATTCAAAGAAAAGTAATCGAGTACTCATCGATTCATCTTATTTTGAGAGTCTCAGGGAAATTTGCGGCGATTCCACCAGAATTTGCTGACAAAGGAGGGATTCCCATCGAATGTCAAATTCGCACAGCTATCGAGGATATTTGGGCAGAAATTGATCACAAAACGATCTACAAAGGATTCAGTGATCAAGGAGTGTCCCTCGAACACGACAATGGGGAAAAACACGCTAAGACAACCTTTGCTTCGGCGGCAAGGCAATTGTCGACCAATCTTAAGCGCCACCTCGACGCATGCTCTGACACTGCTGATAATATAAAGTATTTTGTTAGAACAATTTCTAAAAGTCAGGGTCCGAATGTCAATCAACAGTTGAAAAGCTATTCGCCGCAAAAAATACTTTTTGCAGCAAAACGCGCACAAAAAGAAACTCAATTCACAAAATTTGCTGAATTATTGGATCGTGTGTATACGAAGAAGGAAAAGTCGATTGAAATATTAGATAGCTGTATTGATGAGGCCAACCGACTGCGCAACGAACACGGGTTGCGAATAGGAGACAGTGGTTCTAGCGATGCTTTCCGTAGGTTAAGACATCGCTTGAATATGGAACTGGCATTATTATACATAAACAGAGGAGAAAGCCGAAAAAGACACGCCGGGCGAGACGTTATCATTGGAGTTGAAGAATCTGAAAATGATTTTCGCCGCGCATATGTAATTTATAACGCATTGTCGAGAGATGAAAGGGACGAAAGTGATCCAATGATATATTACAGATTGGGAACATTGCAGCATTATTTGCTCGGGGATCACGCACCTGCAATTAGCTATTTCGACGAGGCGTACAAGAAGCTTAAAGATAGAGAGCGTGCTTCAGAACCGGGAGTAATTTCTGATGATAAATTAATGCGTATCAATTTAATGTATAGATTAGCTTGCGAATATTATTTGGCCGCCGATGAGTCTCGGAATAGAAGTGCATGTGCAGAAAATCCCGTCCCCATTAATGAGAAACAGGCCGCTCTTTATCTAAAGGCGGCGAAAATTTCTTTTGATGCCGAAAAAATAATAGATCATTGTATTAAGTCAAAACCCGGCCCTGACAATTTAAGAAAGTTAAATGAGGAACGTGCACAAATAGTTAATTCTGCTTTGGATAGTATAATTCAATTTTTGAGGTCGTCTGGAATAACGAATTTTCATGCTTCAGCAGTTGAAGAGAAATTCAGAACGCAAGATATTTCTAGAGAGCAAGTTGAGAAAGCGGTTAAAATATTAGAGGAACATTCTGAAGGGCAGCCTCACCGATTAGATACATTAAGAAATTATTATGATTTTATGGACGACTGCTCAAATCTTAAAAAAATCTGTATGCAGCTCAAACAGATATTGTTAGAGAATGAGCAGCTTTGGCGGGAGCGCTACAAACCACAACCTTGGTTCTTTGACGAAATGCTCCGTGACGCGGAAGCGGGGCTTAAAAAATGCCCATGAGAGGTAACTAAAACATAATACCTCGCGTGCTACAATCTGATACCTTGCGCACTCTCTTGTTGTTGTCAGTATCCTGTGTGAACCTACGATGGAGAATGAAATGAGAAAGCCCGATCTATGGTGGCCTGAAGATTGAGAATGAAGCTAGGGTTCGTACCTAATTGAATTGAACTTCGCGACATGATTCACATGTCCGTGGTCAAGGACGATAGTCGTGCGCGTTCCTTCGGCGGAAGCGGCCGAATGACCGATTACTCCGGCAACCGCATTTTGCGCCTTTGCGCCGGCTTGGCGGCATCATGGGTTTTGCAAGGCAGCGCATTTTTCGCGCATGCGCAAGCCGACCCGGCCGCGCAGCAGCCGGCCGGAACCCTTTCCGGAGCGCCGTCCAACCCGCCGCCGGAGACGGACCCCTTGCCGGTTCCAGCGCGGCTTGGCGGCGCGCCGGATATTGCATTCGCCGCTTATCAGCGCGGCTATTATGTGACCGCGATGGGCGAGGCGATGAAGCGGATCGAGGCCGATCCCGGCGACGGACCGGCAATGACCCTCATCGGCGAGCTTTATTTGCAAGGGCTGGGCGTCCGGCGCGACGCCACGCAAGCAGCCCGCTGGTACAAGCTCGCGGCCGAGCGCTCCGACCGGCAGGCCATTTTCGCTCTCGGGATCGCCAAACTGAAGGGCGAGGGCGTGCCGCGGGATCGCGTCGGCGCGGCCGAGCTATTCGAACAGGCGGCGGCGCAAAACCATCCCGGCGCGCTTTATAATCTTGGCGTTCTCGCCATCGAAAACGATGGCGTCACTTCGGATTTCCCGAGGGCCGCGCGGCTCTTCAGGCAATCCGCCGAACTTGGCTATTCCGACGCCGCCTATGCGTTGGGCCTTTTGTACAGGAATGGCACCGGCGTTGAAAAAAGCGACGAGCAAGCCGCGCAGTGGATTGGCCGCGCGGCGAAGGACGATAACGTGCCAGCGCAAGTCGAATACGCGATCATGCTTTTCAACGGCACCGGCGTCGAGAAGGATGAGACGGCGGCGGCGAAGCTCTTTGTCAAGGCGGCGGTGCGCAACAATCCCGTCGCGCAAAACCGCGCCGCGCGCCTTCTGGCGGCCGGGCGCGGATTGCCAAAGGATATGATCGAAGCGATGAAATGGCATCTTCTCGCAAGAGCCGCCGGCGTCAAGGACACATGGCTCGACGGCGAATTGGCGAAGCTTTCGGCGCAAGAGAAGTCCGCCGTCGAGGCAAGCTTGCATCAATATGTGGGGAATTGAGAACGAGGCGCTCCGCCGCCGGCACAATCAGGATCGAGCAGGAATGGTGTCAATCACACATTGGACTAAGAACCGGCGGGAGCGCGTCGAGGCTTGGCGTTCGTCCTGCCCATTCCGGCTGAGCGAAGACGTGAAGCGGAGACGCTCGCTTCCATACTCGGGGTAAAGCGGCAAGAAAAGGAAATTGAGATCGGCGTAGTCAAGCCGCGTTTATGCAAGTAAAAAATTGACGGCCGGCGGCGCGGTCCCCGGCGGCAAGAAAGAGTGACGTGAAACTTCGGGTCGGTTACGAACTGCAATACGAGTTCCCGCAGCCCACTCCGCTGATCGCGATGCTTAATGTCCATTTCTCGCGCGTCGCGGATCTCGAGGCGCCGGATCACATCGTCATCAGCCCCTCGGTTCCGATCTCCTGCTACCGCGATGGTTTTGGCAATTGGTGCAGCCGGATTCTTGCGCCCGCGGGGCAGGTGCGGTTGTCGACCGACGCCGTCGTGACCGATTCCGGTCTGCCCGATCCGGCGGTGCCGGATGCCGGCCAGATCGCGGTGGAGAAGCTCCCGGAAGAGGCCCTCGTCTTCCTTCTCGCGAGTCGTTTCTGCGACAGCGACCGGTTGTTGGATCTGGCCTGGACTCTGTTCAAGGATTCGACCCCCGGCTGGGCGCGCGTCCAGGCAATCTGCGATTTCGTAAATCAGCGGATCAATTTCGGCTATGAGCACGCCCGGGTGACAAGGACGGCGTCGGAAGCCTATCAGGAAGGTCAGGGTGTCTGCCGCGACTATACGCATCTGGCGGTCGCGTTTTGCCGGGCCTTGAACATTCCGGCCCGCTACTGCACCGGATATCTGGGCGACGTCGGCACCCCGCCACCCTTTCCGCCTGGCGATTTCGCGGCGTGGTTCGAGGTCTACCTCGGCGGGCAATGGCATACGTTCGACGCACGGAACAACGTCCCTCGGATCGGCAGAGTCTTGCTGGCCAGGGGACGCGATGCGGCGGATGTCGCGATCACAACAACGTTCGGCCCCAATACCCTCGCGAGCTTTCGGGTCTGGACCGACGAAATTTTGGAGGGGCGAGCATAACGGTCCTTCGAGTTTGGGCGGAATAGCGCCAAATCGGGGCAGCTGTAAGAGCCAAGTGCCAAGGCCGCGTTTAATGTCCCGCTAGGCGTGAGAGTCCAGGCCTCCGGCGATTGCACGCCGAGCCACCCTGTCACGGCGCGTTCCTCGCCGTCGACGACCCCGCGAAACGACAATGAACAAGGGGCGGTTCTGGACAGCTCCCGTTGTTTCGGGTCCGGCCTATTTTTTGAGCCGCCTCAGCCACAGCCGAGCCTGCGCGCGCACGCATCTGGGCGCGGTGCCGCCAAAACTGGTCCGGCTGCGTACCGAGTTCTCGACGCCGAGAACGGCGAAAACTGCCTCGCTGATTCGCGGCTCGACCGCCCGCATTTCGGCGAGAGACAGCTTTTCAAGGCCTTTTTTTTGCGCGGCGGCGATGGCAACGAGGCGCCCGGTGATGTGATGCGCCTCGCGGAACGGAAGTTTCCGCCTGCGCACCAGCCAATCGGCGAGATCGGTGGCGGTGGCATGGCCCGAGCCCGCGGCGGCCTTCATGCGATCGAGATCGGGCGTAAGATCGCCAACCATTCCAGTCATGGCGGCAAGGCACAATGAAAGCGCGTGTAGGGCGTCGAAAGTGCCTTCCTTGTCTTCCTGCAAATCCTTCGAATAGGCGAGCGGCAAGCCCTTCATCACGATAAGGAGGGCGTTGAGCGCGCCGATGATCCGGCCGGCCTTGGCCCGGATGAGTTCCGCCGCGTCGGGATTGCGCTTTTGCGGCATGATCGACGACCCGGTCGAAAACGCATCCGACAAAGCGGCGAATCCGAATTGCGGCGTTGCCCAGAGCACGATCTCCTCGGCGAAGCGGGACAGATGAATGGCGCAGATCGCGGCGGCGCTCAAGGTTTCGAGCACGAAATCGCGATCGGCCACGCTGTCGAGCGAGTTCGCTGTTGGCCGGTCGAACCCGAGCGCTTTCGCGGTCATCTCCCGGTCGATCGGAAACGAGGTTCCAGCCAGCGCCGCGGCGCCGAGCGGAGATTCATTGAGTCTTGCGCGGGCGCCGGCGAACCTGGCGCGGTCCCGCGCAAACATCTCGACATAGGCCAAAAGATGATGACCGAAGGTGACTGGCTGCGCCGGTTGCATATGGGTAAACCCCGGCATCACGCTTGCCGCATGGGCGAACGCCTTTTCGGCAAGCGCCCATTGCAGGCCGCGCAACTGTTGATCGAGCGCGTCGATGGTGTCGCGAACCCAGAGGCGGAAATCGAGCGCGACCTGATCGTTGCGCGAGCGCGCCGTGTGAAGCCGCCCCGCCGTGGGTCCGATTAACTCCGTAAGCCTTGCCTCGATGTTCATGTGAATATCTTCGAGCGAGCGCGAAAAATTGAACGATCCAGCCTCGATTTCGCGGGCGATTTCGTCTAAGCCATTGCTGATCGCTTGCGCGTCCGCGCGCTCCAATATCCCGGTTTGCCCCAGCATGGAGACATGCGCCTTGGAACCCGCGATATCTTGGAGGGCGAGCCGAAAGTCGAAGCCGATCGAGGCATTGATTTCTTCCATGATGGCGCCGGGGCCGCGCGCGAACCGGCCGTCCCATATTTTGTTGCTCATCTTCTCGCGCTCTTCAAAAAACCAATGACCGCATGACCCAACATGATTCCAAAAAGGAGCGCGCGCCGCTCGTTTCGCGCGGGGTCGCCTTCGCGGCGGCGGCCTTGGCCTGTTTGGCGCTGGGTATTGTCCTATACGGGATCAAAGCGCCCGGCGGCAAGGAAGCTGCCGAAACCCCGGCCTGTCCCGGCGCGGGGGAGTTGGCGGCGCGGCTAAAACCGCTGGTGCGTGGCGAGATCGCCGCTTTGGCCCTTGCGTCACGTCCGAAGCCGCTTCCCGAGCTCGGTTTCGACACACCAGAAGGCACAAAAGCGAGTCTGGCCGATTTCAAGGGGCGCACGGTCCTGCTCAACCTTTGGGCGACATGGTGTCTGCCCTGCCGTCAGGAAATGCCTGCGCTCGATCGGCTGCAAGGCATGTTCGGTTCGAAGGATTTCGCGGTGGTGGCGGTAAATATCGATACCGCACGGCTCGATCGGCCGCAGGCTTTCTTGCACGAAATCGGCGTCAAGAATCTCAAGCTTTATACCGATAACATGGCGGCGGCTTTTCAAACCTTGAAGCAGGCGGGCAAGGTTTTGGGGCTGCCGACAACGATTCTCATCGGCAAGGATGGCTGCGAAATCGGCACCATGGCTGGGCCGGCACAATGGGATTCGGAGAACGCACTGGCGCTGTTGAACGCGATTCAGGGTTGATCGATTTCGCGGAGTGCCGCGCGCGCGAAGCGCGAATGAGCTTTCTGTAAAACAGCAAAAAACAATGCGCTCAAGCCCTCGCGCGGATTTGGCCATCAGGGCATTCCAGGCGTCGCAACACGCGTCGAGGACGAATCAATGACACATGCTGCATCGAGTCACGTTTGCGGCTATTTGGGAATCCCCAAGGAGTCAGGTTCTCAGGCGGTTGGTATGAGATTCGTAGACGCCCGTGGAGATCGCCGGAAAAGCGAACGAACGCACGCCATGTTCCAGCGCAATTTCGAGCGAGCGGCGGTAGCAGGAGGCCAACAGATCGTTCTCGCCATCGTCGCCGCTACGCGAATGACGTCGCGCGCGCAGGCGGTCGGCGAAGCTTCCTGTCCCAGACACCATCACGACTTGCACCCTCTTGCCGTTGCCACCAAAGTCACCCGCGCTCAACCCAGTCGGTGCTGTGGACGTTGCCGGGACGCAGCGACCATCGTTCCAGATCGCCGAACGGATTGACCAGGAATGGCGGCAGGTGCAGGCATAGTGAGCATTCCAGACGCTGTACTCCTATTCCCCCCTGCGTCTGGCTCACGCTCGAATCCATGGCGGGCACGACGCCTCTCGGCGGACGGCGACCATGGACGGCATCGATCCACGGAGAGATTAGCAAGAGCCGAAAAGTTCTTTTCCGCCGCGAGCCACTTGTTCTCGAAGCGGCCATCTGGCCCGGCGATGCCGCGCTGGCATGAGGCGCTTTGCCGCCCACGATCCGGCACATCTCGGGATCATGACGCAGGCGTTCTGCGCCGTTCACGCAAGACACCCGAACACCGATTGTCGCAGCGAACCCCAGAGCATGCCGACCATTCTTGCCCGTGCGCGCTCGGCGAGGATGTCAACCGCCTTCGCGCTTAGACCGAGCGCGTCGTCGAGTACCCGATAGGCCAGTCCGGCGTCCGAAGTGACCCCCCGATCCGCGAAACTGGAGCGTCAGCCGGCGGTCGAAATCCAGGCGAAGAGCCTCGCCACTCAATTCACCCGCCCGGTCCGCTCCGCCTCAATTGGATCAGCATAACATGCTGATTATTATAGCTGAATCGTGGTAAATGCGCGCAAATGAATGGGTCATCTGGCGAATACGGGTTAATCGCTTAGCCCCCAGAAAGTTGTTGGGCGCCCAAGAAACCATCGGCAAGATTTCTTTGTTGCGCGACAACGTCTGCACCGACATCGCCGACAACGGTCCCGCGCCTAACAAGTCTATCGTTCATAGTCTGTATCACTTTGATTTGCCGCATAACCTCCCCAAAAAACCCGTAACTCTTTGGAATCATGCTTTACAAATCATCAATCGCCGGCGTCGCCGTCATTCCCGCCAAGGACAAGACGGCTATCATTCTGGTCCGGTGGAGAATTTGGGTAGCGGACAAATTTGTCGTAAAGGGATGCGGGAGTCCTTTTGTCCAGACGGGGCGCGGCGGGATGTGATTGAACAAGCAATGGTCTTCGCGCTTGGGTTTTTGGCCGCGAGCCTTATCGCTCTCGCGGCCGCTCCGGCGTTTTGGCGGCGCGCGATAAGGTTGTCCACACGGCGGCTCGAAATGCAGCTACCGCTTTCCCCCGAGGAAATCCTCGCCGGGCGCGATCTGTTGCGGGCCGAATTCGCGGTCGAATGCCGGCGTCTCGAGCAAAAGGTCGAAGCCCTCAACCTCGTTCATGCGGCCGATATGACCGAACTCGGACGCCGCGCGGCGATCATCGCCGGTCAAGACGCCGATGCACTCGCTCTTTCCCAGCAAGATAGCGAACGCGGTGCCGAGCTCGCCGCGCTTCGACGCGCCTTGGCGGAGACTTTGGCCGAACTCACCGCGACGGCAAAAGAATGTTACGACACAAGCGGACTCATTGCGCGCAAGGACGTTCAAATCAATGTGGTCGAGGCCAGTTTCGAGGAGGCGCAAGCGCTCGCCGCCGAGCAGCGGAACGCTTTGGCGGCGCTTGAGACCAAAATGGCGCGGCAGGGCCAAGCGCTTGCGGCGCAAACTAGCAAGGTCGAGCTTCTCGAAGGGGAGCTTTCGACCCTGCGGCTTCAACATCAAGCCGACCAAGTCACCCTCGAAACCGCGGCGGCCAGGGTCGCGGATCGCGAAGAGGCTTTGGAAGCCGCTGTCAAACGGGAAAAGGACTTGATCCGGCACCGCATGCTGCAAACCGAAACGGCCCGCGCCGCCGAGGGGGGCTATCTCGAAAAAATCGAGCGGCTGCGTAGCGCCCATGTCGCCTCGCAGGATGCGCTCGATGCGGCCCGCAAGACGTGCACCGGGCTCACGCAGGAGCTGGCCGCGCTGCGGGCCACGCTGCCTCCGCAAGACGTCGACGCGGCCCTCACGCAACGCGAGGAAAATGAAATTTTGCGGCACAAAATCAATGAAATCGGCGCCGCGATCATTCGCGCGGCAGGCGGCGTCGTCGAGACCGCGCCCAAAGAAGGGCCGGCGAAAAGCGGTCGTCCGGAGGACACGATCCCGGAAAAAGCCACGGCGTGAAAGGGATAGGGATGCCGTAGCCGCCCAGCTGGAGCGCCCGCACTCCGGACAATTGCTATGAACCGGCGAACTTCGCCACGAGTGCGTCGGAAACTTCAAAATTGGCATAGACGTTTTGCACGTCGTCATTGTCTTCGAGCATGCCGACGAGGCGCAGGATCTTTTCGCCGGCATCGTCGTCGACGCTGATCGTATTTTGCGGCTTCCAAATCAGGCTTGCCTTGCGCGGCTCGCCGAATTTCGCCTCGAGCTCTTGCGCGACCTCGCGCAGGCTTTCGAGCGCGGTGATGACCTCGTGGCCGTCCTCGCTCGATTGGACATCTTCGGCACCGAGCTCGATCGCCGCCTCCATCATCGCGTCGTCCGAAGCGGCCTTCGCCGGAAACTCGACAACGCCGACATGATCGAACAGGAAGGACACCGCGCCGGTCTCGGCGAGCGAGCCGCCGGACTTGGTGAAATAAGAGCGCACCTCGCCCGCCGTCCGGTGACGATTGCCGGTCAGCGCCTCGACGATGATGGCGACGCCGCCCGGCGCATAGCCTTCATAGCGAACTTCGTCGTAGATTTCGGCGTCGGCGGCAGAGGCCTTCTTGATGGCGCGCTCGATATTGTCCTTCGGCATGTTTTCGGCGCGGGCGGCCAAGACGGCGGCGCGCAGCCGCGCGTTCATGCCCGGGTCGGGTAATCCCGATTTCGCGGCAACGGTAATTTCGCGGGCGAGCTTGGAAAACAGCTTGGAGCGGAGCGCATCCTGCCTGCCCTTCTTGTGCATGATGTTTTTGAACTGGCTATGTCCCGACATTCCGTCCCCTCTCCAATGCGGACCCGCGCGGCAAGAGCTTCCTTTCCCGCCGCCTCGTGGCCGGGCAGAACTATGTGTTCGCTGTCGCGCTATGATTTTCTGTGCCCGTTTGCGTATCAGACACCTGATCTAGTGGTGAACTCTCTGCTAAGGGAATCCGGTCGCCAGGCTTGGGAAGCGTGCTGAAGAATGCTTCGCCTCTCTCCACCAATGCCTCCAGGTCTTCGCACTCGAAGACCTCATTAAGGATCAGGCGGCACCCAACGCGGGTGAGCGCGTCGAGGGCGGTTATTTCCCACGATCTCTTGCACGGCCAAGCACGGAGTACTCGAGCGGTTGGGGCGGCGGTTCGATGCTGCGAAAGGCGTTGATCGATGCCCTCGGCGAACCCAAGCTTTAACCTGTTGGGGTCAAGTTCGGGGACAAGTTGGATGACATAGAAGACTCCAATTTCCGGTACGGCAACGACAGTAGACTCTTCGTAGCCCTGGTCCCTTCGCTGAGAGCAGATTTCTTCAGCTTCGCTACTGGTGACACACAGAGTCAGCTGGCCTCCAGAATCGGGAGTACGCCTCTTATGGAACGAATAACCCAATTTGAGAACGTAGCGGCGGGCGTGGGAACGATCCATTCCCAGCCGATCCGTGAGGTCCTTAATCGAGACGAATTCGTCGCTTGGCATCTATTTCACATTCGCCGCCGTCTGCGAGAACAGGATCTTGCGCGACTCCTCATCGCCGGCGATGGGCGCCGTATTGATTCCGGCCGCGATGGCATAGGCGCGCCGCGTCGCGGGCCGCGCTTCTATCGCCGCGAACCAACGCTTCAGATGCAAAAAATCATCGAGCTTCTGGCCTTGATTCTCGTGCGGGACAATCCAAGGATAGGCCGCCATGTCGGCGATCGAATAATTCCCCGCCACGAAGGCGCGGTCCGCTAGGCGTTTATTGAGGACGCCATAGAGACGGTTGGTTTCGTTCACGTAGCGTTCGATCGCATACTCTAGCTTTTCGCGCGCGTATTGCTTGAAATGATGGTTCTGGCCGGCCATTGGGCCAAGGCCGCCGACCTGCCAGAACAGCCATTCGAGCGCTTCCATCCGGCCGCGCAAATCCTGGGGGAGAAATTTGCCGGTTTTCTCGGCGAGATAGACGAGGATCGCGCCTGATTCGAAAACGGACACCGGCGCGCCACCGTCGCCAGGATCTTTGTCAACGATTGCAGGAATGCGGTTATTGGGCGAAATCGCCAGAAATTCCGGCTTGAACTGGTCCCCCCGGCTTAGATTGACAGGATGGATCGTGTAGGGGAGTCCCGCCTCTTCGAGGAAGAGCGTGATTTTGTGTCCATTGGGGGTAGTCCAATAGTAAAGGTCGATCATCCTCTGGGGCCTTGCCTTAGGCTGCGGCGCGCTGAGGCTCCAGCGGCTTTCTTTGCCGCACCGCCTCTCGTTAAAAAAAGACGCCCGACCCTGATCACGCGCCCGAGGATGAGCGCGTGAATATCGTGGGTACCCTCGTATGTATTCACCGTTTCGAGATTGGCGAGGTGGCGCATGACGCGGATCGCGGCGGAAATCCCATTGCCGGATCGCGGAGGCAAGGGATTTTTCGATCCAATTTCGAGCGTGTCTGGATCGAACGCTATCAGCGGCTGGTGGCGGGCGGCGCGGGCGCGGCAGGCTGTCCATTGGGCGTGCCGAAAAAGCGGAAGAAATCCGATTTCGGGCTGATGACCATCCGTGTGTCGCCGCCTTTCAAGCCGGTCTCATAGGCTTGCATCGAGCGGTAGAAAGCAAAAAAGTCGGGGTCCTTGCCAAAGGCGTCGGCGAAAATGCGATTCCTGTCCGCGTCGCCCGCGCCTCGCGTCTGGTCGGCATCGCGCCGCGCGTTTCCAAGTGTCACGACGACCTCGCGGTCGGCGTTGGCGGTGATGGTTTGGGCCAGCTGGGAGCCTTGGGCGCGATATTGCGCCGCCTCGCGCGCGCGCTCGCTCTGCATCCGGCTAAACACCTTTTCGGAAATCTGCCTTGGCAGATCGGCGCGGCGGATTCTCACATCGACGGCGGCGATGCCGAGGCGGCCGCCTTCCAGGTTCACCTGCTCGCGGATCTTGACCATGAGATCGGCGCGGTTGTCGCGCACAATTTGGGTCATGTTCGCCTCACTCAGCACCCGGCGCACCGCAGAGTTCAAGATGTAGCCCAGCTGACTGTTCGCCCGGTCGGGCGAGCCAACCGTCTGATAGAATTTGAGCGGATCGACGATCCGGTAGCGCAGGAAGGAATCGACGTCGAGCCGGTTGTTGTCGGACGCGAGCACTTCCTGCTTCGGCGCCTCGACAACGAGGATGCGATTGTCGAGAAAAACGACATTCTCGATGAAGGGGTATTTGAAATGAAGTCCGGGAGTGGTGATGAGACCGCGCCCGGCGACCGGCTCGCCAAACCGCAAGACGAGCGCCTGCTCGGTCTGGTCCACGGTGAACACCGAGGCCAGCGCGACAGCCAGGATGACGACAATGGCGGCGATCGCGCCGAATGCGGCCGCGCCCTTCACTTGCGGCCTCCTTCGCCCGCCCGCGGCGTCAAGGGCCCAAGCGGCAAATAAGGAACCACCCCCTGGCCTTGCCCACCGCTCTGATCGAGAATGATCTTGTCCATCCCGGCGAGGACACGCTCCATGGTCTCGAGATAGAGTCTTTCGCGCGTCACCTCGGGTGCTTTCTTATATTGCTCATAGATTTGGTTGAATCGGGAAACCTGACCGGTTGCCTCCGCGACGGTTTGGAGCTTGTAACCTTCGGCCTCCTGGACAATCGCCGCGGCCTTGCCCTTGGCCTCGGGAACGACCCGATTAGCATAGGCGTCGGCTTCGTTTTGCAAACGGTCCTTGTCTTGCTGCGCCGCAGTCACGTCCTTAAAGGCGGCGATGACCTGCTCGGGCGGGTCAACGGATTGCAATTGCACCTGCAACACCAGGATGCCGGCCTTATACCCATTGAGGACTTTTTGCATGAGTTCCTGCACGTCCGCCTCGATCTTTGGGCGATCGGCGGTCAAAATTCGCTGAATCTGGCCGCGGCCGATGACCTCGCGCATGGCGCTCTCGGCGACCGCCTTCACCGTTTCGGGCTGGGTTGAGATATTGAAGGCATAGTCCTCGGGGCGCACCGGGTCGATCTGCCAGATCACGACAAATTTGACGTCGGCGATATTTTCGTCGCCGGTCAGCATCAGGCTTTCTTCGGGCAGATCGAGCGGGATCTGTCCATTCGTTGTGCGCGTATCCTGGCGAAAGGCGGAGCCGATGTTGATCAGGTTACGATTGGTGACCTGGAGCCTCTCGACGCTGCCGATGGGGATCGGCAAATTGTAGTTTAACCCCGGACCGGTCTTGCCCGTGTAGCGGCCGAAAATCCTGTTCAGCCCGACTTCGTTCGGGCCGACCGTGTAGAACCCGGACAAAAGCCAGACGATCGTGCCGACGAGAGCCAGGGCAAGAAGGCCGCGCCCTCCCATTCCCCTTGGTCCCGGCATCCATTGTTTGAGCTTCTCCTGCGCGCGCTTGAGAAATTCCTCGAATTCAGGTGGCGGCGCGCCCGGCTTTTGCCCCCAAGGCCCGGAGCCGCCGGGCTTCCAAGAGCCGCCATTTCCGCCTTCACTGCTCCACGGCATGAGATTCTCTTTTGCAAGGTGACGCCCAAGAAAGCGAGCGATAACCGCCAAGGCCCAGGATCGGACCGGGCCGCGCCTGTCCTGGTCCTTATACGAGAGCCCCGCGCGCACTACAATGATAAGCAGCGGCGCCGGTCAAAATCGACAAAAGCGAATGTCGCCTCGTCCTTGGCCGCTGGCCGTGGCCGAACCCGGCTTACTTCCAGCCAATTAGACCAGTCGATGACGGGGAAACTCACCCCGCCCCTCGGAGCGATATCGACGAAGGTTAGATGCATGCGCTCGGCGCGGCCAATCAAACTTTCGTAAAGATTCCCGCCGCCGGCCAAAATAACTTCGTCCGCGCCCATCGCTTGCGCCAGCGCCTGCGCGAGCGCGAGCGCCGCGTCGAGTTCATGCGCGACATGGATGGCCTTGGCTTGCCCGCCGCCGCGTGAGGGGTCGAAGGCATGGTCGCGGGTGACGACGATTGTCTCGCGCCCGGGCAGGGCACGCCCTATCGATTCGAAGGTTTTGCGTCCCATGAGCAGGGGCTTGCCCATGGTGACCCCGCGGAAATGTTTGAGATCGCTCGGCAAATGCCACGGCAGGCCGCGACCGTCGCCAATCACGCCATTTTCGGCGATCGCGGCGACGATGGCGAGAGGCACCTTCATCATCGAGCACCAAATTTCCGGATACGCGTTCGCGGCGCTTTCTTGCCTAGAGCATGTCCTTAAAAAAGTTGCTCGACCTTTTCGATTCCGACATGCTCCAACTCTTTAAGATTGAGCTGCGTCCTTACCGATCAAATGGTTCCATTTGATCGGGACGCGTTCTAAGCGGCACTTTGTCCATTGCGTCACCATCCCCGGGCGGATTGCTCTGTCGCATGTAGGGGACGGTTCGTCACGGTCGAGCACCGGCGAGCCGTTTTGCCCGAGAGTATTCCGCGACGGGGTCGCCCTCACGCATAACGTTCAGAATGCGGCAAATCCGCCAAGATCTCATGTTCTTGGTCCACGAAGGAAAACGAACAAACCGGCGCCGGCGATCAACCCCGCCCCAAACAACGTGCGCGGGCCGGGAATTTCCCCGAAAATCACCAGGCCGAACAGCGTCGCCCAAAGCAGCGCCGTGTAGCCGAAGGGCGCGATTATGTTGGCCGGCGCCGCGGCAAAGGCGCGGATCAGACAAAAGTGGCTGACAACGCCGATGAGGCCCAAGAGAAGCATCAGGCCGGCGTCGGCAAGCCCGGGCGCGACGGCGGCAAAGGGCAGCAATCCGCCGCAGAACAAAACTCCGGCAAGCGCCGTGTAAAACAACGTCGTCACCGGTAAATCAGCGCGATGCAAAAGCCTTGTCGCGATCTGATAGAGCGCATTGGCGAGAGCGGCGAGACAAGGAAACAGCATGGAAAACGAAAAATCCATGCCGGTCCGGCCAACGATCACCCAAACGCCGATCAACCCCGCGATCACGCTTACCCATACGCTTGGGCTCACTTTTTCATGGAGCATGAAGACCGAAAGCGCGGCGATAAGAACAGGCGCAACCCACACAATGGCGGAAAAATCGACGAATGGCATGATCTTAAGCGCCAACATGCCGAACAAAGTCCCGCCGAGGAGAAAACTCGAACGCAACATTTGCAGCATGGGCCGGCGTGAGATCATAAGGCTCGGGTCGCGCCAAGCAATGAAAACGCTCACCAAAACCATGTGAACGAAAAAGCGCACGAAGGCGATTTCCGTCGCCGGATAGGCTTTGAGCAAGATGCGCGCGGTTGAATCCTGGCAGACGAACAGGAAAGTCGTGACCAGCATCCAAAGGATTCCGATCCTGATCGCCGCGCCGCTCGCCGCTGGCAGCGGGCCGGAAGAGGCGTGGTCCGGGGAGGCTAATGGATCGACTAGGGAGTCGGCTGCGGCCGGTATTGGGCTGGTCATGCAATGCTCAAAACAACGATTTCGAAATCGGCAAGCCAAAGCGGTAGCCGAATGCCGCGGCTTTTTCCAGGCCAAAACGGGTCCGAGGCGTCTCGCCCGGTTGCGGCCGCATTCGGATAGTTAAGAATTTGCTTCGCGAAAATGGACGCTGGAACGCCGACGCGGTCCTGGCGCCTCTGCCAGGACCGCACGCAACCTCAACTCTTGAGGCCTTGCGGCGCCAACAACCCGGGATCACGCCGAAGCGCGTGCGATTTCGCGACGGTCGTAGTCGCGCAAGGCACCCCGGCGTAGCTTTGCCAACGATGCCAGATGGAGTAGTGCCGAGACCGGCACCATGAACACCGGAATAAGCACCAGCGGAAACTGGCTAACGAGCTCGTTTGGCAGATCGAAGGCAAACAACTGGAACGGCGAAGGGGAGGTTAAAAATCCCGCCGTCACCGCGACGACGAGATCGGCGAGCCCAAATAGGTTCCACGCGGCGACGAGATCGGCATTCTCGCGCGGCCCACGCCGGTACGCAATCGCGACGACCGGCGCGAGAGCACCGACAAGGACATCGCCGAGTCCGGCCGGCCAGGCGAACGCTCCCGGCAGCTTGCCCGCCGCATAGAGGATCAGGAAAATTACGCCTAGCGTACGATAGTGCTGAACCCCGATCAACCAATGCTGGGGCACCGCGTCAATGATTCGCGCGAGACGGGGCGATCGCCAGATCAGGAGTCCGCCGATGAGGATCGGTACGAGAATTCCGTATTGGATCGTGGGGATACGATCCGCGTCGCCGCGATAGGCATCGGCCGATGCGAGCGCGAGGGCCAGCAGAAACCATCCGATGAGGGTGATGGTTGCGGCACTGCTGGTCACGGCGCGGTCGTGAGTGGTCCAACCGGCGTTGCCAAGGGCGCTGCGCAATCCAAATAGGATAGCCGCTATCGTGCCGATTGTGCCGGTGAGCACGAAATAGGAGAAGATAGGCAGGAACGATCATCACACACCTCCAAAAATAGGGTTACGCCATTCATTTCGCGGATCACCAAAGGCGACGGTTGGCTGCCCTTTCGAATGCCGCTGTCACGTTAGAAACCCGTGAACTGCCAAAGCGCTAGTCAGATAAAGCTGACTGACGATCCGCAACGCGCGACCTCGGGAAAAGGCCAACTCCAAAAGTACCTATCTTATTTATAGTGACTTGTCAATAAATAGTTAGTTGAAAAATTTAAGCGAAGCGTGTATTTGTCATCCATGACCAGCGGATATGACCAAAATTGTCCGGTTGCCCAAGCCCTCGATGTCGTCGGCGAAAAATGGTCGTTGCTCGTGCTCCGGGATCTGTTCCGCAAGGGTCCCTTGCGGTTTCATGATTTGGAGGCGGGGCTCGCGGGCGTCGCGCCGAACACGCTGTCCGCGCGGCTCAAGACACTCGAAAAACAAGGCGTGATCGGGGCGCGGCTTTATGAGCAACATCCGCCCCGGTTCGAATATTTCCTTACCGACAAAGGCCAAGCGCTAGGCCCGGTATTAAAGGCCCTTTATAAGTGGGGGGAACGCTATGGCTGAAGGATCCGAAGGTTCGCATGTAGCTTGTGCGGCCGCGTGGCAACGCGAGGATCGTTTGCATGACGACGGACGGTCGTGGCGTCATGGCGATGCTGCGCGAGGGGGGCCGACTTCCCTTGGGCAAAGATGCTTAGCCCGCCGCGAGAGCCGCCAGAGCCGCGTCGAGCATCCCGGCGGGAAGCCAAACGACGCGGGGCCCGGCTGTCCAGATCAACAGCATCCGCAATGTCTTGTCTGGCCAGAGCGGCGCCAGAACCGCGCGGTAGAGCGCCATTTGCGCGATATATTCGGCGGGCGTGCTGTCGAGCCGGCAAGGTGCGCCGGTCTTATAATCGGCGGCGAGAATTCCTGTCTGGTCTTCGCCAATCCGGTCGATTTTGCCGTTGACCTCAATCATCCGCCGCCCGGCCGCTATTCTGCCCGCGACGGAAACTTCCGCTTTCGAATCTTGCCCGAACAAACTGGCAAGCTCGGGCAGGGCGATCACCTTGAGCACCTCCCAGGCGAGATTTTGGCGGACCATATCGTCGAGACCGGCAGCCCGCGCGGCTAGGAAAGCCAGCGCGGCGTCGCGGCGGTGCAGCGTGGCGATGCCCGGCAGATATTGCAACAGCAGATGCATCAGGCCGCCGCGCCGCGAGGCTTCGCGCTTTGCTTGCGCAGCTCCCGTGCCGTGGAGGCGATGGGCCGGCGCGAGGGCGTGCGAAGGCCGGACGGGAGGCATCGCATTCGTCTCGAATCCGGCGCCGCGCCAGAGCCAGTCCGGCAAGACCGCTGGCGCGGAGGGGCGCAGACCGTCTGACAGAGCAGCGGCGGCCGGCCCGCCGCTCCCTTCCGAGATAAGGCGCAGAATTTGATCCTCGCCATTCCAGAACGCCGGCACCGTCTGAATTCCGGCTTCGTTGGCGAGAGCGGCCTCGATCATCTTGGCCCAGCAGCCGGGATCTAGCCCTTTCACACCGTAAAACCCGGCGATATAGAGACGCTCTTCGGCGCGGGTCAAAGCGACATAGAAGAGCCGCCTGTATTCGTCCCTCGCCGCATCGCGTGCCTTCCCGCGCGCGGCGACAATCGCCTCGCAATCGAGGTCTTTCCTTGGCGACCAGCCGATGGTCCGTTCGCCGGGCATTTTTGTTTCGAGCGCAAAGACTCTTGGGTCGTGGCGTGGCGACGGCACGCCGCAGGTATCGGGGAGAAACACGATTTTTGCTTCGAGCCCCTTGGCCGCATGGATGGTCATGACCCTCACGGCGTCCTCGGCCCCCTCCATGTCGCGCTTGATCGAGTACTCCAACCCCGCGAGATCGTTGAGAAAGGCTGCGAGCGAAGGCGCCCGCGCGTCTTCGTGGACGATTGCGAAACGCAAGAGTTCGTCGATCGCATCGCCGGTTTCCGGTCCAAGTCTCGCTTCGATGTCGCGGCGTCCGCCATCCGCGCCGAGAAGGACCGCGTAGAAATCAAAAGGGCTGCCGCCCGCCCGCGCGCGCCAGCGAGCGAGTTTGGCTACGGCCTCGACATGCTTTGCGTCCGCGGAGGCTTGGAGCGCATCGAAAAGACTTGCCGCCCGGCCCAGCGCGAGCGCCATGAGATCGTCATCGTCGAGCCCGATGAGCGGCGATTTCAGCACGCAGGCGAGCGCGAGATCGTCTTGCGGAAGCAGGCTAGCGCGCCCGGCTGCCATGAGATCCATGACGGCGATATGATGCGTGAGCTCAAGGCGGTCGGCGCCAGCGGTGCGGATTTGGCTCTTTTTCAGGGCCCGGATCATCGCCTCGAAAAAAGGCCCGCGTGTGCGAACGAGGATAAGAATGTCGCCAGGACGCACCGGGCGCGGCCGCAATGTTCGACTGTCATGCACAAATTCATCGGAACCAGGATCGATGAGATGCTTAATCTTTTTGGCGATGCGCTGGGCAACAAGATTGGCGGGATCTTGCGCATCGAGAAGATCGAGCGGGAGAGTCCATTCGCGAGGACTTTCGTTGGACTGCGCCGCTGCCAACGGCCAGAGTTCAACAAGACCAGGCAATTGATGCTTCAACGCTTGGTGCAGCCTCCAAACGTCATTCGCCGCGACAAGCCCGCCCCTGTTATCCCCGTGCTCGAAAACCTTGTCGATCGCGGAAAGAACGCCGGGCGTGGAGCGAAACGACAGGGTGAGCGGCACGTGCACGAAAGGTTGAGCGCCCGCCGTAAACTGAGCTTCGAATTTTCGCCGCATCTTGTCGAACATGTGCGGCGCGGCGCCCTGGAAGGAAAAGATCGATTGCTTTTCGTCGCCGACCGCGAAGAAAGTGCGCGGACCGGAGCTTTGCCCGCGCCCGGCCGCGAAATCGCCAGTGAGCTCTTCGAGAATTTTCCACTGGGCTTCGCTTGTGTCCTGCGCCTCATCGACCAGAACATGGTCGATTCCCGCATCGAGCTTATAGAGCACCCAACGCGCATCGGACCGTTCGAGCAAAGCCAAGGTTTTTTCGATGAGATCATCGAAATCGAGGATCCCGCGCGCCGCTTTCTCCTCACGGTAGCGCTCGAAGATCGCGCTTGCGACCTCGATCAGCGCGCGCGTGCGATCGAGCGTCGCGGCGGCCTTGCGCTCGGCGCGAAGCGCATCGAGACGGAGCTGCTCGGGACGAAGTTCAGCCTCGATTTCGGGATGCGCGCGAGTGACATCATTGGTGACGAGAGACACGCGGGGTGCGCCTTCCGTTGTGAAAAAAATGGCAAGATAAGAATCGAGACACGTTTCAAGGGAACCATCGGAAGGCGCCGATCTATAGGCCGAAAAGGCTTGCCGGAAGCGCCTCGCACGGTCTTGATCCGGCTTCTTGCCGTGATCGAGAATCGCCGCGATCACGCTCCAGCGCTCCGGCGCGATCCCTTCCTCGGCCATCTCGTGCTCGATGCAAGCAACATCGCGACCCTCGGTCAGTCCTAAGGAACGGCGCAAAACCTCCGCCGGCTCTTGAGGCCACCTCGCCCGCGAAATCGCGTTATAACCCATCGTTTCCTTGATCAGATCTTCAAACGCCTCCGCCCCGCATTCGTCGAGGACGCGTTGAAGAGCGGCGCCGAGCGCGCCCTTGCCGGAATTCGCTTCGGCGAGAACCTCGCGCCGGGCGCGCCGCAACAGTTCAGCCTGACGCAGATCGTCGGGTACTTCAAAGCGCGACGGGACATTGGCTTCAAACGGAAACAAATGCAGCAGCCGTTCGCAAAACGCATGAATCGTCTGGATCTTCAAGCCGCCCGGCGTCTCGACCGTCCGTGCGAAAAGTTTTCGTGCCGCAGTCAATTGCTCGCTGCCCGGCATTGGCGCCCCGGTTGCAACAATCTGCGCGCAAAGTTCGTCGCCGGAAAGCTGCGTCCAAAGGGCTAGCGTATCGAACACGCGGGCCGCCATATTCGCCGCCGCTGCCTTGGTGAAGGTCAGGCAGAGGATTCTTGAGGGCGCGACGCCTTGCAGGAGAAACCGGGTGACACGGCTGGCGAGAACATGCGTCTTGCCCGATCCGGCATTGGCCGAAACCCACACCGACTGGTTTGGATTTGATGCCTGGTGCTGCTTGCTCCGCGTGTCGGCCGGGATGTCGAAGGATGCCATTAGCTGCCGCCGCCTTCCGGCTCGCCGCCCAGCGACCATTCCTTGACACGGGCAAGATGATCGTAAGCATTGTAGCGCTTCGCGAATTTCGGAAACGGACGCGGCGGATAGGCTGTTGCCGGGTCGCGGAACTGATCGAGCAGTTCAACAAGACCGTAAAAATGGTCCTCCGCGAGATCCAAGAAGCTTTTTTTCGTAACATTGGCTTTAGCCTTGGCAAAATCGAGGGGCTTTTCCTCACCGCCCAAGAGTCCTCCGAGCTTTAAATAGACCGCCTCGGCCGATGTCACCGCCGCGCCAAGGTCGAAGGCGCCGCGCAGGCACATCGCCGCCTCCAACGTCAGCTGCGGCGCGAAGCCCACGAAAATTTCGTTCGGTCCCGGTGGTGTTCCAGTCTTGTAATCGACGAGCGTTACGGTTCCATCGGTATTCAGCTCGATCCGGTCCGCGCGGGCGGTGAGCGTGAAGATGGAACCATCATCAAGTGGGACGTCGAGGTTACCCTTGAGCTCGGTTTTGATCGCTTTGATCCTATCACGGCGGCGTGCTTCGAAGCCGAGATAGAAATCGATTGTTTTTTCAAGCCGCGGCCATTTTAGCGCGGCGAAATCGGCGTCTTGCAATTGCGCGGCGAGCTCTTCGCGCAGAAGGGCGCGAAGTTTTTCGCGCGCGTCTAATGGCAGGGGTCCAACCGGGTGGCCATCGACAAAGCGTTCAAGTGCCACGTGGATCGCGCTGCCGAATTCGCTTGCGCCCAAGGCGCCGCCAAGGGGATCGAGTTCCTTGAGACGCAAAATTTTCTCGGCATAAAGGGCGTAGGGGTCGCGCCGCAGCGTCTCGATCTGGGTCACGCTGAGGCGCTTTGGGCGCAGCTCGACCGGC
The DNA here is from genome assembly GCA_030948025.1 of Pseudomonadota bacterium. Taxonomy (GTDB): domain Bacteria; phylum Pseudomonadota; class Alphaproteobacteria; order Rhizobiales; family Beijerinckiaceae; genus Methylocapsa. The sequence continues at coordinate 34,176 of JALZAY010000007.1, forward strand.
GGCCTTGGCAGCGGTCTGTCGCTTGGCGCCGCAACCACGGCCGGGCGGTCGATCGCCCGCGCAAGGCGCAAATAATAATCTCCGCGTTCCCTGCATGCTTGCCATGCGGCATCGCCAAGCGCCGCCATGCGCTGAAGGAACCGCGACGCCACCACCGGCGCGCCGCCGCGTTTGCGGGCGCGGCTCAAGATCACTTTGCCTTTGCCCATGGCTTGTGCGAAATCATGCGCCGTCTGGCCGAGTTTGCGCTCTGGCGGCGTCAAACCCAAAGCGGCGCGCATGGGCCGGTTGAGAAAAGCATCGGTGCGTGCCTGAGGCGGCCAAACCGTCTCATTGAGGCCGCCAAGCAACATGACATCGACGTCGATAAGTCGCGCCTCAAGAAGCCCGAGGATTTGGAGGCGCGGATGCGCCCGTTTCGCCCCGCGCAAAATGATCTCGCGCGCGACCGCCGCAAAAAAAAGCCCATAGGATTCGACGTCGAAGTTCATGTGGTCCGGGACGTTTTGTATAAGCTCATCGAATAGAGCGTCGAGTGCCTCCCGGTCCTCGCGGTCAACGTCTTCGTCTTCGGAACCAACGATCGCCTCGATCGTGTCGCGATGGGCCCCCGCCCACCGGTCCAGGGTGAGTTCGCCGCGCAAGTTCAAGAGCGGCGCGAATTGGGCGCCAAGGCGGAACAGCAGATCTTCGAGGCTCGCCCATTCTTCGGCGGAAATCCGCTTCTTGGCCGGATGCGCGAAAGTACTGTCCGCTTCGTCACGAGCCGCGGCGATCAAGGCGGAAGGTTCGCCAACAATGCGCTCGGCAAGGCATCCAGCGGCGCTGGCCGAGCGCAGCAGGCCGGTTTCGAGAAGAGCGGCACGCCGGGCAACGTCTTCGATGGAGAGCCCCAGCCGCAGCAGCGGATGCGTCAAGAGCGCGGCAAGGTCTGCTACCTCCATCTTGCTCGCGGCGCAGGCGATCGCGAGCCGCGCCAGCGCGCCAATAGGGCTCGTGCTGAGGGGTTCGCCGGCGGAGTCCTCGGCATCGACGCCCCAGCGCAGCAATTCCGTGCGCACCCGGCGTGCGAGGTTGCGATCCGGAGTGACGAGCGCCGCCGTCTCGCAAGGCGTCTCCAAAACGTGCCGCATGGCCATCGCAAGCGCCAGCGCTTCTTCGCGCTCGTCGGCGGCCTCGATCAAACTGACCCCTTGCAGCGCAGCATCGCGCAAAGGCGCGTTCATTCCCGCGCGGTAATCGATCCATTCGTCGGTCGACTCCGCCGGACGCAGGGCCTCGGAAACAAACGTACTCCGCGCGGCGAGGCTTTGCGCGACCTCGCCGAGGCTCACAACAACATCGCGCTTGACCTGGAGAAGGCCGAGAAGGCGGGATAGCGTGGCTTGCGGATGCGTGGACGAGGCCTCGATATTTTGGCCGGGATCGCCCGCGATCATCGCCCATGCACGATCGTCGAGATCAAGATCGAGGCCAGGCAACACGATCGCGCCCTTCGGCGCCCGGGCGATTGCCCCAAGGAGGCGCGCGGTCGCGCGATTGGTACCCGTCGAGCCGATAGCGACGACCGGACCGGTTAGCGTGCCATCTTGCAGGCGGCGGCTTTGCGCCTCGATCAGCGCAACCTGGCGCCGCGCTTTGTCCACCAAGTTGCGTTCGGCGAGAATCCTTGGCCATTGCTTGATCGCGATATTGAGGAAATCGAGCGTGATCCGCCAATAGCGGTCGAACTCGGGCAGAACGAGCGGATCGAGCTTTTCCCAGGCCACACCTTCGATGATCAATTCATCGATGAGATTGGCGAGCTCGCCGGACAAATGCCAGGAATCGGCAGCGGTCGACGCGACAAGAAAAGACTCGTGCGTATCGAACGCATGCTCGCCCTGCGCGCTGACCGAGACGATCGCATGGCTCAAGGCACGCGCCCAAGTCAGGATCAGTCCGGCGAGCTGCATCCGCCGCGCGATCTCGCCCATCGCCTCGGGGAAACCCGTCTCATAGATGCGGTCAAGCCCGGCTTCATCGAAGAGCAGGCTTGTCTCCGTTTCCTCCAGCGCGCCGAACGGCAGAATTCGCGGCAACAGCACCGAGGAGCGGTTTATCGCGCGAGAAAATTCATCGGCGAGCGCGCGGGCGGCGCGCCGCGTCGGCACGTAGATCGTGGCCTCCGCCATTTCGAACGGACCGGCGCGGCCCGAAAACCCCTCGACGACGCGGCCTTCGAGGAGTGCGGCGGCAAAAGTTTTCAAAAATGGCGCGCCAGGCGCGATGGTAAAAACTCTTTTTTCCACGCGATTTTTTCAAGTGATCCGTGACATTGATGGCGACCATCATGCGGCCCTGCGGGGTCTGGCATCCTACACCGTTTCGCGGCTATCCACAGCTTTGGCTTACCAGCAACAGAGCCTCTCGCCACGCACGCACAATCAGGCGTGCTTCAGTGCTTCTTCTTCTTCGTGGCGGACGTATGCGGACCGTCCGCCTCGATCTCGTCCGGATGAAATGCCGGACTGTCCACCCGGCGGAATGCTTTGTCGTCGTTCCAGGGTCCGATCAGATCAGTCGCACCATTTTCCCCTTCGCCCGTCGAATCATTGAAATACTGGTCGACAAGGCCCGGCGTCGGCGGGATCAGGCCAATCTGCAGCGTTGGCAGACCCAGGCTATCGAGAGCGAGCATGAACGCCTTCATGTGGGTGATTTCGCGGGTCATCAGGAACTGCAGCGCGTCCTTTGTCCCCTGGTCATCGCAGAATTTGATGAGCCTTTCATAGGTGATCTTGGCACGCGCCTCCGCCGCGATGTTGCTGCGGAGGTCCACCTCGGGTTCGCCGGTGACTTTGAGGTAGTCGGCAGTCCAGGCGCTGCCCTGCGAGTTATACAGGTTCACCCCGCCGCCGCCGGTAATCGCGATCAGCGGGTCAGCTTCCGCCGCTTCCCGGGCGGCCTTCATGGGCTTGAGGTGCATGCGGGCGAGTGTCCCGATCACCTCCAGATGGCTCAATTCCTCCGTCCCGATATCCATCAGGAGGTCCTTCAGTCCGGGATCGTCGGTGTTGATGCCCTGGATCGAATACTGCATCGCGGCCGCAAGTTCGCCGTTGGCACCGCCGAACTGCTCCAGCAGCATGTTGCCGAAACGCGGATCGGGGGTGCCGACTTCCACGGTATACATGAGCTTTTTGACGTGGTGATACACGACGGCCTCCTGATCTGTGATACTGTCGTCAGCCCTGTCGAGCCGCCGTAGACTTCGACGCCGGCTTCTTCTCCGTCGTTTTCACCTCGACATCATCGGTGTCGTCTTGCTCCGCGATCTGGGAGAGCAGCGCGTCGGCACGCTTCTCCTCCTGCAGAGTCTCATCGAAAAGCGTCTCCGCACCGGACAGGCCGAGCTTGCGGGCCCACGCCTTGAGCATGCCGTAACGGGCGATCTCGTAATGCTCCATAGCCTGCCCGCAGCCGATCAGCACGGCGTCAGCTGCCTCGGTCGATCCGAAATCCTCCAGATCCTCGTCCATCTCGGCCACGATCCCCTGCATCGCCTCGCAGGTTTTGGTGCGGGCGGGTTTGTCGATGATCTCGAAGACCTGCGTTAGCCGTTCGATATGATGAACGCTCTCCTCGCCATGGGTCTCAAAGGCATCCCGGAGTTCGGGGGATTTTGCCGCCTTCGCCGACTTCTTCAGCGCCTTCACCGACTGCTTCTCGGCGAAGTAGACGTCCTTCAACGTCTCGTAAAAGGCGTCAGCCAGTGTCTTTTCTTTGGGGGCCATAAGGTTTCATCCTTGTTCGGATATGCGACGCAGGATCGGCCGAAAGTTTGGGGTTTGCCCTCAAACCTTCAAGCGTTTCGAAGTACTTATTGCGATGAGTGGTAAATCGTGGTGGGGTACCGACGGACATTAGCAAATCCCGTGAGTAGGCCCGTCTACTCTGGAGCACCGTTGCCAGGGCCTGATTTACCTGCGGGAGCGCGCCCGCCTTCAGCACCGGGTTTCGCCTCGACGCCGGGTGCGCCAGCCCCGGTGGGGGCACCTTGATCTTGCGATCCCGATCCGGCGCTATTCTCCTTTTGTGTGGCGGTGCTCGGTTCTACATTCTTCCCCGCGGCAGGTCCGCTCGTGCTTCCTGCTGACTGGGCAAACGCGACTCCGCTGGCGAGAAGGCACGCAGATCCCCAAGCCGCCAAGTAAATACGAATGGACATTTTCTATTCTCCTTTCCTGAGCGAAACGCCATCGGCAGCCATTGGTTCCTCTTGAGCCATAGGCTTTTGATCCCATTTGGACCTGCGAAAAGCAGGGGTACGCATATCGGTAATTTGTGGCGGGCATCCCGTCTGATACCCTCGATTCGGTCGGCGAAACTTACACTGGAGATGCCTTCCGGCAGCGGTTTGGGCCATCGACCCACAGCGGCCGGCCCCTTGGTGGCGCTCGAGCTGGAACCTTATCGGCTAATCTCTGTTCATGTCAGCGGAACCTCGGGATAATCCGGCAAAATGTTATCCTGAGCCGGTATTTTCGCATGACAGGAGATTTCCATGAAGCTCGTAACTGTAATAGCCACGGTAGCGCTCGTGCTTGCGCCGGCTGTCGGACTCGCACAGGCTCCCGCAAATGGTACAGGAGACACGAAGGATGAACCCAGCCTAAAGAGTAAGGTCGAACACGTGATTGAGAAAATTACCGGTAGCTCTCCGGACACGAAAGAAGGTGCTGATGCAAAGACCGGCGATCGAGAGTCTGCCGCGAAGAGCGTAGGCGATACAAACTACCCCGATCGGGCAGCGGTCAAGAAAACCGATAAATAGCGGGATGCCGGGCCGCGGCCAGATGTCTTCGCCGGCCGTCCGCCGTCAGTGGTTCGCCGGAGCTGGGGTCTCGAGGCTCGGTGAGGCGGAAGGCATCCCGTGCGACAACCTCGATCCGGTCGGCTAATCTCACACCGGGGATGTCTTCCGACGAGGAGTTAAGCCATCGAGGCGGGAGCGCCGCCCTCCCGGAATTGCTGCGAGTAATCGATCGATCTTACAAGTGGAAGGAGGGGCCGCTGTCTTCGGCCTTGTAAGGCTTTTGGTCCCGATCGGACAAAAATGTTTCACGTGAAACATTTTGGCACGACCCAAACCGCCAGGAAACGGCCCGGCTTGAGGAAACGGCCCCGGCTTGTGGGTTTGCGCGGAGTCAGCGCAGCGCTTTCTCAATCTCGGGCAAGATCACCTCCCGATAACTTTCCTCGCCGATCGGTCCGGCGTACCGGTAGGCGATCGTGCCGTCGCCCTTGACAACAAAAGTTTCCGGCACGCCATAGACGCCCCAGTCTATCGCGGTTCGCCCCTTGCGGTCGGCACCGATCCCCGCATAGGGATCGCCTGCCTTGGCGAGAAAGCGCACTACGTTTGTGGGCTCGTCCTTGTAGGCAAGCCCGAACAACCGCACGCCCGCGCGAGCAAGGGCAGGATCCGTGGAAAGCCGCACGAGCAACTCATGCTCCTGATGGCAAGGCACGCACCAGGAGGCAAACACATTGACGAGCGTCACTTTGCCTTGGCGGAGATCCGCATCCGAAAATCCGGGCTTGTCCGGCATCCCTTCGACGGGCGGCAAGGCGAAGGCCGGGACTTGCCCGCCGACGAGCGCGGACGGCAGCAGCGACGCATCGCCCGAATAAAGCCGGATCACGAACAGCGCCGCTAGCGCGGCGAAAAGTACCAAGGGTACAAAAATGAGAAGCGGCCGCCGCGTGGCAGGCGGCTCCGCTTCTCGCCGTGGCGCGCTTTCCGCCATCTTATTCGAAGCTTTCCGGGTCCGGGTTTTGCGGGTTCAAATCCTCACGACCGATATCCGGGTCTTGGCGGGTCTCGCGCGACAATGCCGAAAGCGCCTGTTTCAAGCGCATGTAATCAACAAAGATCGTCACGATCATTCCCGCCACGATCACAAAGGAAAGAGCATAGGCCGCGACGACGAAGCCGAGATGCGGATCATGGCTCATAAGCGGCCTCCCAGGCGGATGACGCGCCCGCGCGGCCCTGCTCCTGCGCGCCCGCCGCCAGGATCGACAGGCGGCGCAGGCGCCTGCGGAGGATCTCGTTGCGGATCGTTATGAGATAAAGCGTGACGAAAAGAAAACTGAAGGCGAACGCCATCACCACGAGCGGCCACAGCATGGACGGCGCGATCGCGGGACCGCCGAGGCGGAAGACCGAGGCCGGCTGGTGCAGGGTGTTCCACCAATCGACGGAAAATTTGATGATCGGAATGTTGACCGCGCCGACAAGGGTGAATATCGCGGCAGCGCGGGCGGCCTTGCCCGGATCCTCGATCGTGCGCCACAAGGCGACGAGGCCGAGATAGATTAAGAAAAGCACAAGAACCGAGGTAAGGCGCGCATCCCAAACCCACCAAGCGCCCCACATAGGCTTGCCCCAGAGCGAGCCGGTGCCAAGGCAGAGCAAGGTGAAACTGGCGCCAAGTGGCGCCGCCGCTTTTTGCGCCGCGTCGGCGAGCGGATGGCGCCAGACAAGCGTGCCGAGCGCCGCCGAGGTCATGACGACATAAATCAACATGGCAAGCCAGGCCGCGGGCACATGCAGATACATGATCCGGACCGTCTCGCCTTGCTGATAATCGGGAGGGGCGACGAACCAGGCGAGATAAAGGCCAACGCCGAGCAAGAGCGCCGTGAGCGTCGCCGATAACGGCACGAGCACTTTGGCAAGCCGCAAGAAATTAGCTGGGTTGGCGTAATTCGACATGATTTTCATCTGGGTTCGAACATGCGAAAACGGACGATGCATGCGGTACAGCAAAGCGTTCCGGCTTTGGATGGTGGAGCTGAGGGGAATCGAACCCCTGACCTCTGCAGTGCGATTGCAGCGCTCTCCCATCTGAGCTACAGCCCCCAAAACCGCTGTTTACGCGAGTGGTAAAGCGCATGCAAGGTTGTTGCTGCCGGCCGACTTAGACATCGAATACATCGCGGCACTTGTCAGGCCCCACTTGCCAGCGAGGCCACGGCCGCGTAAACGAGCTTAGTCTAGGCAAGCGGTCCGGAGTTCCCATGCGCGCTATTCTCGACGTCGTTTTAGTGGTTCTACAGCTTTATACCTATGTGATTATCGCCGCGGTGATCCTCTCCTGGCTCGTCGCCTTCAACGTCGTCAACCGTTATAATGACGTCGTGCGCTCGATTTGGAACCTCGTGAGCGCGTTGACGGAACCGCTGCTGCGCCCGATCCGGGGAACGGTGCCAAATCTCGGCGGCATAGATATCTCGCCTGTTATTTTGCTTTTGTTGATTTTTTTACTCGAACGCATCATCGAGGAATATATCTATCCAAACGTGTTCTAAACTCGTCTTGGCCCACGTTCCCTGGTCCACTTGACCGCAATTCTCTTCGCCCTAGTTTCCGCAGGTGTCTTTGCACCAGATTATACCCGATCTACCCTACCCGCCCGCTTCTTCACCGGCCTCAGCAATCGCGTCGCTCCGATCACGGGAGGATAAGCCCAAGAGGTGAAATGGATTATGTCTCAAAGCGAACACGCATTGCGCGGCTCGTCGTTAAAATAACTAGATTGCTTTTCGAATTGACGCGCAAACTTAGATTCAATCGTATATGCTAGGTTTTGGATTTGTTCAGTCGACAGGAAAACTTTTGCGGAGATATGAACATGGTCGATATCGTGCTGATCAATCCGCGTTTCGAGACGAGCTTTTGGGGTATGGAGCACGCCCTCCACCTATGTGCCAAGCTTGGCAAGCGCGCGAATATGCCGGTTTCAGCCCTGCCCTTGCTTGCGGCTCTGACGCCCGCGGAGCACAAAATCACTTTGATCGATGAGAATGTCGAAGATATCGATTTTGCTCTTTGTGCCAAGGCCGACATCGTCGGCGTTACGGGAATGACGGTGCAGAGATTTCGTATGACTGAAATACTCCAGGAATTGAAAGGGCGGGGCTGCTTCACGGTCGTTGGCGGTCCGTGGGTCAGCGTGCAGGAGGATTATTTCGGCGCGTTGGCCGATGTCATATGCGTGGGGGAAGCCGAAGAGACCTGGCCGCAATTTCTTGCCGATTGGGCCGAACGTAAACATGTCAGGCGCTACGAGCAGGCGGAGCGCACCGACATGAGCAAAGTGCCGCCGCCTCGCTACGACCTTTTGAAGATGAACCAATATGTCATCACTCCGGTGCAGTTCTCGCGCGGCTGCCCATTCACCTGCGAGTTTT
>JALZAY010000079.1 GCA_030948025.1 Pseudomonadota bacterium
AGGGCGATTCGCACGCGGTAGGCCGCGCTCGATCGCCAATAGCCGAAGAGGCAAGGTTCAGGCATGGGGTCTTGCATAAGGTTCGACCGTCTGTTCGATGGCGCCGAAAATGGACTGGCCGCCCGGATTCTTCATCTCGATGCGCACCGTATCGCCGAAGCGCATAAAAGGCGTCTTCGAGGCGCCGTCGCGAATGGTCTCGACCATCCGCGCCTCGGCAAGGCATGAGTAGCCAACTCCGTCCTCCGCGATGGGGCGGCCGGGACCGCCGTCCGCGCCTTTGTTGGAAACGGTGCCGGAGCCGACGATGGTGCCCGCGCCCAAAGGCCTTGTCCTGGCCGCGTGCGCGATCAAGGCCGGGAAATCGAAATTCATGCCGGTGCCGGCATCCGCCCGCCCGAACGGCTTGCCATTGATGCTCATGAGTAAAGGAAGATGCAAGCGTCCGCCGTCCCAAGAGGCGCCGAGCTCGCTCGGGGTGACCGCGACCGGCGAGAAGGCCGAGGACGGCTTCGACTGGAAGAAGCCAAAACCCTTAGCGAGTTCCGCCGGGATAAGATTGCGCAAGGAAACATCGTTAACAAGCACGATCAGCACGATTGCCGCGGCGGCTTCGGCCACGCTCGCACCCATCGCGACATCGTTGACGACGACCGCGACTTCCCCCTCGAAATCGATACCGAAACCTTCATCCGCCATTCTTATCGGCTCGCGGGGAGCAAGAAAAGCGTCCGATCCGCCCTGATAAAGCAAGGGATCGGTCCAAAGGTCCAGCGGCATCGCGGCGCCGCGCGCCTTGCGCACGAGCTCCACGTGGTTCAAATAGGCGGAGCCGTCGATCCATTGGAACGCGCGCGGCAGCGGCGAGCGCGCGTCGTGCTCACGGAACCGCTCGCGAGGCAGCGAGCCGGTTTCAAGCGCTGTCGCGAGCGCTTCGAGTTTTGGCGAGAGCCGCGCCCAATTGTCGAGCGCGTGTTGAAGGGTTTGGGCGACGCCCCGTGCGTCCGTGGCATGGGCGAGATCGCGCGAAACCACGACGAGCCGCCCATCGCGGCCGCCGTTGGCGAGTGTCGCAAGCTTCACGCGGCTCCCTCACAGCGTTGGTCATTAGAGCGCGTCCCGATCAAATGGAATCATTTGATCGACAAGGACTCGCTCAAAATCAAAGAGTTGGAGCATGTCCTGATCGATTAACTCGAGCAACTTTTCGGGACATGCTCTAGGGGCGATTTGGATCGAAGTGCTTTTCCAAACCCCGCCAACAATCGGAATAGTCGCTTTGCAAGGCTGGCAGCTTGGCTGCATATTCCGTCACCTGTTGCGGATAGCGCGTTTCGAACATGAAGGCGAGGGTATTTTCGAGTTTTTGCGGTTTCAATTCGCCGGAACTCGCTCTGTCGAAAGCTTGCCTGTCGGGCCCATGCGGCAGCATGCTATTGTGAAGCGATATCCCACCCGGCGCAAAGCCTTTCGCCTTGGCGTCATATTGGCCATGGATCAGCCCCATGAACTCGCTCATGATGTTCATGTGATACCAGGGCGGCCGGAACGAGTGTTCGGCGACCTGCCAGCGCTCCGGAAAGATCACGAAATCGACGTTGGCGGTGCCGGCCTCGCCGGATGCCGCGGTGAGCACCGTGAAGATGGAAGGGTCGGGGTGATCGAACAGAATGGCGCCGACCGGCGCGAAGGTCCGCAGATCGTATTTGTAAGGCGCGTAATTGCCGTGCCAGGCGACGACATCGAGCGGCGAGTGGCCGATTTCGCTGACATGAAAGCCGCCGCACCATTTTAGCGTGAGACGGCAGGCCGTTTCCTTTTCCTCGAAGCTTGCCACCGGCGTCTTGAAGTCGCGCGGGTTGGCGAGGCAATTGGCGCCGATCGGTCCACGCGCGGGCAGGGTGAACCTCGCGCCATAATTCTCGCAGACGTATCCGCGCGAGGGGCTGTCTTGAAGCCCTACCTTGAACTTCGTCCCGCGCGGAATGACGGCGATATCGCCTGGTCCGGCGCTGATGCACCCGAGTTCTGTCGCGATATCCAAGCCGCCGGTTTGCGGCACGATCAGCAATTCGCCATCGGCATTCGTAAAATAATCGTCCTCCATGTTCTGCGTCACAAGGTAGACATGCGCCGCCATGCCGGTCTGGGTGTGGACATCGCCCGCCGTCGTCATGGTGCGCATGCCGGTCACGAAGGTCAAAGGTTCATTGGGGATCGGCAAAGGATCCCAGCGCAATTGACCGAGCGGCAAGCCGTGTGCGACGATATGCGGCGCGGTTTTCCAGAAGGGAACATCGATGCGGGTGAAGCGGCCCACATGCTTGACGGAGGGACGCATGCGGTAGAGCCAGGAGCGCGCATTGGCGCCGCGCGGCGCCGTAAACGGCGTGCCCGACAATTGTTCGGCGTAAAGCCCATAGGGGCAGCGCTGCGGCGAATTCTGCCCTTGCGGCAAGGCGCCCGGCAGCGCCTCGGTCTCGAAATCATTGCCGAAGCCGGACATGTAACCGTGCGTCATCATGGGAGGAGACTCTTCGACGCCGTTTGACCGAGCATAATAGTAGACAGAGGCCAACGGGCGATGATACAGCTAGCTGGGGCCAGATTGCCTCACATTTATAAGCCATTGCCAAAATAGGGCATTATTCCAAAAAGTTATGAGCGATCTGTCTTGACGCCATGGTGGCCACGGTCGTCATGTCCCGCGCCCCTTCAGCGCGGCTCGATGTCGAGGAGGACAACATGCGTGACAAGAAACTCATATCTCTGGTGGTCCTCCTTATAGCGCTGACCTTGGGTCATGACTTTGACCATATTGCCCGGGGCGATATTCGCTGGCAGCTAAGTCCGGAAGCGGCTCTGTCAGCCGTTATCATTCTTGCAACATACGGATTCCTAGGCCTTGGACTATTTTTCTACCTAAAAAACAAGCTCGGGTCTTTGTTCTGGGCAATCGCCGCGGGCATTGGCGTGGCACTGGGCTGGCTGGCCCATTTCAGTCCGTTCACGGACCAGACTCCACAGTACATTTACCACGCCTATGCAACACCCGCCGCCGGCTGGCTGGCCGTGGCTTGGCTCGTCGCGCTCATGCTCGCCCTAATCGCCACCGCAATCTATGCGGAGTATCTTTGGGCGAGAGGAATACCGCGTTAGCTTCATTTTTCAAGCGACGAGCACGCCGCGTTCGATCTGGTCCGCTTCGATCGACTCGAAAAGTGCCTGAAAATTGCCTTCGCCAAAACCCTCGTCGCCCTTGCGTTCGATGAACTCGAAAAAGATCGGGCCGATCACCGTCCTTGAAAAAATCTGCAACAGGAGTTTTGGTTTGCCGCCTTCGACGGCTTCGCCATCAATGAGAATGCCGCTCGCCTGCAATGTCTCCAGCGGTTCGCCGTGCCCTGGAAGCCGCGCAGCGATCCTGCTGTAATAGGTATCGGGTGGGGGCGGCATGAAAGCGAGACCCCTCGCGGCCAAGCGCTTCACGGTGGCGTAGGCGTCCCTGCAGCCGCAGGCGATATGCTGAATGCCTTCGCCCTTGTATTGATGCAGATATTCCTCGATCTGACTTTTGTCGTCGGCGGATTCATTCAAGGGAATCCGAATCTTTCCGCACGGACTGGTCAACGCGCGGGAATAAAGACCGGTCACCTTTCCGGCGATGTCGAAATAGCGGATCTGACGGAAGTTGAAGAGATTTCGATAGAACTGATACCAGCGGTCCATGGCGCCGCGAAACACATTGTTGGTCAAGTGATCGATATAGTCGATGCCGCAACCGGCCGGCACCGGATCGCGCTCACCGGCCCACTCGAATTCGGCATCATAGGGCGAACCCTTGGCGCCAAAAGTGTCGACGAAATAGATCAGGCTGCCGCCGATACCAAGGATCGCGGGAGCGTCGATGGTCTTGGCACCCATCTCGCCGTTGTAAGGCTGCGCGCCGCGCTCCACCGCATATGCAAAGGCGTGTTTGGCATCGACGGCGCGCCAGGCCATCGCGGGCGCGCAGGGTCCGTGCAGATCGACGAACCTTCCGCCGAAGCTTGCCCGGTCGCCGTTGAGGATGTAGTTGACCCCGCCCTGGCGGTACAGATCGATGGCGCGGGACTTGTGCCGCGCGACGAGCGCGAAACCCATCTCTTCGAACAATGTCTTGAGCGCGCCCGGCTCGGGATGGGCGAATTCCACGAATTCGAATCCGTCGGTCCCGGCGGGATTTTCGGCACTGATCTTGGCTGGCGGCGCATCGTGCGGAAACGGGCCCATATTTCTTCCTTTGTCTAAAGGACGAAAATAGCGCGAAACCTGCGAGAGGTGTGTGTATAATGAACGAATTTTCCCACTTCCCATGCACGGATTGTGCGAAAAATGCCAGAGTCGCAAGAGCTAGGCGCGCTCGATCAATTCGACCTCAAGCTGCTTGCCGCGCTCGAGGCCGACGGGCGCCTCACCAATGCCGAGCTCGCCGAAAAAGTCGGCCTCTCCGCCTCGCAATGTTCCCGCCGCCGCATAAGGCTTGAGGAAACCGGCATCATCGAGGGCTATACCGCGCGCCTTAACGCCAGGCGCCTGGGGATCGGCCTTCTCGCCCTCGTTCAAGTCACCCTCTCTCCCCATTCCAAGGAAAATGCCAAAAAATTCAGAGACTTCGTAAATGGTGTCGAAGTGATACAGGAGGCCTACGCGCTGACTGGCGACGCCGATTATCTGCTCAAAGTGGCAGCACCGGATTTAAGCGGCCTTGCCCGAATCATCAACGATTTGATCCTGCCGCAGGCCAGCGTATCGCACGTCAAATCGTCGATCGTGTTGACGACGCTCAAGAACAGCCATCGCCTGCCGCTGAGAGCCGCGAAATCTGCCTCGTGATCACGTCCGCCCGGAGATCAGAAGCTCCGCGCCGGTGATCGCATTGGCGTCGCTGGACAGAAGAAACAAAATGGCCTTGGCGATCTCTTCCGGCTTCACCCAGCGTGAAAAATCGGCCTTCGGCATGTCCGCGCGGTTACGTGGCGTATCGATGATCGTCGGCAGCACCGCGTTGACCCGCACGCCAGCGTTCTTCTCTTCCTCGGCGAGGCTTTCGGTCAGCCGCAGCACGCCCGCCTTGGACGCCGCATAGGCGCCCATTCCCGCGCCGGCCTTTTTTGCGGGAGCCGACGCCACATTGACGATGGCGCCCTGCGTTGCGCGCAGATAGGGCAGGGCCGCCTTGGTTGCCGTCGCGGCGGTCAAAAGGTTCATCCGGAATTGATCGGTCCATCCGGCGAGATCGCCATCGCCGAGCGTCTGCCAGCGGAAGCCGCCTGCGACATTGGCCAGCGCGTCGATATGGCCGAAGCGCGTGGCCACGGTTTCAAAAGCTTGTTTCACCGCCGCGAAATCTGTCAAGTCCACCCCGCCTAGTACCAGAAGCCGGTCCCGCGCGGGGAACTTATCTGCTTGTTCCCGGCCAGGAATGGCCACAAAGGATCCCGCCGCGAGCGCCGCCTCCGCTACCGCATGCCCAAGCACGCCAAAACCGCCGGTTACTACCACAACCTTGTCCCCCATGATGCTCCTCCTCCTTGCGAAGCGGCTTGCCGCTAGGCCGCGCCTTGGCGCAAGCGCCCGCCGCTCCTTGCATATTCTTGAGTGCCCCGTGCGAAAACATTATCGGTTGGTTCGATCGCCGCGATCGAAATATCGGGCATGTTCGAGATTTTGGCGTAGAGGGGACCGAAATCGGTCCCCGTCGTGACATCGAGCAAATAGGTTAGCGAGGGAATGACGAAATAGACCTGCTGAAAATCGTCGATGCGATAAAGCGTGCGCATCACCCGCTCTAGATCGAAGCCCAGGCGGTTCGGCGAATCGGAAGCAATCGCGAAAATCGTTTCCGTTTTCGACGACACAATGCCCGCGCCATAAATCCGCAAGCCTTCAGGCGTTTCCAACAACCCGAACTCGACCGTGTACCAATAGAGCCTGGCGAGATTGGCGAGGCTCCCGAGCGACAGTGCGCGACGCCCGCCCTTCCCATAGGCCTGCATGTAATCGGCGAAGACCGGATCGGTCAGCATGGGCACATGACCGAAGACATCATGAAATATGTCTGGTAATTCCAAATAGTCGAGCTCGCCGGCGCCGCGGATGAAATTGCCCGCCGGAAAGCGCCGGTTGGCGAGGTGGTCGAAGAACACCGCGTCGGGCACGAGCCCAGGGACCGCCACGATCCGCCATCCCGTGAGCGCGGAGAGCTTTTCGTTCAAGTTACGGAAATCCGGGATGCCATCGCCGTGCAGATCGAGGGCGTCGAGCCCATGCAGAAAAGCGTCGCATGCGCGCCCGGGCAATATCCCGGCCTGGCGCTCATAGAGCGTCGTCCAGATGCGATGCTCGGCCTCGCCATAGCGCTCGAACCCTTGCGGAATCGTCCAGTCAAGGTTTGCGCCTGGGGGAAGGTCCGTTCGCGCAAGAACTCCCATGGCCCTTAGTCCTTTTGCAGGCTCCTTTCAAATATGGTGTCAACGGGCCGATTGCCAGGCCCGGCAAGGTGGTGCAGAATTCAAGAAAAACGCAACATGCGAGAAACGCTTGTTTCACATGTATTTCGGGACAACTTAGACACCAACTACGAAATAATTACCTTAATGAGCCATAAAACACATCTACCAAGACCCCACACAAAAAGGCATAAAAATGAGAACCAAAAAAATGAGTAACCCGCTTGGTCAGCTGGCCTCTCTAGAATTACTGGTATGATCCATATTAAAAGTAATAAGACACCAAGGGCGCAAAGTTTGTCCCATATTTTTGCTATTGTTTCCACGTAAGGCTCCTGACGTCTTAAAAATATCAGTTCTTGCCGCGTTGCATTCGCAGGCGAGACCATGCAAGGCCTCGATTTTACGGCGACTTGCCAGCGGATGCAATAATCCCGCTAGTGTCCCGTCTCAGAAATTCCTAGTCATAACCATTGGGTCGTGATTCCCATCAAAATCAGAAATGCCGCACCCAAGCCGTTCCGCTGGACAAAATCCGCCGATGCCATCCTCGCATCCATCGAACGCTTCTGCCGCCGCACACTCGATACACACGCAAAATGTGCATAGGAACTTCGGAATCGGGACACTAGGATGCGCGTTCGCGAGTGCGGAGACCGGCATTCCCGCGAGATGTGCATACCTCTATGGCTGTGAGGTCTATAATTATTATCGTCACTGGCGGGTGAAGCTCAGACGAGTTAGCTGATCTGCCGACGGTTTAGGATTGCTCTTGCCTGCTTGCAGAAGGGCACATCTGTGCAGAACTCAAGAATTACGAGCGGGAACGTCCCGCCGGTAGGGTGACACGAAATGAGAATAACAGCATGTGCCGCGTTTGCCGCATTTTTCGTCGCAACTCCGGCCTTGGCTGAACCCGTCGCGCTTCGTTGCGAAATCAGTGGTGCGTCCGCGAAGGATTGGGGGGCGCTCCTGTTGACGGTCGACGAAGCGCGGCGCTCTGTGCGGGTGGAATTTCCCGACAAGAACCACAAGGGCGAAACCTTCGATTATCGCGATGGAGCGTTCGCGCCGATCCAATCGGGGGAACTTCCGGTAGGCGTTACGGATACCGCGCCAGTCTGGCAATTTGTCCGCATCACGCCTGCCCGCGTCGAATTCGGCTTCCGATCCGCCGAAGGCGAATTAGAGCATTTTGCGTGGTTTGATCGCGCGTCCTTGGGCAAGCGCGGCAAGCCCTGCCTTTGGCGCGCGCACTGGAATTTCGAACGATCCTAAGCGGCCCCTTCGCCGTGCAAAATTCAAGAATTACGAATGACGCACAATCGTCTCGGAGCAGTCAGATCAAGCCCCTAGTTGGTGCAAAAGCCAGGTGCATATGTTCGGCGGCGACTTGATCGGTTTCGACAAGCTTGGCGCGCATCAGGAAGCGCACCGGATCTGAAAATCAAGCCCACGGCCGCATCGTTAGACACACCGGGCCGGTGTCGGGGCTTGCGGTCACTGCCCCCTGCCGGTAGACAATGCCCCGCAACTATTTTGGCTCTGGCCCGGGCGGACCGCCAGGGGTTCCGGCGGGCGGAATAACCGGCGTGGAATTAGGATGTGGAACCGGAGCCGGTTGCACTATCTGCGGGTCCACGCCTTCCGCTGGCTTGATGACACCACCGCTTTTATCCAATTTATCGCTGAGACTTTGGTTTCCATCAGAGGTCGCGTTTTCTTTCTGCGTGCCTCCCTCAGTGGGACGAGACAAATCCTTCTCTGGAATTGTCCGATTACCAGCCGGATCACCAGGCGCACTCTGCGCCATGGCTCCTCCGCTTCCTAATCCCAGCAAAGCCGTGAGAACAAGCGGCAAAGCAGCTTTCATCACACCATCTCCAATGCTGCACGCCATCTCCCTGCCGCAAGCCGCCCCGCCCATTGGTCGAACAAGGGAGAGCCAGTCAATTGCGTTCTTGAACACGCCCGGCATCGAACGGGTGTATTCGGGCGTTGCGAGGAGCAGCCCGTCAGCGAACATCGCCTCCTTGGCCCCGATACTCGCTCGCTCGGGGATCCCGTATTATTGACGGCGGGAGCCCTCTTTAGTTCGTCTTTGGTGCGATTGAGGACTAGCCAATCCTTGCCGTCGCGAGTCGAGGCTTTCAGCTCCTTGAAGGGAATCACGACGTCTTTCTGGCCAGCGCCAAGGAACCCGCCGACCCCGATGATCGCGCCCGTGATGTTGCCGTTGCTATCGATCATAAGATCGTTGACCTTGCCGACTCTTGTGTTCGGAAGGATCGTAAACGTCCACCTTATAGACGTCGGAGGCAAGCCAATGGGCCGTCGAAAGCGACGACGAGGGATTGGTCACGGTCGACGGCTCTCCGGTCATCGTGGTCAATGACTCTTTTTCATTGCCTTTTTTTAGTTCCGGGTCTGCGAGAGCGAGGCCGCTAGCGAAAGCGAGGACCGAAGCGGACAAAGCGAGCACCTTTAACATAACTACTATCCTTTAGCTATTACGACACCGCATCGAGACGAAAACGTAGCGTCCAGACTTTGGTTCCCATCGGGAGCCGCCGGTTGGAGAGAGACCTGAAGCTCGTCAGGACGCAGGAGATGGAAAGGCCGTGGCGCGGCCGTCAGAAAGCCTGTCGCAGCGGGGCGTTGGTCTTGCCGCCGGTCCCCGCCGTTTCACCGTCTCGGAACCAAGCCCAAAAATTAGTCCAACACCTTGTATTTCTTGAACCAGGCCTGCATTACCATCCAGGCGTCTTGTGCTGCGTCCGCGCGATAACTTTGCCGGTAATCGGCGAAGAAACCATGGCCCGCGCCCGAATAAATCTTGAACTGCGTAGTTTTTCCCGCTGCTTCCAATTTTTCTTTCATCGCCTCGACCTGATCTGGCGTAATGCTAGCGTCCTCGGCGCCGTAAAGGCCGAGCACCGGAGCCATGACCTCGTTTGCGAGTTCAAAGGCGTTTTCCGGCATGGCCGCGCTCGGGGGATCCATCAGGCTTCCGTAAAAAGCAACGCCAGCCTTCAGGTTGGAATTATGCGTCGCATAAAGCCACACCGTGCGTCCGCCCCGGCAAAAGCCGATGATGCCGAGCCGATTCGTATCGCCTCCCTGGGACCTGGCCCAATCAACCGTCGCGTCGAGATCGGAAAAAAGCTCATGATCGGGCTTGCCGTTGACCAACGGCGTCAGTTGCGCCGGTTGGGCGATTTGGGTGAGGTCGCCAAGCCGGAAATAATAATCGGGCGCGATTGCGAAAGCGCCAAGCTTGCCTAGCCGCCGTGTCACATCCTTGATGTGCTCATGCAGGCCGAAGACCTCCATCGCGACGAGGATCACCGGCGGCTTCGCCGCGTCCAGAGGCTTCGCGTAGTAGACCGGCATTTCGCCGCCCGGCACTTTCACTTTTGCCGTGCCGGCGGAAAGACCATCCGTGCCGGTTTTGATCGCGGCGGCGCGGACCGGGCCGGCGGCAAGCGTATAGCCCAGCGCGGCGGCGGCGGCGCTCGTCAGACAATCGCGGCGCGAGAGCGTCTCGCTTTCTTGCATCGATGTTTTGGAACGCATGCAATCGGTCCTTTTGCATGGCGGTGGCGTTCGCCCGCCGGGAGGAAACGCGCCAAGGCCTTATTCGATCCAATCGGCATAGCATTTCGATCTATTGCGCGCGATCCCGCGTAAGCGTGCGCTGGACCGCATCCCGCCATCCCGCGATCAAGCGCTCCCGCTCGGCTCCATCCATGCGCGGTTCAAATCTTGCGCCGCGCGCCCATGCGGCGGAAATGGCGGCGAAATCGGGAAATATTCCGAGCGTGAGTCCGGCCAGAAAGGCGGCGCCCTGCGCGGTCGCCTCGAGCATGGCCGGGCGTTCGACAGGAGCCGCGATGATGTCCGCCAGAAACTGACAGAACCAGTCGTTGGCCGCCATCCCGCCATCGACACGCAGCGCGCGGGGCGGCCCGCCGCCCATGATCGCTTGCATAAGATCGAAGGTTTGGTAGGCGGCCGATTCCAAAGCGGCGCGGACGAGATGCGCGGGGCTTGTATCCAATGTGAGGCCGCAAATCAGTCCCCTCGCGTCAGGGTCCCAATACGGCGCGCCAAGTCCAGTGAAGGCGGGCACCAAATAGACTCCATTGTTGCCGCCGATCTCCGCCGCCATGGCGCCGGTTCGCGAAACGTCCTCGAACAGATCGAGCCGGTCGCGCAGCCATTTGAGCGTGGCTCCGGCGGCGAAGATCGATCCCTCGACGGCGTAGGTGGGCCGCCCGCCCGCCCGGTAAGCCATGGTCGTAAGCGTCCCGTTTGCCGGGGATAGGGCCTGTTGGCCGGTGTTGAGCAAGAAAAAACAGCCCGTTCCGTAGGTCGCCTTCGCCATTCCGGCATCAAGGCAGGCCTGGCCGACCAACGCCGCATGCTGGTCGCCCGCCATGCCCGCGACCGGAATTGCCTCATCGAACAAGCCGTCGGCCGTGACCCCATAAATGAAGCTGTTGTCATGAACCTCGGGGAGCAAAGCTTTTGGAATATTGAACAATCTTAAAAGATCGCCGTCCCAGCATTGGCGGTGGATGTCGAACATCATGGTTCGCGAGGCGTTGGTGGCGTCGGTCGCATGCACCTTGCCGCCGGTCAAGTGCCAGAGCAAGAAACTGTCGATGGTGCCGAAGGCGAGTTCGCCGCGTTCCGCGCGCGCCCTCGCGCCCGCCACGTGATCCAGAATCCAGGCAAGTTTGGTCGCCGAGAAATAAGGATCGAGAAGCAAACCTGTGCGGGCGCGAACCAGCGCCTCGGCGCCGTCTCGCCGCAGCCGCTCGCACTCCGCGGCGGTGCGCCGGTCCTGCCAGACGATGGCGGGGTAGATGGGCGTGCCGTCCGCGCGGCCCCAGACGACAGTGGTTTCCCGCTGGTTCGCGATGCCAATCGCGGCAACCTGCGCATGTGACTTTGCGATGACCTCGCGCGCGGTCTTTAACACGTCGCGCCAGATCGTCTGCGGATCGTGCTCGACCCATCCCGGTTGCGGATAGGACTGAGAAAACTCGCGTTGGGCGCTGACGAGCAGCCTTCCCGATGCGTCGAAGAGGAGGCTCCTCGTCGAGGTCGTTCCCTGATCGATCGCGAGAAGATGGCTCACGCGGCGCTTCCTGAGGGTCACCAGAGAATCGAAGGGTGGAACGTCATCCCGCGTTCCAAATGATCTTACCTCATGGGCCGCGAATAGCGATACGGCTGCCTCCCTTTACGCGAACAAAAGGCCCCGCATTGCGGGGCCTTTACGAAATATCCGCTCGTCTCCCTTCACAATTCCCGGGAGCGTCCGGCGCCCTCGGGGTTTATCGGAGACGCTTTATACCAGCGGCATTAGGGAATGACCGAGGCCCAGTCTCATGTGGCAATTGAGGCGATGCGCTTTGGTTCCGCGGCGAGAGCATTCCATGCGGCGCAACACGCAGCAACGATATCGGGATCGCTTTTGAAGACGCGGTTGCCCGGATGGTTCTGGCGCAGGAACTGCCAGATGTCCTGAGCTTGTCGAAGGGTCGACGGGGTTCAACTCGGGGGAATAGGACGGCAGGTGGAGCAGACTGATATTGCCTGGGACGCCCAGCTTTTCGCCAGTCTGGTGCCATCCGGCTCCATCGAGGAGCAAGTCTTCGACAAGCTCAGACGGCGTGACTGCCTTGTGTCAGCTGGCAGCTGATCTCCTCGAGATGCAGGTTCATCGCCTGGGCGTTGGCATAAGGCGGCACCAAAGCCGCGCCGGTATCGCGGCGAGGGCAGACAGCGCAATATGGAGGCCCATTCGCGGCGCTGATCGCGCGAGGCGGAACTGGGTTTTGATCTCGCGGGCCAGATCCACCCGGCGCCAGCGAACCACGCCATCTACGGCAAGGTCAGGTCCTTTGCGAACCAGCTCTGCTACTGCCGCCTCCTGCGGTGGAGTGAGCCGTGGTTTCGGTCCAGCTGCTATCCGGTTGCAGAGCCCGGCGATTCCTTCGGCGTTGTAGCGTAGAACTCCGTCGCGCAAGGTCTGCCGGTCCATGCCACAGAGCTTGCCGGCTTCGCCCCGTTTATATCCTTCAAGCACCAAGGCCAGCGCCAAAATCCGCCGCGTTGCATCGGCGTTATTGCTGTGGGTCGCCACCTCGCGGAGCTCCGTCGCCGTGTAATCGTCGCGCGCAATTGTCAAAGCTTTCGGCATCAGAGTCTCCGCGAACCATTGCTGAAGCCGCAGAGAATCACGCCAGCCCTCATTTGCAAAGACCAACTGAGTTAGAGGTCAATGCCGCTGGTTTGAGACCTCGCGTCGCCATGCCGAGCATATGCACGAAGAGACCGGAGAAGGCCTCGTAGCTGCGGTCGCGGTTGGCATCGGCGAAGGTCGAGCGCGCGGGAACCTTGCCCCCGATGTGATAGAGTCGTGCCTGATGGCGCGAAAGTCCGGCGATGATATCGCGCAGCAAAGTGGCGCCCGCCAACTGGCCATAAAGCAATGCGATCACCTGTTCGCGCGACTTGAATTTGCGCCCCAGCGCATCGCTCCCATGCTCCTCCACAAGCCGATCGAAGGAAGCCCAGGGAATGAGTTTGAGAAGATCGCGGAAAACACTATTCTTATGCCACACGGCATTGATCCCTTTCGTGTTCAGATGAGTCGCCAATCCTTCTGAACCGATTTGAATCAATGTCGTGCGCCTTGTCGAGCCAAAACCCACCGGACAGCCGTGGGCTTGGCCCGGCCAAGGCCCCAAATGACAAGCAACAACTTGCGCCGATGTTGGACAAAATAGACGTCGCTTTGCCTGTAAAAGCCGGGACTTGAGATTTCGGGCACTGCCGCGGGACATCGCAACTTGCCATTCATCTCTTGGCGGCGAGTTTGGCGAGCGGATCGATGTGGCAAGGACGCGCGCCAAAAGGGCGTCTGAAAGGACGCCCGTCGCAGGCGACGGGCTATGGCGCGCGCCGGGAAAGCCGGGGCTCCGCATCCTTGATGGTGTGGACAGCCCCGCCTCGACGGCATCAAAGTACCAAGGCGTGGCCGCCGGAGCGCCACAAAGAGGGAATCGTCCCTGCAAAGTTTATCAAAGTAGGCGTTGATCTGGGCAACAACTATTTTCAGGTCCATGCGTTGGAGCGCGAAGACTTCGGCATGGCGACGCGCAAGCTCAGCCGCCGGGCGACGCGCAAGCTCTTCTCAAAGACCAGGCCTTGCCGCGCCGGCATGGAAGCTTGCGGTTCGGCGCTCCCGAGCCAGACGAAGGGATTGGGCGCGCGAACTTCAGGCGATGGGCTACGAGGTGCGCTTGATCCCGCCGGTTTACGTCAAGCCCTATGGCAAGCGCGGCAACAACGATGCCGCCGCGATCGAGCCGCGGCCATGGCGCGGCGAGCCCATGTGTTTCGTGCCAGTCAACAGCGCAAAGAGCCAAGCGGCATTGATGCTGCACACAACGCGCGAGCGGCTCGATCAAGCAGAGGACCATGAGCGTCAACGCCTTGCGTGGTCATCTTTCAGAATTCGGCATGATCGCCGCCAAGGCGGCCTTGAAGGTTCTTGCCCAACATCTGGAAGCGATCGGCGCCGCCATCGCCGCCCTCGACAAAGAGATCGCCGCCACCCATGCGCAAAGCCCGGCCGGTCGATTGCTTGCCAGCATTCCGGGCGATTGCCGGCAAGTCCGGTATACCGGACTTGCTAAAATTGGAAAGATCGCCGCTCGGCGATCGCCGCCAGCGCGCCAGAGCCGGGTATTTTCAAGCCTGGCCGCGACTTTTCCGCTTGGCTCGGATCGACGCCCCGGCAAAATTCCAGTGGCGGCAAGGAAAAGCCCGGCTCCATCACCAAACAGGGCAACCGCACCATCAGGCGGCTGCGCGTGCCCGGCGGAGCAATCGCGGCAAGCGATTGCGGAGGCGCGACATCGTTGGTTCGCACGTAGCGGGCAAGCGGAAAGGCTCGCCGCGAGATTGGCTGGCCGCTCTTCTCGCGCGCAAGCCCGCGAGGCTCGTCACCGTCGCTCTGGCCAACAAGCTCGCACGGATCATATGGGCCGTCATGACGAGAAGCGAGGCGTTTCGCACCGAGACTTTCGCACAGCGTTCGAACCAGCATGAGAGAGCGCCGTCGATAAATTGACCTTAGAGCATGTTCAGAAAAAGTTGCTCGACTTTTTCGATCCGGACATGCTCCAACTCTTTGATTTTGAGCGAGTCTTATCGATCAAATGATTCCATTTGATCGGGACGCGCTCTAGTGAATTTTCAGTTTGGCGAAAGCGAAACAGAGATGATGAACGACACGGATCGACGGCGAAGGACACCCCGTATCCTGTCACGCGCGCAAAGCTCGTATCAATGATCGGGACCTTCGCGGCCGGACTTCATCAGGGCCAGCGGAGATGGTTTTGCGCAATCAGGCCAAACATATGACCGCAAGCCGCCAACCCGTTCAGAACGTCAGAAAAACCACTTGCCAATCGGGGCCGTCCCCATATGACAGCATCGATCCGCGCGCCGAACTTGGCCCATGGGATGAATGGCGCGCCGCGATTTCCCGCGGCAGCGCCCGAAATCTCA
>JALZAY010000080.1 GCA_030948025.1 Pseudomonadota bacterium
CGTCACAACAGCCGCCACCACGCGGATCCGAAGATCTTCCGAATAGGGCTTCGTCATTCATCCTGGCCTCCTCCCAGCCAGAATCTTGAATCACGACAAAGCTCGCTTGGGAATCCCACCCGATTCTGTCACAGCGGATAACGCACTAGTCAAGATCGGAAGCTGTGCCAGGTCTTTGACGCGCTCGGCCACGCGGTCGATGCGGTTGATCCATGAAAAGATGCCCGTTGCCTCAAGGGCAAAGATCGCATTTCGGGCGCGTCCGTTAAGACTCTCGACGAATCATGAAAATCCCCTTGTCCTAGATTTTGTGTCCCACGCCCATCAAGTAACGGCGGCAGGTTCAAGTATTAACGGAGGTCGTGGCACCCTGAAAAGCAAGTCAAACGGGCCGCACGGAGGTTATGCGACTTTTGTTTAGTCCCTGCGCAGAAGAAAAACCACAAGATGTTGAACCTAATTCCCGCCGATTAATACCCCCGGTTTTTCACCGAAGGCCCTTTTTGCGGCGTGTTTGAGATGAAATCGCGGTGGATGAAAAAATTCTTCAGCCGTACCTTTGACAAAATAGTCATCGACCAGATCATCGCGAACAAAAAATGCGTTTACGCCGATCAAATTGCATCCGACGAGCCGATATTTTTTCTTTCTGCCTAAATTTTCTAGCAGCTTGAGGGATGCACCATAAAGGTGCCTACCATCGTAGATATCTTGGAAATCAGGATCATATTCTATAGTCCATGGCGTCGTCGGGCCAAAGTGAGCATTGTATTCTATACAGACGACACGAGGAATGATCACATTTATTGCCTGCCACACATGCGCGTCGTTTCCGTCGATATCGACGACGAGCAGATCAACCTCTTTCCCGACAGCATACCCGCCATCGGTAATTAGCCGGTTGATATTTTCCCGGGTGATAAATTCGTTTATGATTGTGAGGCGACCCTCGGCGATCGGCTTCCCCAACAAGCGTACTGCGGTTTCTACGTTGGATTTGCTGCCTTCGATCCATAAGCCGCGCCAGCCCTGATCCAACAGTAGCCGAGTATTGTTTTCGGTGCCATCCCCACATCCGAACTCCACGAAATCCCTGCCGACGGTTCCAATCCGCCGGAATATTTCTGCAATGATGCCATCCTCTTCATTTTGCGAACATACTTGCCAGCCGAAGTGCTCAAGACGATTTGGGTTTTTAATCCGAGAAAGGAGTCGTTTAATTTTGGCAGCTGCATAGACATTATAGACCGGAAAAAGTACGCGTTCGGGAACCAAGCTGCGGGTCATTGCCGTGATCCGCCGAGCGAAC
Organism: Pseudomonadota bacterium; assembly: GCA_030948025.1. Lineage (GTDB taxonomy): Bacteria > Pseudomonadota > Alphaproteobacteria > Rhizobiales > Beijerinckiaceae > Methylocapsa. The sequence goes on from JALZAY010000080.1 coordinate 1,310, forward strand.
CTATCGTATACTGCGCGAGGGTGATGAATTTGTGATTTCATTATTCGTCATTATTCGTATAGAGAGGGGTACGGATCAAGTGGGTCGCAAGCTCTAATATCACGAAACAAAACGACTGAGCGAGAATTTTCTTCCTGCTGATCGCCATCGCTGCCTCTTTTGTATTCCGTTACGTAACGATTGCCAAGAGGCCGCAAACCGGACTGTGAGGTGCCGCTTAGCACCAACGGGGTGTCATTTCTACTTTGCGCGCCCGGTGACATTTCAACATTGCGCCGACACGCGCAGCGGGTCCCTGCGCTGCCGGTCAAAGCGAAGTCGCCTGACATTTGGATCCGCCGGCGCCGGCGCTTTCGGATCGGTGCCGCCCGCTAATTCGTTCCACGGCCCGCGCGCGTGGCCGCTGATTGGCGTCGTCGCCTGCACCGTAGATTTCTTCCGCCGCCATGTAGTTGCGTCTGTCCATGTCACTCCCCGAGGACACATATGCTTTGAGTTGATTCGCATGGCCCGATCCGGGCCGGGATGTGTATATTTGTCCGATCGGAGAAACGTTATCGCCGAATCACGAAGGCAAACTGCGCGACTTGAAGAAGATCGATTACACCAATCCGGCGGCGTGCCCCGCCTGTTCCCTACGGTCGCGCTGCACAACCAATCTGCGCCGGATCTCGCGCCTGGAGAACGAGGCCGTGCTCGACTGCATGGCGGCGGTCCGCCTGAAGGCAATGCCCGGCATTCTCCACCGGCGTCGCGAGATCGTCGAGCATCCCTTCGGCTCGATCAAGCAATGGATGAATCAGGGTGTCTTCCTGATGCGAGGCCTCGACAATGTCCGGGCTGGGTTCCGCCTCGGCACTCGTGTACAATCTGCGACGAGCGCTCAACATTCTCGGCGTAGAGACAATGACCCGCCTATCTGCAAGAGCAACGGCTTCGCCTTGCAAAGGAAACCGATTGGAGGCAGAATTACGCTCAATGCGGCGTCCATCTGGGGAATCTCGGTTAAAATGGGGATTCACGCCGACTCTGCTTTGTCTTACGATTCCGTCCCGGCGTGAAAGACCGCAGGACGACACTGCATGACCCGGCGCGAAACAAGTCTCAGCCGCAAACTCGCTTGCGTTGTCGGCATGCGGCACACCCTCATGTTGCCCGGCATCGACGCCGAAATGCGGGAATTTGGGCAGGACGGCATCAAGCGCGGGGATCGGGAGTTGCTGGCCTCGAACGCCGACGAAGTCGAGACGCTTTTGGTAGAGTCGGAGTGTGGCGCGGGTGGCGTTAGGCCGAACATATCTGTTGCGGCCCCTTTCGTCTGGCGGTGCCTCCCGAGCTCGCCCGTTGCTCCCGTTTCCACACCCCGCTCATCGAACCGGACATGCAGATCGCCCGCATCCGGCTCTCGGACAAGATCTCACGCCTTCACCCACGATGGGCCGCGGCCGAGCTGGGTTAGGCGTACGAGCCGGAAGTGCCCGTATAGGTGCGAGAGTGGATAGCCCCCGCCCTTACGTCGCCTGACCTTGTGCTTGGATCGCAGCCACCGGCGCAACCGCACAGCCGTGTAGTTGTCGAGCGCGCGATAGGCTTTGCTGGTGGTGCCGACACTGAAGTAATTGGCCCACCCGCGAAGCGCGCGGTTCAACATGTCGACGAGCTCTGTGGTCTCTTGCCAGCTGCGCGCTCGGTCGGTCAGCGCGTGGACTCTTTCGACCATGCGCTTGATGCTCCTCTTTGACGGCCGGTGGCCCAAGCGGGCTTTGCCGGTCGTTGGGGAATACATCCGCCCGAACGTATATCCCAGGAAGTCGAACTCCCCTTCCGGGACCTTGCAGACCCATGTCTTCTCCTCGTTCACCGCCAGCTTCAGCTTGCCCATGATCTCGCGCAGATGGTGCAGGGCTGTCTCAGCGCTGCCCCTCCGGCACAGGATCACGAGATCGTCCGCATAGGTGACGAGGCGAGTGCCGAGACTTTGCTCGAGGCCGAGCTTCTTCCACCCCAGCACAAACCGGCGCATGTAAAGATTCGCCAGCATTGGTGAGAGGGGTGAACCCTGCGGAATACCGCGCCGATTGTCCCTGGCCTCGGTCGTACGTTTCTTCCGCCCTCGTTGGTCGGTTTCTTCTACGGGGCAGTCCAGCCACATCTTGATCAGATGCAGCACGCGCCGATCAACGATCCGGCGCACTACCGACTTTAGGAGGTCGGTATGCGGAATGCTCCCGAAGTAGTCCGCGAGGTCGGCGTCTACGACGTCCGGGTGGCCACGGAACAGTAGCTCTTCCACCTCCACGACTGCCTGCTGGGCGTTTCGCCCGGCGCGATAGGCGTAGATTTCCGGTGGGAGGTCGGCTTCAAAGATCGGCTCCTGCACCAGCATCGCTGCTGTCATGCAGACCCGGTCCTGCACGGTCGAGATGCCCAGGGCCTGAGCTTGCCGTTGGCCTTCGGTATAAACACGCGTCTGATCGGCTCCGGCCGGTAAGTCCCCTGCCTGCGCGCAAGCGCCAGTTCGCCAAGCCACCACTCGACCTCGTACGCCTCTATATCCGCAAAGTCCTGACCGTCCACATCCGGCGCGCCCTTGTTGGAGCGGCACTGGGCATAGGCATGCGCCAGATATCGTCACAGCTTGTCGTACAGGGCGTAGAACCGATAGCCGGCTTCCGCCTTCGCTTTCGCGTGTAACGCCGTCTGCAGTTTCTGAACACTCTTCGGAGTTGCTAGGTTGCCCAATCTCCAGGTCCCTCACCACGTCTTGCGTCGGTCTTGAACTGAGGCTCCTTCCCTCCACCGGCGTTACCCGGCTTCATCGGTATTACGTGCCTCTCCGCCACCCCAACGCGCCCGGCCTGTCCCTCACGGGCGTCCGGTTGATCATCCCTGATCACGCATTGGGGCTTCCCGTATTGCGTGCGCTTTCCTTGTGTACATGCTGCCGCCACTACCCCGGTGCAGCGGCTGGGCGTACTCGTCGCTCACACCCAGCCGTGTCAGCCTTCCCCGGAAGGGTCACCGGGTCGCCCTGCACATCGTCCTTTTCGAGGCTTGCTCGGCGTTCACTCGCGTTGCGGCCTGCACACTCGCGCGGTCACCGTATTTCGTGACCCGCTATCCGAAGGCTTCAGACATTTCGTCACCTCCATGCCTGCTCCGGTTGCTTCCGGCTGGAGCGGTCGCCGGGTGGGACTCGCACCCACTGGAAAGCGCCGCCTTTTCACGGCGCACACCCATTCTGAAATTGCGCGACGACTGGGAAGGCCGCGAAATGGCGTGGCATCTGCAATGGATTTTGTTGAAGGCCGACGCGGGAGTGGAAGCGGTCACTGTTCCGGTTTTGAATGGCCCGCCCAATCGCCACAGAAAGCGCGGGACAGAGCCAAGCAACGTCACTATAAAAATAGGTTTAAACAGAAGTCTTTTAACCTACGCCAGATATGCTAAGATTCAACGTCACAGTTGAAGGAGTTGCATGGTACGGCGCATCTGGTTTACGGGGCTTTTGCTTTCAATATTCGTTATAGCGGTCCTCTGTTGTTTCAGTTTCCCGGCCTTTGCCGCCCAGCCTCAACCCGGCGACGCATGCAATCCGGCACAGGTCACGCATCAGTTTCAGTGGAATAACGGGCCGAATGCCACCGGCTACACTGACGCCATGTTTTGCGAGAGCAACACATGGGTCGGGGTCATGACTCTTCAATCGACCGGCAATGTCGGCACCGGCACGACGCAGAGCAGGGCAGTGGAAATTTTTTACACCTCTAATTGGGGCATAGTCAAGCTTATTGGCAACGGCACCAATGTCGAATCCTCGATTGGATTACGCTCCTCCAACGTCGCTGACACCGCAGCCGGCAGTTGGATTATTGGCACCAATACCAATGCCCTGGCAAATGGAGCCTTCGGAATTTATAGCGCTTCCCCTGCCGGGAACGCCATAACTATCCTGACTAACGGCAATGTCGGCATCGGGACGATGACGCTGCGCACCAGCCTTGACGTGAACGGTGGGCTCACGATCGAGCCGAGCGACTTGGACGCCCGACACCAGCGACATCATGGAATTGATTTACGACGGCACCAACTGGTTGCAGATTTCACGATCCGCCAACTAAAGGCTGACCCGGCAAATGTGGTAAAGCATTCAGGAAAATCACGGCGGGGGCTTTTACTCCCGTTCTTTCCTTATTTTTCTCGAAGGATCAAACATCACAAAGAGTGCGCCGACCAATTCCGGCCTTTTTCGCAATGACTATGGGGCGGTAAAGCTCACGTTATTGTTGACATGATCCCGTATACAAGGTTTTCCAACCGCCACGATTATGATGTGGTAGAATGTCCCGGATGTGAGACCACTCGATCCGAGAGGGAACGAGTGTATTCCTGCGGGCACGGAACCCAAGTAGGCAGCGTTGATGTTAGCGGTAGACGCGTAAACCTCGTAATGGTCAATTGTCGATTCGTCACCCGTGCCGCTCGTGTACGTCCAATTCAACGTCGATCCCTGAACCCCTGCGGTCACCGTCACGTCGTTCTCGATACCCGGTTCAACAGCCGAACCTTCAGGATAATCGTTCCACGTCACCCATTGCATCCGGGTGACGTTGCCGGGAATGTTGGCGTTGATCGTCTGCGCCCGCTGGATGAGGGCAGCTCCACTGTCGCGCGGAAAATATTTTCCCAATGACCATGATATACTTTTTGTTAGTGTGCCGTTTAACCCAGAGGTCATTGCACCGAACGCCTTCTTCTGTGGGTATCCTGCAACAATGGACAAAAAGTTTTTTACCGCAGACAGATTATAGGGATCAGCCGCATTGACTCCATTCGGGTAATCATTGGTCCAATCAAAACCTTGATCCTCCCACGCCTCGTTCAAAAAATTCGCGCTTGATTCGGCCCAAACCATATTACCGCCCGTGTCTGCTTTCGCCGCTGCCATCGCCGCTGCCGAGCCTAGCGAGTTTCGCACTCCGAAAAACATAAGGATTGGTTGTCCCCCCTCTTTTTCGTAGTTAGAGTCTCCGAAATATTGTGTTTTCGTATAATTTACAGCATTTTCAAGTATACTTTGTTTATTAGTTTGTCCGTCTACCAGCCCCTCGTCCATCAAAATGATGTATGAAAAACTGCCGGGAGGCAGGGTCTTCAAGTACGATTGTATCCTGAGTGCGATGCTATTTGAGCGGCTAGTTATGCCATTCCAAGCGATGATCACGCCGTTGAAGCCGCGATTCCTCAAGTCCGTCACCAATGCCTTAACGTATGCGTCCGTGTCGACATCCAACCCAATGGCAATCGGTTGATCCGAGGCCCCATACCAGGGCATGAGATGCGCGAACCATCGGAGTTCTGGTCTCTTTGGAATCAACGAATGGACGTCCATCCGAGAGACGTGCCCCGGTGTTAAGGGATTCATAGACCTATCCATTTTGGCGGAGTCGATTGTAACGGTCTGCGTTTGGGACACATAGGACGTGGTGCCAAAGTTTGTCGGAAAATGACTCTGGTCGTAATTCGAATATGCGGAAGTATTGTGAGCGGTTAACGAAGCGATAGTCACAAGCTGCCCCGTGCCGCTGGGCGCCAAGGGGGACGTGGTGCCAGACCAGGTATTATTAACCCAGTCCCACCAGCCGCCAGCGCTGTTCTGCTGATAGATAAGGCCGTTCACATAGGCCAACTCGGCGACGTTCGCCGTTGCACCGGCCTTCTGACCGTTCTCGTAAACCACGCCGCCGGACAGAGTCCATGTATTGCCGCCACTATCGTAAAGCGCTCCGGCACCGGTGATCGTCGCACCGTTGGCTGACACTGGCGGAGGTACTGGCACCGAGCCACCGGTAATCGACTGCGACAACGCGTTGTTGTTTTCATTGGATTCTGGGAAGCGGTTAACGTCATCGGCAACTGCGGTGATCGTGTGCGTGCCATTGGGTATGACGTATGCTCTGCCATCAGAGCCGATAGAAGCCGATGCGCCTGGGACCAGAGGCGTATTGGTGAACCCCCAGCTGCGTTTTACCCCGTCAACCGAGTATGAGACACCGACGGTCACGCCTGTGGGGGTTGAAGCTGCGCCTTGGTTCTTCAGCACGCTGGTGAAAAAGCCAGCTGCGCTATTATACGTAAGTGACGTGACGATGACGTGGGGTATAGACGCTGCAAAACAGGAAGCGCTCGTCAGCATTGATGCCATAAACATGAACAGGCGCACATTCGAACGCAGGCAATCCCTGAAACATATCCTCAATTCTCCAATCGTGTGTTTCATTAGAGCCCCCTGATAAATCATGTCACGGGCCAAGTTTATATTTCCGAAAAAACATTTATAGCCTAAGCCAATGTGCTAATGCGCATTATTCAAAGTAACGCCGCAAGAAAAGCTTGCAGCGTTGCTTTGCCTTCTGACAACAATATTGAACCACACTTTTGAGATTATATTATCATGTACAATGCAGAACTGCCCCCCAGCCCAACGTCGAACAGTTTTTCCCGTCTTCTTTACACGCGGTGCTATTGCGTGTCAAAAACACCCAAAATCCCCGAAGTTTCTCTCGCTCCGATTGCAAAAGAGGGCTTGGACAACCTGAAGAACCAGATCGGCTCGACTATTTGACGCGCCTCTCGCTCACCAGAAAGCGCGAGCTGTTGGAAATGGACTTACCGAAGTCCCAAGACAGACGTCCCGAGGCTCACCGTCAAAGGTTGCTCATCGCCTCTGTGGCGGACAGCACCATCAGCCAGATGATCAAGGTTGAGGAAGCCAACCTCAGGGCGCGCAGCGAGGACCTTACTGCCTGCACTGCTCGAGAGCGCTGTGGGGTAACAGAGGGGTAGCCGATGGCTGCGCACCGGCCGCCGCCCACTCTGGATTGGTCCCGGCCCGGACCTGGCCACCATAATTGGTTGTCCTGACTGCCCAATCTGTGCGGCGTCGTAAGCGCCGTAAGCTGGCGTCGTAAGCCGCCATTCATGGATTTCGGGCTTAACGCCATAGGCTCGCGCTGATTTGCGGTCCCTTACACAAACCACAGCCTGGCAATTCCTACTGTCTGTGTCCGCAACAAGCCGAGATCGCGCAGCGTCCGCGCTGCGTCTTGGGCCGCGTCTTCGTCGCCATCGAAGATCGTATCGCGCCATATGTCCGGGCGAATCCAGTGTTCGCCTCCACGCTTCCAGCCGACCGGGACGGTGATTGGTTCGTGCGGCCCGTCTAAGGCGTCGAAGCGGTCCTCGTGCCAATTGATGAACAATTTCACGCGCTCGACAAGCAGGCGTGCGTCGGGCGGTGGTTTCATAGTGGCTTGCCGCGAGGACAGGAAGATTTCCGCCGGGCGGGGCGGCCGTCAGATAGCGCCCACGCTTAGCGAAAACCGGTGCCCGGCATGCTCGAAATCGAGCGTTTCGCAGCGCCGCCGGTTCGGGAGAGTCTGGCGGGAGATCATGCGGCGCAATCCATCTTTCGCGAAACCATGGTTCAGCCTGCGGCACTCGCGGGAGCCAAGTGCAGCGCAGCACCCCACCACACCCCCTTTAGGGGGGTAGTGAGGTGCGGCAGTTGGCTTGCAGCAGTTGTCGCACTTTTTGCAGCACTTTGAACAAGGCAAGTGCGGCAGTTGTTACGGTTATGTTTCATCGACCTCCGGTCCCGCTACGCGGTTGCCAATAACGACTGCCGGACGGTTGCGTCCCCTGGTTTTCGGGCGCGGCCGCTGCAACACTTTCAGGGCACCTGACTCGATCCACGCCGCGAGCATCCATTTGACGCACTCTTTTTGCACATCATTAGACACGTCAATGTCGAGCACTTCCGCGATTGCGTACCCAGCCCACCACCGGCTTGCACGCTTTGAGCCCAATCGCCGCTGTTGATCTTGGCTTGAGCCTTCGCGAGATCGCCGGTCTGTACCCCGGCAAAGACGCCAGGCAATTTCCAGCTTGTCACAACACCGACCGAGTCGCTGAAGGCGTTCGGGTCTTCCGGGTCATTGAAGAGCGGGACGGAAACAATCTTAAACCACGAGGCCGGCTCGGCTGGGGGCGCCATGTTTGCTTTCGCGTCTTCATCGACGCGGAAATAGCTCTTGCAGTCCTTGGGCTTGACTTGGGCTGCCTCTTCAGCCGCCATGCCATTCATGACGCGGACCGACCGGCCCGCGTCTTTAAGCGAACCGGCGCCGCGCCCGTCATCAACCGTGATGTTGGCGCGGCCGAAGTTCGACGCCTTGCAAACATGGTGAGTCAGTTCAGCCGAGCAATTGCTTTCATCCGCGATTTCGCCAAAGGTGCGCGCCACGCCGTCGATTGCGCCATTATCGTTTTCAGGGAACGGCGTGAGTTTTGACGAACGGGTCGAGGATGAAAACGTCGATCGCGTTGGCCTTGACGGCTTCCGCGAGAGCGTCCGCGTCCGGGGTAAAAATCACGTCGTTTTTTTGCCGCTTAGCAATGCAAATGGGCGTCTTGCGTCCGGTGTCAGTGGGGTTGGAGGCGGAGCAGAAAACCTTCTTTGTCGAGAAGGCATTTGCCCTCTCGAGGGTCTACGTGACAGGCCTTGCGCCTCATAAGCCCTGTCGATGCCATGCCCCACGCGTGTGGAGGGGAATACGGGATCTTCTATGCTGCGTGTTTTTGGTGAGCGCGTCACCCCCGATATGCAGAATGGCCTTTTCGAAATTGAAGACGCTCCTGCGAAAGGCTTCCGAACGATCCGTCGAAGCCCTCTGGACCCGCATCGGCGAACTCCTCAGTCACTTCCCACGGAATGAATGTGAAAACTACTTCAGAGCGGCCGGATATGAACCAACCTGACCGGATAACGCTCTAGTAATCATTGAAAGATCATTTATCCACCGGCCCAATAGCTGTCTTGTGTGCCGACGCTTCTGCCCTTGCGCTTCATGTGAGCATCCAAGTAGCGCTCCCAGGCTTGGCACAGCGTGGGATCGTTGGTGTTCTGCCCAAGGCTTCCTGATTTGAGTTTCTTTTCGCGTGGATCGATGCCCTTGGCGATCTTTCCGAGTAGTTCCTTGGCTTCGGCGCGGGCTTCCCGCGTGGTTAAAGCCCCGACCTCCGCGATCTTGATCCGCACGGATTGACGCCGTCCCTTTTTGCGAACGTCGCCCTCGACGACAAACGTCTTCTTTCGCTTGCCCACAAGCACGGCGAAGCCCGGAAGCTCTTGGTCGCGGGCAAATATTGACCAGAGTCCGCAAAGGGCAAGGCGCTGATGGCACGGTCAGTGAGGACGAGGGAGGTCTCAGCCATAAATTAGTACGGTGTTAGTACGGCAATTGCCGGTGCGACGGTTAGCAGGCCTGGGTTCGCTATTATGCGCGCCGACCCTAATTTATCAAGCATTTCAGATCACTAGAAATTCTCAGAGTGAAAAATCGTATACGAATCTAGGGGTCGGGAGTTCGAATCTCTCCGGGCGCGCCATTTTTCCGCCACTCCAGAACAAAGCTGGGCACCGCTATAGGCAGCTTTGCTCTGCGGCTTTCCTTGCAATTCGCGCGTTTCGGCGGCTGGTCGCACGAACAGCTAGCGCGGTCAGCCCATCGCCCGCAGCATGAACCCTCCTGTCATGCCGCATTCGTTATGGCATTCGCGCGCGATCCGTATTGCCTCTTACTGTCGCTGGCTTCGGGCTCATGCGAGTGAAGGTGACACGGCGCCACCTCACCATATTAGCGGGGAGGGTGTTGCCCGGCTGTCAGCGCTTTGAGGTCTTTCCAAAAAAGAGCGTTTTGCTCGCTTGCTCGCGCGTCAGGCTGGTCAGGCTAACGAGTGCGCGCATTGTATTCCCGGCGGCTCAGAAAAGGCCCACTTTCTGTCGTCAGTTGACTGAAGGTCTTTTTCGCTTGATCCAACGTCTCGGGACATGAGTCCCGGCCGCTAATACCCATATGAGCCATGGCGCCATTGTATAGGTAAACGCGTTGCAGCATCTCTTTCACGTTGGGAGGAGCCGACTTGTACCAGAGCCAGAGATGCTGAATTTGGCCGAACGCAGGATAGTCCCACTGGAGCACCTGCTGCTGCGAAGCGATAGCCTTATCGACCTCTGTTCTGAATTCGTCCCTCAGTATGGGTGCGACAGTATTCTCCACATATGTGCCGCCGTATCCTGGGGCGATTGCGCCGATGAAGTCATGACTCAGCGGCAGTATTTCTTCTTCCGGTGGGGTCTGCCCCGGATTGGGTCGGGCGAGATGATTGAGAAGGTCGAGTTCCGTATTTTTCGCCTCCTGTTCATTGGGCGGGCACTCGGCCGTGGGCTTTGTTCCGAGCCGAGCCGCGTCGCCGATTTTGCCGCCGACCATCACGGCATAGGTAAGCTGGGAAAAGTACGGCGGTACCGAGCCAGACCAGAAGTGATAGACTCGCTCACCGTGCTCGTAAGTACAATTCAGCGTTTTGTATTTTCCTGCCTTCTTGATCATATCGACGACTTGCTCGTAAGCCTCCATCTTGGGCTCGCCATTTGGCAAAATCGATCCCATGGAACTGGCGGCCTCTTTATTGTTCGTCCCGAGCACGCTCTCGTCAAAAGCAATAACCTCGTGCGAAGCGAGAAGACCCGATTTAGACGCTGAAGGTGCCGGAGGTCGTGCGGTGAGGGGTGGCAACTCGCTGAGCGCAATATGCTTGGCCGCACTCAACTCGGCGCGATCTCGAAGCACGACGTAGTAGGCATAAACGTCGTTCGACGCCTTGATGCCTTCAAGATAGCCCTGAGGCGTCGGGATAAAGGTCGTTCGGCTGCAATTGATAACGGGCTTAGAACACTCCACGATGCCACCCTGTGGGGCATCGGGAATCGGTTCTCCCGTCATGGCGTTGACCTTGCCGGACATGGGATCGCGCGGGACGGCTCCCATCGCTTCGCGGGCTGCGTCCACCCAGCGGGCAAATGCATTCTGGGCAGAAGGCTTTAGTCCGTGACCGAAGACACCGCCTGTGAAGAGGTCGAGGGCTGCGACCCGGCGGAATTTCAGCGTCCGACATCCCGGCGGGGAGGTACAAGGTCAGATAGTAGAGATCGATTTGCGCGAGCAGGTCCGCGAGCTTAGTGCGGGCCTCTTCGACCCCTGGCTTGTCAGGATAGAGGTTGAAGAACTCTTCTCGCGCGGCATCAACCTTCACCAAGAAGTCTGCCTTTCCGCCAGCCGCCTGACCCGCGCTCTGCATACTGGTTGCGAAATTGTCCAGCACCGAGCCTTGCTCGAAGCCTGAGCGCGGGTTTGCAATGGGAACGTTCTTCGAGCCGTCACCGGCTGGCATTTTGCCTTCGGTCAAGGGGCTGCCGATGATCACATCGTCCGCGTGCGCATGACTTGCGAGTGGCAGCGCACAACACACCAAGAGCAAGCATTGCACGACAACGCGCATTCCAAGGCCCTCCCGATGCTGCTAATGCCGGTGGGCTGCACACTACGAAGACCCTACGGCATGTCTCAGCATCGTTAGAGCATAGATTTTGCACTGTCGCGACGATTATTTGATCGCCAGCTGGAAGGGGCGTTGCTGAAGCGCGTCCGACATCATAGGGCATGCTCGTGAGCGCTGACCAGTGTGCTTGGGCTGTAGTTTCAGTCTGGAGCGCGATGCTTCTCCTACGAGAGCGCATTGTATCTTAACGACAAGGACGAGCCGTCAGGAAAGAATCTCTGACGCTTCGCTCTCGAAAACGTGTCGTGAGCTGGGCCACTAGGGAGAACGTAAATCGGCGCTCATGCCGACAACCGATTGGGCACATGAAAGTTAGATAGTGCATGCAATGACATAGCGGTGCCCAGTTTCATCCTGTCGGGCGCGCCAGCTTATCATTACGATTTGCTTGCAAATTTTCTGAATATGCCTTAGCGTGTCAGGCTCAGGTTGTGTCGGGTCGCCACCTGGTCGCCACGGCGTAGAATATTCAACAACTCGGGCTTCTTTGGCCTTATATCAACGGCATTAGGGAATGACCGATGCCCACTCGGCGCTCGGTTGCCTCAGCCCAACCCAGTTCGAAAAACTGGCGTCAGGCTGAGCAAATGCCTCTCCACTTTTTCGAAGCAAGTCCACCTCGCCCCTGAGCGCCAAAGGGCAGTACAGAAGTTAGTTTGACAATGCCGCTGCGTCTGCTCTTGTCGAGGCCTTGACGTATTCGCGGACAGTTTCAACAGCCGTTGCCGGCGACCTATCAAGAACGACTCCGTGGGAACAATGCCCAGGTATGGCGGGCGATCTGCTCGTCTTCTTGCGAGGCGAGAACGTGCACCGAGCAGCGCGATGCGGGATCGTTGATGGGATTGTTTGCGGACCGGTTCCGACCTGCGTCGAGCCTAACACCGATCCAGGACAAGCCGCCGCAGATCGCAGCGCGTGCTCCCCCATCATTTTCTCCAATGCCGCCGGTGAAGACGATTAAGTCGACTCCGTCAAGCGCGGCGATCATCGCGGCCACCTGTTTGCGCACGGAATAGCAGAACATTTGAATGGCAAGTCGCGCATCGACGTTTGATGACGCGGCTTCACGCAGACGCCGCATGTCGCTGCCAAGGCCCGAAATTCCCAGGAGGCCGGAACGGTGATCGACCAGCTCTTCGAGCATGGCCGCATCGAACTTCTTCTCACGCATCAGATAGACCAGAACGCCTGGATCGAGATCGCCGCTGCGCGTGCCCATGATCACCCCGCCGGTGGGCGTCAATCCCATGCTGGTGTCGATCGATTTGCCGCCTTTGACCGCGCTGACGCTTGCGCCATTGCCGAGATGGGCAATTACTAGGCGGTTCGGCAGATCGTTCCCAAGTTGGTGCACGATCGATTCGCACGAAAGGCCGTGAAACCCGTAGCGTTGAATACCCTCCAATTGCAATTCCTTGGAGATCGGAAGGAAACGTGCGACCGCCGCCAATTCAGCGTGGAAGGTGGTGTCGAAACACGCCACGTGCGGAAGCCCTGGAAAACGCTCTTGCGCGAACCGGATGACTGACAGAGCCGATGGAATATGCAGCGGCGCGAAGGCGGTAGCAGCTTCAAGTTGACGTATGACCGAATCGTCAATGAGGCAATGCTGCCGGAGCTTCGGTCCGCCATGCACGATTCGATGCCCGACGGCGGCCGGTGCCGGCATTTTGGAGTCCGCAAGAAGTCTTTCGATGCGGATGATCGCTTCCCGTTGGCTGGGAAAGGATACCGTCTCGGAGAGCAACGCATTTTCGTGCGAATCCCGCGCGTAGAATTTACCTTTCTCGTCGCCGATCGACTCAGCCTCGCCGGAGAGCCGCATTTCGGTCCGTGAAGAGCCGACGACGTACAATCCGAATTTGAGCGAGGAAGACCCGCTGTTCAGCGCGAGCACATTCAACCCCGGTTGAGCGTCTGTCATGCCGTATCCCGGCGGAAACATCGTGCTCACAAGTTCCAGCGCCAGTCGTGGACCTCCGGCATGTCGTCGCCATGCTCGCTGACATAGAGCTTGTGACGCTCCATGGTCGTCCAGTAACGTGCCGTCGCCTTCTCCACTTGATCGCTGAGCCGTGGAATTCGCTGGATGGCGTCCAGCGCGAGCTGATAGCGGTCAAGATTGTTCAGCACGACCATGTCGAAGGGGGTCGTGGTGGTGCCCTCCTCCTTGTAACCGCGCACATGAATATTGTCATGATTGTGCCGCCGGTAGGTCAGCTTGTGAATCATCGCGGGATAGCCATGAAAAGCGAAGATCACCGGCTTGTCTGTCGTGAACAGTTCGTCAAAATCCTGATCTTCCA
>JALZAY010000081.1 GCA_030948025.1 Pseudomonadota bacterium
GTCGGCTGGTCGCCGGTATAGGAGTGGATGGTGGTCATGAACCCTGTTTCGATGCCGATCGCATCGTTCAGGATCTTGGCGACCGGGGCGAGGCAATTGGTGGTGCAGGACGCATTCGAGACGACAAAATGATCCTTGGTCAGCATGGCGTGATTGACCCCAAAGACGACGGTCAGATCGGCATCGCCGGCCGCCGCCGAAATGAGCACGCGCTTGGCGCCCGCCTTCAAATGCGCCACGGCTTTGTCCTTCGAGGTGAAAAACCCGGTGCATTCGAGCGCGATGTCGACGGCAAGCTCCCTGTGCGGCAATTCGCGCGGATCGCGGATCGCGGTCACCTTGATCGGACCCTCGCCGAAATCGATCGAGTCGCCCACGACCTTGATGTCGCCGGGAAACCGGCCGTGCACGGAATCGAAGCGCAGCAAATGGGCGTTGGTCTCGACCGGACCGAGATCGTTGATGGCGACGATGTGAATGTCCGTGCGCTTGGATTCGGCGATAGCGCGCAGGATATTGCGGCCGATGCGGCCAAACCCGTTGATAGCGACTCTAATCGCCATTGCTTCTCCTTCTCCGCGGGTGGCCGGTTCATCCCGGACCCTCCCGCATGGCATGTTGGTTATTTTAGCACGCGTCAACTGTTGCAACGCCGCGCCGCGGCGTCGGCGACGGCTTCTGGCGTAATGTTGAAATAATTGTAAACATCCTTGTAGGGCGCGCTGGCGCCAAAACCGGTCATGCCGATGAAAATCCCATCTTCGCCGATGATCGCGTCCCAGCCTTGACGGACCGCCGCTTCGACGCCGACGCGCACGGGCGCATCGCCAACGATCTTTCGGCGCTGATCGCGGTCCAGCCGCAAGAAAAGAGTCATGCAGGGCACCGAGACGACCCGCGCGGCAATTCCCCGCTCCGCCAGAATGCCGCGCGCGTCGAGCGCGAGCGAGATTTCCGATCCGGACGCGAAGATCGAAACCTTGGCAGGTCCTCTATCGGCGGGCGCCAGTTCATAGGCCCCCGCCGCGGATAAATTTTCTGGCCTGAAATCGCCGCGGACAGAGGGAAGGTTTTGCCGGGACAGCGCGAGAATCGAGGGCGAGGTTTTCGCTTGAAGCGCGAGCTGCCAGCATTCAAGCGTCTCGGTCCGGTCGGCAGGCCGGAAAACGAGCAGGTTCGGAATGGCGCGCAACGCGGCCAGATGCTCGACTGGCTGATGCGTCGGGCCGTCCTCGCCAAGCCCGATCGAATCATGGGTGAAAACCTCGATCGCGCGAATTCCCATCAAGGCGGACAGGCGCAGCGCCGGGCGGCAGTAATCGCTGAAGGTCAGAAATGACGCTCCCGACGGAATGAAGCCGCCGTGCAAGGCGATGCCGTTGACCGCAGCCGCCATGCCATGCTCGCGGACGCCCCAATGGATATAGCGTCCGGAATAAGACGAAGGCCCGATGTCCGGCGTCGCCGCGACCTTGGTATTGTTGGACGGGGTGAGATCGGCCGAGCCGGTGAGGAGTTCGGGAACGGCTGTCGCCAGAACTTCGAGCGTGGCTTGGGACGCCTTGCGGGTGGCGATGGGCGAACGATCCTTGGCGAGCTGCCCCTTGTAGGCGATCACCGCCTCGCCGAAGGAGGCCGGCAAATCGCCGCGCAAACGGCGCTCGAATTCCTCGCGCTGGGCCGTTGGCAAAAGATTCAAGGCCGCGTTCCAGGCTTTTCCGCGAGCGGCGCCACGTTTGCCCGCCTTGCGCCAGGCGGCCAAGATAGGCCCGGGAATGACAAACGGCTCGTAGGGCCAGTCGAGATTGCGCCGCGTGCCGGCAATCTCCTCGGCCCCAGGCGCGTCGCTATGGGCCTTCGACGTGCCGGCGCGGGTCGGCATGCCAAAGCCGATCGTGGTCCGGCAGGCAATCAGGCTTGGGAGGTCTGATTTTTGCGCCTTTCGGATCGCGCCCAAAATGGCTTTCGAGTCATGCCCGTCGATCCGAACGGCGTTCCAGTTACAGGCCTGAAATCGCTTTACCTGGTCGACCGAATCCGCGAGCGAGAGAGGACCGTCGATCGAGACGTGATTTTCGTCATGAAACACAATGAGCCGATTGAGCCTAAGATGCCCGGCAATCGCGATCGCCTCCTGGCTGATGCCCTCCATGAGATCGCCATCGGAGGCGAGGACATAGGTATGATGATCGACGATTGACCCGAACTCCGCGTTCAGCATGCGTTCGGCAAGCGCCATCCCCACCGCATTGCCAAGTCCCTGGCCGAGCGGACCCGTTGTGGCCTCCACCCCCGGCGCGTGGCGGTATTCGGGATGGCCCGGCGTCCGTGAGCCAAGCTGACGGAAGCGTTGCAGTTCCGCGATGGTCATACTTGGTTCGCCGGTCAGGTAGAGCAGCGCGTAAAGCAGCATACAGCCATGACCGGCGGACAGGACGAAACGATCGCGGTCCGGCCAGCTTGTGGCGGCGGCGTCATATTTGAGCACCTTGGTAAACAGCACGGTGGCGATATCGGCGGCGCCCATCGGCAGACCCGGATGACCCGATTTCGCCTTTTCCACCGCATCCATGGCGAGCGCGCGAATGGCATTCGCCATTTCGTCATGAGTTACTCCATCGTTTAGCGTCGGCATCAACTACTCACTTCATTTTCGGGGTGAAATTCGGGAGATCATGAGCGGTTTGCTCCATAAAACGGACCGCGCGGTGCAAAAGCATGGTTGGCCCCGTCTGGCAACCGCCGAAAGGCTTGTGTCAACGCATCGCCTAAGTTTCTTTATGCCACGCTTTAAGTTTTTAGGCCGCGAAAACGATTTCGCCGCGACTTTTGCCTTATTGTCGCGGCGCGTTGCCAGTATCTTGGCCCGGATTAATTAGCGCGCGGCGGCCGGTTTGTCGACCGGCGCCTTGAGCGTTCCGGGCAAGGCACGACAGGGCCGCGACAAGACGGCGCGGGCGTGCTTTTCTCAAGTTTTCGTTTTTCCAGCCGGAAAACAGAAACTTGCGGGAAGAAACACCGTTAATTTTTCGAGGCCGATGGGACGGGGCCCAGATAATGCTTGGATATACTCATCATGAAGGCGCTCGCATGGCATGATCGAGGACGCCGCCACGACAACCAAATTGCCTGAGCGCCTCGACGCGGCGCTAAAGCGGCTCGCCGCCGCGCTCGATCGGCTCGACGCGGCCAGCGAGCGGCGGGCCAAGGCGGACGCCCTGCGCACCAATCTCGAGGATGAGCTTGCGGTCATGCAAGACGACCGTTCGCGGCTCGCGGTCGAACTCGACGGCGCCATCGCGCGCGCGAAGTCGCTGGAATTGGCGAACGACGAAGTTGCCCGCAGGCTCAGCGGCGCGAGCGCGGAAATAAGGGGGGTTCTCGCCGAAGCAGTGAGGCTGTCTGGGAAGGGTTAGGAATTTGCTTTCGCGCGATCTCCAGCAAGACGAGGTTACCTGATCATAACCTAGAATCAGAATTCAGACGATTCGGGAACCTCAACGCAATTCAATCAAAATTCATCCCGCTCTAAAAACTGATCGCAGTGCGCAGTGCAAAAACGGCAGCATCGGGGATCCGCCCGACAAAAGGATTAAGGGGATCGACAACGCCGCCGCCGGGATGGAAGATATATTGAAAATCTGGTTGAATGGTCCAGCCGGCAACGATCTGCGCCTGATAGGTGAGTTCGACCACCAATTCATAATTGCGCAAAGGCAAAGCGGTTTTTTCAAAGAAAGCTTTTTCGAGATCGAGTTCCCTGAGACCCGGAGAGAGCTGCGAAAAGGATGCCGCGAGGCCAAATTTGTCGTCCGGCCGCTTATCCCAAATCCCCATGAAATTGACCCCTGCTTCGGCATAAAGGTCTATTAGATTACGATCGGAAGGACTCCATGAAGCACGTGCGAAAGCGCCGACGCCTTTTTTGGGATCGTTGCCCGGCAGGCGCCAGAGCATCTGGTCGATGACGCCATAAAAACCAAAATCACCGTTATGGGTCCTCGCCAAGCCGTTGCTTAACGGATCGGCGAGCGACTTGCCGTCGAGGCCAAAATGGGCATCGTCAAACTTGCCGAAGTGATACCATCCTCCAAGCTTGATAGTCCCGGCGAGCCCTTCTGCAGTCTTGTCTTGATTGTACATATATTGGGCTTCGGCCATTAGTAGTGGCGGATCCTGGAGGCGAAAGTTGAGTCCCGCCGGGTCCTTAATTTGTTCCGTGCCCGTGAACCCTGCCCCGGCAGGATCGCCATTGTACAACCCGGCGAGAAGAGCGAGTTGATCGTTCGGAGTCACTTTGAGGCGAACACCCGGAGTAGCCAGCGGATAGTTGGGTCCTCCGCCCCCTGGCAGATCCGATGCGAATATCACCGGCCAGCCGAACGTGTTGTTTACATATAGACTGTTACCGAATTCGCTGAGGAAGAACTGATTATCGGCCGCCAGTTGACCGACGCGGAGCAACGCCAGGTCGCCGAACTTCTGTTCGACCCAAAGCTCGAACAGCCGCGTCGCTGGCCGCGCCTCGATGCTGTCGACTCTCGTAAGGTTGAAGACGTTGGACGCCGACAGCTGACGCCCGTGGATCTGATAAGCGTTGACGCGAAAACTGAGGCCGTCCAACCCCACAATCTTGGCGAGGTCCGCGTCGAGCACCATGTACAGAAGGCCTTCATAAGCGGCGCCCTGCTTGACGCCGCCCGTGGGATTGCTCAAGCCATCCGCAAAATAAGTCCATTGCAAATTGTAGCCGAGGTCGAGCAGCGCTTTCTTGAACTGAGCAAGCACGGGAATGCTAGAGGCGATCGAGGGCGGCAGATTTGGCGGCAGCTGTTCGTTTTCCGGCCCCGGCG
Organism: Pseudomonadota bacterium; assembly: GCA_030948025.1. GTDB lineage: Bacteria > Pseudomonadota > Alphaproteobacteria > Rhizobiales > Beijerinckiaceae > Methylocapsa. The sequence continues at coordinate 4,854 of JALZAY010000081.1, forward strand.
CGTTGGCGATGGTGTTGCCAATTGGGTCTTTCGCTTGCGCCAAATTGCCAGAAAACGCGGCACACCCGGCACCAACAAGCAGCCAAACCGAAAGCCTGCGCCTTATGTGTTCCTGCCAAGAGATCACGCGAGCGGGTCCGGCCATTTTGGGAAACCTCTATCATGATCCATTAAGAAGCAATATATTTTTGATAGGCTTCATAGCAGATAAACCACAATGAATAAACAGTAATTCGTCCCCAGAAATCGACGAACACAATCGTGTCTGGTGTGTTACTTACCTTATCAAGGTAAACTAAAAGTAGGAACAACGGTATATTGAAAATAATAATCAATATAACTAACACTTTCAAAGCTGTTATTCTAGATATATATTTAATGTAAATTGTAAATCCAATGAACCATAATGAATAAACAGTAAATCTTCCCCAGAAATCAATAAATACCGCCGATTTTTGGTCGGTGCTTAATAATTTAAAATAAGCCATTATTAGAAATAGCAATGTATTGCTTGTCACCAAAAAGGAAAGAAAACTTTTAACTTTTTGCTTTTGTTGTAAATCCATAGAGGCTCTCCTAGATAAAACGTTTGCGTTTCCACGTTTTTTGGGTTTGCAACTGATCGGCTGGTGGGCCGCACGAAATCCGTTCATGCGGCAAACTCTTCATTATGTTACGCAGCCAAGAAAACCTACGAGCAAACAGCTAAGTTTCTGGCTGTCAGCATCGATCGATCTACCCTTCTCCGGAAAGAGCAGCGGTCTCAAACTATATATAAACTGAAGGGAGATGATGATGTCCTTGATTACTCGGCTGTTGAGTCTGGTGGTCGCTGCTGGACTGTCCGCCCCGGCCCTCGCGGTTGAAGGTGATTGGGGTAAGGTTGCCCAGGCCCTCGGCAAATCCGGCTCGGAGATGCCCGGCGGTGTCTACCGCATCGGCCTTCCGCGCACCGATCTCAAGGTCCTGCTCGATGGCGTGGAGCTGAAGCCGGCGCTGGCGCTCGGCTCCTGGCTCGCCTTTCGATCGGAGGGGGATCAGGCGGTGGTCATGGGCGATCTCGTCCTCACCGCCGATGAGGTAAGCCCGGTCATGCAGAAACTGGCCGAGGAAGGGATCGAGATCACGGCGTTGCACAACCATCTTCTGCGCGCGGCGCCTGCTACGTTCTATATGCACATTCTCGGCCGCGGCGATCCAGTCAGGCTCGCCGCCGCTCTGCACGACGGCTTGGCGTTGAGCAAGACGCCCCTGACGGCGCCGAGCGGCGCGGCGCCTCCGCCGATCGAACTCGACACGGCGCTGATTGACCGGACGCTCGGCGCCAAAGGCAAGGTGAACGGCGGCGTTTATCAAGTGAGCCTGAAGCGCGCCGGAACGGTGAGCGATACCGGCATGGCCGTGCCGGACGCCATGGGTTCGGCCGAGGCGATCAACTTCCAGCCCACGGGCGGCGGCAACGCCGCGATCGCCGGGGATTTCGTCCTGACCGCCAATGAAGTCAATCCGGTGCTGCGTATTTTGCGCGACAATGGCATCGAGGTCACGGCCTTGCACAATCACATGCTCAATGACGAGCCGCGTCTGTTCTTCATGCACTTCTGGGCAAACGATGAATTGACAAAACTGGTGGCAGGATTGAGAGCCGCGCTCGACAAGATCGATCTCGCGCGAGGCTGACGCGCGTGGCGAAGAGTGTATGACGGCCTGCAAAATTGCAGTTCTGTTGGCTTTTGCGAATCTCAGCTGAGGAGCACAGGAGAGGAACGACGCCTGAGGAACTGGCTGCGATCCGCTTCACTATTGGCGGCAGCGTCCCGGGAATCTATCCCTATAGCTCGACCTTTTCGCCGGCGTTCGCCCATTCCTGAAAGCCGCCGGGGTAATGCACGCGGACATCGTCGCGGCCAGCTTCTTGAGCAAGCGCCAGCGCGGTGAGCGAGCGTTTGCCGGAGCGGCAGGACAAAACCACCCGCTTGCCCGGCGCGCCCGGCAAGGCCTTCGGATCGAACCGCTGGAGCGGATTGAGTATCGCTCCCGGGATGTGGCCGGCCGCATATTCATTGGGCTCACGGACATCGACAAGCAGGATCGAGCCGTCGGCCAGCCCCTTTTTCAATTGGTCTATTTGGACATTTTCCACTTCAGGTCTGGCCATGAACAAACTCCACTGTTTCCCCCGGCGCTCCCGGCGAAGCAATTTCGCAAAAGCGGTGCCCTCACGCAAGATGATTGTCACGCCGGGCGAGAATTGTTTCGGCCGCCGCGAGATCGCTTGGATCATTGGCGTTGAAAAAAGGATCGTAGGGCTCGATTGGCCACTCCACGATGGCGCGGCTGTAGTTTTGCAAGAATGCCTCGACCTTTCGCATATCCTCCACAACGAGGGCGTGGCGGAGATCGTTTCTGATCGAGACCGGCCAGACCGCGACGGCCGGATGCGTCCTGCCGCCTGAGCGTGCGCAGGCGATCACGGCGTTGTCTTTCGCCCTTGCTTCCATGAGGCGGGCGGCGAGATCGCCCGGCAAAAACGGCGTGTCGGCCGGCACGCTGATCGCCAAGGGGACATCCGGACAACGCGCCGCGATCCAATCGAGTCCGGCGAGAATGCCGGCGAGCGGACCCATAAAACCCGGCACATCGTCGGCGGCGACAGGCACATCAAATCCGGCGAATCTTGCCGGATCGCCATTGGCGCTCAACACGAGGCATTCGCATTGGGGCCGCAACGCCACGATCACATGGGCAAGAAGGGAAATTCCGCCGGCCTTTCGCAGCGTCTTGTCGCCGCCGCCCATCCGGCGCGCGAGCCCGCCCGCGAGAAGGATGCCAACACAACTGCTCGTCCGCATCGCATTCCGCGCCCTTGCGCACGCGCTGCCGATCCCCGCGCGAGCGCCCAATATAGACATGCAGGGTGGGGGTCTCAAACACGCCCTTTAGAACCGGTACCAGATCCCCACGGTGGGACCCAGCTCGCGTCCGGCGTTGATCCCCGCGACCGTTATAAAGCCGCCGATCTGCACCGACCATTGCGGCGCGATGTCATAAACCAGGCTTGGTTGCAGTTTGGTCCAGGATACGTGGCCGAATTGGCCGGAGCCATTGGTAATCGAGGAGTAGCTCTGCAGCATCATGAGAAGTCTCGGCCAGGGGCGCAGCCCCATCGTCAGATCAATCCGAAATTCGCCGGGCTGATTGCCAGCGTAAAAGCGATAGGCCCCCTCCGCCGCGACGAACCCCTCCATCCCCGCGACGACGACGTTGCGCCCGGCCAGGCCCCGGACATCGAGGGAAGCGGCGCGGCGCGCCTCGAACGGCCCAAGCGAATCGGCGAACGAGAAGCCGGGCGAGCGCAAGCCGGCTTGAAACGAAAGGACGCTCGTATCCGTGCGGTAGAGCCCGACTCTCGCCGCGATCTCGCTCTCGCCCGGTCCATTGTAGGACTGCCCCGGTGGAGGATTGTCGATGCGGTCGTAGGAAGGCGATGCGACCACGGTCAGCCAATTTGTCAGGCCATATTCGATATAGGTTCCAAGTTCGAACTTTCGATAGGCCGGAACCAGAATGAGATGCCCTTGCGCATCGAACGCATGGGTGGACTCCGAAAAAAACGTATTTGCAATGACCTGTCCGTCGCCGGGAGGCATCAGCCAGGCGCCGCCCCACGCCGCCTCGATGCCGGCGCCGGTGAGCCCGCCGGCGGCAGCAATGAGCGCGAGGAGAAAACACGGGATACGCAACGAAAAGCCCATTCCCGGCCCGGCGAGACGACAACTATCGACATATCAAATAAGATTGTTGACATTGCACATCACATTCTAGGCGCATTTTCGCCAAACACAAACCGTTTCGCTTAAAATTTTAGTGTTAAGCTTCTCGGCGCCGATGTGACGGCACGGGCGCGCGCCTATACGGCGATCGGCATGATCGATTGGCCGGGCGGGTTCTGCCGCCGCGATATTGGCTGGCGGGCATTATACCAAATCTCGTTGTTTCGTGACTTTCACCGTCGAGAGTCGGCATTCGCGGTTTTAGGGGGATGCGGAAGCACGTGCGTCTAGTTGGATAATTGCGGCCTTGACCGGGATCATGCCGCTGTTGCCACCGATGGTCAGCATCACCGGCACCGGGTTCGTGGTCCCGGTCAAGTTGGCGTGCCGTGCCTCCGCGTCGAACGCGTAGCGCAGCGTGCCCGTCCGCTTGATCAGCGCCTCCAGCCTCATGCCGTCGATGACCCCGTGGAAGGTGAATAACCCCTCTTCGTGCTCGTCCCCGGCCCCGTCCCCGTCCCCGTCTCTGTGCTTCTTGAAGGAGCCGGCTGGGATGGTGGTGGTGAAGGTGCCAACCTGTAGCGTGACGGGATCGGTAACGGGATTGATCGCGGGCGCGGTACTGCTCAAGGTAAAGTGGGACTCAAGTTCAAAGCTATCCTTATTCGGCTTGCGGTCCAAGTCGATCTCGAGCTTGGCGTTGAAGGCGAGGAAGGGGACGCCCACCGGCGGCGGCACGATGCCCACGCAAAAGGGGACATTCCCCACCATGATCGTGACCGCCTCCACCGTGTTGGTGGCCGTGTCGATCACTGAAACGTTGTCCGAGTCACCATTCGCGACATAGGCGTGTTTCCCATCCGGCGTGACGGCGACCCCAAGGGGGGTTCTCCCCACCGCGAGCGTGGCCGCCTCCACCGTGTTGGTGGCCGTGTCGATCACCGAAACACTGTTGGAATTAGCATTTGTGACATAGGCGTGTTTCCCATCCGGCGTGACGGCGACCTTGATGGGGGTGTTCCCAACTGCGAGCGTGGCCGCCTCCACCGTGTTGGTGGCCGTGTCGATCACCGAAACATTGTTGGATTCAGCATTCGTGACATAGACGTGTTTCCCATCCGGGGTGGCGGCGACCCCATCGGCACCATTCCCCACCGCGAGCGTGGCCGCCTCCACCGTGTTGCTGGCCGTGTCGATCACCGAAACAGTGGAGCGACCACTCGTGACATAGGCGTGTTTCCCGTCCGGGGTGACGGCGACCGAATGGGGCTCGAAACCCACCGCGAGCGTGGCCACCACGGTGTTTGTCGCCGTGTCGATCACCGAGACGCTGTTGGTAGCAAAATTCGCGACATAGACGTGTTTCCCGTCCGGGGTGACGGCGACCCCATTGGGGCTCACCCCCACCGCGATCGTGGCCGCCTCCACCGTGTTGGTGGCCGTGTCGATCACCGAAACATTGTTATCGCCATTATTCGAGACATAGGCGTGTGTCCCGTCCGGCGTGACGGCGACCCCAGAGGGGTTAGTTCCCACCGTGAGCGTAGTCATCACCGTGTTGGTGGCCGTGTTGATCACCGAAACGGTGCCGTCAACATCATTCGCGACATAGGCGAAGGGCTGCGCCACCGCCGGCCGGGCCAGCAAGCCCAGCCCCATCGCCAGCATGATGGCGAAGGAGGCCATAAAACCCCCCGCCGGTGCGGCGCCGTTTCTGTTACTATTGTTGTTATACATAAAACATATCCTCCCAATTATTCCGGCATTATTCTCCAGACCGCCGATCTTAACCATATTGTACTTCAATTCCGCCCTCCCGACAAGGCCGCGCCGGCGCGCTTGGTAGCGGACCCGCCGGATTTTTAGCCGCCGTGACCAGTCCTTGACCGGCTCCGGCGCCGCGACGCCGCGCATTTTTAGCTTGACGGCCCGTCGCCGTGGTTCGATAGACGGCGGCGATAGGCTAGCGGCTTCAACCCATCCACAAACGCCCTGTTTCCGATGCGCCGGGTGGCTGCCAAGCGGTGCCTGCGCACCGATTTTCCCAACCTTCCAAAAGGACATTTACGCGCGTGACCTGCCTGGTGCGCGGATTGGCCGATCTCGCGAGCGGATACAAAGTCATTTTGAGCGACGTCTGGGGCGTCGTCCACAATGGACTCATGGCCTTCGAGAGAGCCACCGAGGCGCTTGGCCGCTTCAGGGCGGGCGGCGGCAAGGTCGTGCTGATGACGAACTCGCCCAATCCAAGCCGGTTCGTGGAGGCGCAGCTAGACCGGCTTGGCGTCACGCGAAAAGCCTATGATGCGATCGTCTCGTCCGGCGACGTCACCGTGTCCCTGCTCGTCGCGCGCGCCGGCGGGGGCCTGTTTCATCTTGGCCCGCCTGACGAAATCGCCCTTTTCCAGGAGGTTTTGGCGTTGTGCGGGGAGGCGCCGCATCTCGTGCCGCTGAAACAAGCGAACTTCGTTCTCTGCACCGGCCTTGCCGATCCCTGGCACGAGACGCCCGCCGATTACGACGCAATCCTAGCCGCCATGCGCGCCCGGAACCTCGAGCTCATTTGCGCCAATCCCGATATCGTGGTGGAGGACGGCGGCAGACTGTTTTATTGCGCCGGCGCGATCGCCGAACGGTATGCCGGGGCGGGCGGCAAGGTGATCCAGGCCGGCAAGCCTTTTGCCCCGATTTTTAAGCGGGCGCTCGAACTGGCGCGGCGGCCGGGCACTAAGACGATCGATCGCGCGCGGGTCCTCGTGATTGGCGACGCCATGCAAACCGATATCAAAGGCGCATACCTCCAAGGTTTCGACAGCCTGTTGGTGACCTCCGGCATCCACCGCAAGGAGTTGCATGGCGGCGCGGAGGGCGCGGCGCTCGACGCCGGGGCGTTCCGGCAGTTCTTGGAAGCATCGGATTTCGCGCCGGCGGCGGCGATCCCGGAGCTGGTGTGGTAGGAAGGTCCGAGGAGATGGCGTCTTATGATTTGGGTTCCCTTGGCCGATCCTTCCGCGTCCAAAAAATTCATTGCCGCCATCGATCCGGCTGCGCCGCCGCCGGGACTTGCGGGCGCGGTGGTCGCGATCGGCAATTTCGATGGCGTTCATCGCGGCCATGTCGCGGTCATCGAACGCGCCAGGACGCTGGCCCAGGACCTTAACTTTCCCTGCGCGGTGCTTACGTTCGAACCACATCCGGCCGATTTTTTCAAGGGTCCAAACACGATCTTTCGCCTCACGCCGCGCGACGCCAAGGCCAGGGCGCTGGAACAGCTCGGCATCGACGGCATGATTGTCATCACCTTCGACAAGGTTTTGGCGTGCCTTCCGGCCGAAGCCTTCATCGCCGAAATCCTCGTCCGCCGTCTCAGGGTCCGCGTTGTCGTCGCGGGCTATGATTTCCATTTCGGCGCGGGCCGCTCCGGCACGCCCGCCGTTCTCAAGGAAGCAGGCAAACGACATGGCTTTGCCGTCGAGATCGTGGAGCGGGTTATGGCTGGCGCGGCGGGCGACAACGAGGCCGCCTCCTCGACTGCGGCCCGCGCGGCACTCGAAGCAGGCGATGCCAAACGCGCCACGCGGTTGCTCGGTCACCCCTTTGCCATTATGGGCAAAGTCATCCACGGCCAGGAACTCGGCCGGACATTGGGATTTCCGACGGCCAATCTTTTGCCGGACCCAAGCTGCCGGTTGCGCCACGGCATCTATGCCGTCCGCGTCGTTGCCGGGACCAAAACCTATGCCGGCGTGGCGAGCTATGGCCGCCGCCCGACCTTCGATAATGGCCCGGCGCTGCTGGAAGCCTTTCTTTTCGATTTTTCCGGCGATCTTTACGGCGAGACGATCGAGGTTTTGTTCATCGGCTGGATCCGGGCGGAGGAAAAATTCGATTCGGCCGCGGCGCTCGTCGCGCAAATGCAGCGAGATGAAGCGCGGGCAAAACAAATACTGCAGGCGCCGTCGGCGAGTTGAAACTGACGGACCGGTGGGCAAGATGAAGTGCTTGCGCGCTTTATTCGCGCGGGGCGCCAATTCCAATCATCCGTGCAACGCGCAGCCGCTCCGCCCAACTTTGGCCGCAAAACTTAAAAGGGATAGCACCTCGGCTGGTGCATCGCTCCGGCGCCGGCAGGACTAAAGGACAACAATGGTTCGTACATTTGCCCGCGCCGGGATCCTTCTCGCACTCTTGAACGGATCTCCGGGCTTCGCCTTCAATAACCCGCTCAGCGGCGTGCAGCTGGCTAACTTTAATCCGCTCAACCGCGGGCCGCTGGCCGACTTTCTTAATCTTTTTCGAGAACAGGCCATACCGCGCCAGGTCATCGCTTGGCGCCGCGGCTATGCGCCGGGCACGGTCGTCATCTCGACGAGTGAGCGCCGCCTCTATTATGTCCTCGGGACGGGCCAAGCGATCCGGTATGGCGTCGGCGTTGGCCGGGAGGGCTTCACGTGGTCCGGCACGAAGACAGTAACGATGAAACGCCAATGGCCGGATTGGACTCCGCCGCCGCAAATGCTCAAGCGCCGCCCCGACCTGCCCCGCCATATGGCTGGCGGAATGGACAATCCGCTTGGCGCGCGCGCGATTTATCTTGGCTCCAGCCTCTATCGCATACATGGCTCGAACGAGCCGGACACAATCGGGGCCGCCGTGTCGTCGGGCTGCATTCGGATGACCAACCAGGATGTCGTCGATCTCTCCGATCGGGTTAGGGTGGGCACGAAAGTTGTCGTGATCCGGTAACTTGGCACGTAAGTGAAAACACCTGGGGGATGCGGCCAAGCCGGTTGCGCCTCTAATTTTATAGCGTCTTTCCCGCGCGAGTCCGAGTGGGCGGAATCAATTTGGTTTATCTGCTTGGCGCCATAAGCAGACGGCAGCGCGGAGACCGCACCAGGCTCATACCCCTCGCCTGCACAGATCCCTACGAGCCTTCACGCGACGGCAAGATTAGGTGCACGGAAGTACCACGGCTGTCGCTTTTCCGCTCGACATGGCCGCCGAGCTTTTCGGCGAAGGCGTCGACCAGGCGGCCGCCGACCCCGGAATCGGCCCGTCGCGGGTCGAGCCCTTGGCCGTCGTCGGCGACCGTCAGGCGAAGCTCCCCGGGCAGCCGCTTTAGCGTCACCATGACCGTACCGTTTGCCTCGCCCGGAAAACCATACTTGACGGCATTCGTGACGAGCTCGTTCACAATGAGCCCGATCGAAATTGCCCGATCGGCCGGCAGAAGCTCGCTCTCGATGTCCGTCTTGAGCATGATGAACGTGTCGCCGTCCTTATATACCGATGCGATCAGGTTGCGGCATAACTCATCCAGATAGGTCGCCGCATCGACAGCCTCAAAGGTGTCGACTTCGGTTAGCTTTGAATAGAACTGCCCGAGGGCTGTGATGCGACGCGAGACCCTTTCAAGCGCCGCTTTGCCCTCGGCGCTCGCGAGGCTCCGCGCTTCATTCATGACGATTGAACCGATAAGCTGCAGGCTGTTCTTGACCCGGTGTGTCAGCTCTTGCAGCAGCATGCCGATACGCTCGTGCGCGGCCGCGTGCTCGCGCTCTAGCCTCACGCGCTCGGTGACGTCTTCGATCGCCAGGAGGATCTGTTTTATCTTGTTGCCAGGCCGGTATACCGTGCGCGCGTTGAGCACCATTATGCGCTGGCCGATTGACGGGAAGAAATGCTCGACTTCAAAGGCCTCGATCGTTTTTCGGCCAGAAATAATCGTATCAAGCGAAGTGCGGAGCTTGGGAATGTCCCACTGTCCGTTGCCGATCTCATAGAGCTTCCGCCCGATTGTAAGCTCAGGCGCGACTGCGAATGTGTGGCAGAAGGAGCGGTTCGCAAAGCGGATGGTCAGATCGGGTTCGAGCACAAGGATGCCTTCGCGGATCGTCTCTAGGAGATCCAGTGGGTTGACGTTGACGTAGTGCATGGCAGCGGCTCCTGCACATTCTGATGGCGAGAACTCATCCTCGACAGCAAGAATACGATCTTGCTAGAGAGCTTGTCAGCCCTCCGCCAGTCTTGATTGTTAGCTCGTTGAGGGGGTATTGTCGGTAATGTAAATTACCGATTCGGGGGGAATGTTTTGGGAAGGTGAAAAGCGACGTGTGCCCGGACCATCTGATAACATTCACAAGATGCCCCCACGAGGCCCTGCCGGTCAAGTATTGTGACTTGCCGCCGGCCGTGCGCAATCAATCCGGCACGTTCCAACTCCCGGGCAGCATTCGTGATGGTTGGCCTCTGGACACCCAGCATTTCGGCGAGCAGGTTCTGAGTGATCTGCAGTGTGTCATCGTCGCAGCGGTCACGCATCATCAGCAGCCAACGCGCTAGCCGCTCCTTGAGGCTGTGCGTACCGTTGCACGCTACTGACACCAGGACCTGCTGGAGAAAGGCTTG
>JALZAY010000082.1 GCA_030948025.1 Pseudomonadota bacterium
GTTGGACGGGTCAAGGCCGCAAGCCGCGACAGCGGGAGCGCGCAAGCGCTCGCCTTGACGCGGCCAATCGGTGCAGACCACACTTCCATCAGCAGATCACCCTTGACAGACAAGACAGTCGCTGAACTTGGCGAAGGTTGGCTATATGATGCGCTTTATGATGCGCTTTTCCGTCCTCGCGACAGCGGGCGCCGAGGACATCGGCCGGCGCGCGGGCGGCGATGACGCGCAGGGTTTCGGTCGGCGGCGCATGCCAAGGCGTCGTTCCCGGAACGCTACCAAGTTGCGCCTTCCGACGCCGGGTCAGACCGCGGCCTCGAAGAAACGCCGCCTTCATGCCGCGCCGTCCGCCCGCCAGCGAACCGACGATCAGGCCCAGAATCGACTCAAGCCGGTCATCTTGCCTTTGCTTGCGGCGCCGATCCGGAAATGGCCGCAAAATCGTTTTCAAGGGCATCGCCAAGGCCTTCGCCTATCAGGAAGCCCTATTCGAATCAGAATGTTCCCGTTTCTTCAACCAGTCCAGCCACTTCGCAATTCACCCCGGAGCCCACAATCGCAATACGCGCCTATTTCTTTCTCTCCTGGCAAAGCGGGACAAATCCCGCTCCAAGATCGCTTTCGCCACCCGCGCAGCCGCTCTAGCGGAAATCCTGAGAGCGTTGACCCAAAACCCTTTTGATGGTGGGGCAAAGAAGAATCTCCGGCCCGCAGTCGGAAAGCATTCAAGAAGACAGAGTTGAACGTCATGAATGGAATGCAGCGGGGCCATTGTCGCTCATCGCCGCCGTGATCGCTACCGAAGGCGCTCACAAAAGGCTTGACCTGCGCCCGCAATTAATTGGCCGAATAACAGCAATCCCGACGACAAAGTAGAAAATGATCGCGGCCTAACCGCATCGGCCATCGGACCCGATAGCTCAACTAGGCACCGCCTGTCAGATCGAGTATCAACTAGGGTTAAGACCTGATTAACGTGTTATGATTCAAGAGGTTGGCAACCGGTATGGGAGGCTAACCGATGGAATCGCATTGTTTTAGTTCAACGATGAGCAATGGGCGAAGATCGCGCCGCATTTGCCGAACCAGCCGGGGCCTCTACGCAAAGACGACCGGTTGATTTTGAGCGGGATCATGCAGGTGCTGAAGATCGGCTGCCGCTGGGTCGACTGCCCGAAGGCGGATGGCCCCCACAAGACAATCTACAATCGCTTTGCCCGCTGGAGCGAGCGGGGAATTTGGCAGAGGATCTTCGAGGCGGTCGCCGCTCCTTCCGGGCCGCCGGAACAAGCCGCGTTGGATAGCAGCCATGTCAAGGCTCACCGCTGCGCCAGCGAAAAGGGGGCCGAAATTCAGGCGATCGGGCTCACCAAGGGCGGCCGCAACAGCAAAACCCACGCGATCGTCGATGAGTTTCTCCGCCCGTGGGTATTGATCCTCACGCCGGGCAACACCGCCGACTGTGTCATGGCGCAAGAAATGCGTCAGCTTGATCCCTGGCATCAAGCAACTTCTGGCCGACAAAGATTATGACACGGATGCGTTTCGCGCCTTCCTCAAACAGCAGAAAATACGATGAGGGCGTGAAGAGCGTCGAAAAAGGGGGGCCTGCATCGATCCGCACGGCTATGATGCGGGCAAGAAGATCAAGGGTAAGAAGCGGCATATTCTCGTAGACACGTTGGGCTTGCTGCTTCATGCCATCGTCCATCCGGCCGACATTCAAGATCGCGATGGCGGCATTCTCGTCATGGCAACCCTGTTTGGGATGTTTCCTTTCTTGAAAAAGCTCTTCGCCGATGGCGGTTATCAAGGACCCGAATTCAACCAGGCTTTGGCGCGCGTGCTCCCGCATCTGAAAGCTGAAATCGTCAAGCGTTCCGATCAGGCCAAGGGATTTGTCGTCTTGCCCAAACGCTGGATCGTCGATGGTTCGGCACGCTCACCATGAGGGCACCTTCGCTTGACTCAATCGGTGCCGCCGGCTTGCCAAGGACTGGGAGAACCTCAATCGAAAAGCGCTCGCTTTCTTGCGCCTCGCCTCAATCCGTCTCATGCTCAGAAGACTTTGTAATCCCGCCTTAACGAGGGGAATGTGAAGCATCATACCCTAGATCGGCTCGATAGTTTCGTGACAGGTACTGCGGGCAAGAGGCTTACCTATAAGGCGCTGATCCAATGAAGAGCATCCGGTTGCATCTCTCAAAGCCTTGTCCTACAGCCACAGGGACAAGCGACAGCGTGACCCCGAGAAGCAGAGTAAGTATGCGCGCCGCCGAATATGTCGCATGATCTACCCTTCTCAAAACCAAGTGTCATCACACCAATGTGTTTTTTGATTAGCATTGGGGAATGAATGCATTTGAAGAATTCTCAATTTTTGCACATAATGAAATTCAAAATGACAGATGGAAAATTCTCAGGCGCGCCATTTTTGCGCGGCGGCGTGGTCTTGCGCCTTCGCCTCGACCCAATCGCCCGGGCCCTTATCCGCCAAATGCCGCTTCTTCCAGAACGGCGCCTCGGTCTTCAAGTAATCCATGAGAAAGGACGCCGCCGCGAAAGCCTCGCCGCGATGCAGGCTCGCGGTGACGACGAGAACGATCGGCTCGCCCGGAAGGATCAAACCATACCGGTGCACGGCGAGGACGCCTTCGAGCGGCCAGCGGGAGGCCGCCTCAAGGGCGGCGCGGTTGATTTCGGCCTCCGCCATGCCGGGATAATGTTCGATTTCGAGCGCCGCGAGCGCGCCGCCCTCGTCGCGGCAAAGCCCAGTGAAGGTTACCAGCGCGCCGATATTGGCGCATCCTTGTGTCAGCCGGGCGGCTTCGGCCGCAATATCGAAGCTCTCCGTCTGAACCCGCACAAGAATCGGGGCACTCACGCCCTCACCCCCCAGTCATCGGCGGAAAGAAAGCAATTTCGCGCGCATTCTGGATCAAGGCGTCGTGCTTGACATGGGTGCGGTCGAGCGCGGCGCGCAGCGTTTTTATATGCGCGAAGGCGGCGGCATAGTTTTCCCCCTGGCTGCTCAGCCAGGCCATGAGTTCGGCGACGGTCTTGATGTTTTCGGGCAGCGCGATCTCTTCCTCGGCCTTGCCGATACGTTCGCGCACCCATGCGAAATAGAGGGCTTTCATGATGGCTCGCCGATGACTTCCTTCAAGCCGGCTTTCAAATAATCCCAGCCGGTGTAGAGCGTGAGAAGAGCGGAAAGCCAAAGCAGGACCAAGCCGGTTGTTGTGACTCCAGGAACGATTTCGTCGCCGGAGGGGCCGGCGATGAGAAAGCCGAGCGCACCGAGCTGTAGCCCGGTCTTCCATTTGGCGACGGTGGTCACCGGAATCGAGACCTTGAGATCGGCCAAGAACTCGCGCAGCCCGGACACGAGAATCTCCCGGCAAAGAATGACGATCGCGGCGGAGAGCGAATAGCTGGCGATGGTATGATCGGCGACAAGCATCATCAGGACGGCGGAGACAAGCAGTTTGTCGGCGATCGGATCGAGCATCTGGCCAAGCCGCGATTGCTGCGACCACGCGCGGGCCAAATAACCATCCAAAAAATCGGTGATCCCGGCGGCAATGAAAATGCCGAGCGCGACCCAGCGCATCCATGCGATCTCGGGCCAGAAGAGACAGCCGGCCACGCCCGGCACCGCCGCCACCCGCCCGTAGGTCAGGATATTCGGCACGCTCCAGGCCAGGCCCGGACTTCTCGCTAGGGTTGTGATCGCCATGGCCGGGGAAACACTCTCTCCGAGGCTCTGTCAATAGGCCACACGCGCTCCGCCAAGCCGAACCAGCTGCGCCGACAACGTATGGTGCGCCTATTGTCTGCCACGTTCGTGAAAAAAATCATAGACCAGCCGTGCGGTTGCTGCATTTATACCCGGGACTTTCGCGAAATCGGATACGGCCGCGCGGGAAATAGCCTTGGCGGTGCCGAAAGCGTGGAGCAGGGCCCGCTTGCGCGCCGGGCCGACCCCTTGAATTTCGTCGAGCGGGCTTTTGGTAAACTCCTTTTTGCGGCGCGCCCGATGGGTTCCGATCGCGAAACGATGCGCCTCGTCGCGCAGCCGCTGCACGAAATAAAGCGCCGGATCGCGCGGGGACAGCTTGAACGGCTCCAGCCCGGCCATAAAGAAACTCTCTCGCCCGGCGTGGCGGTCCGGGCCCTTCGCGATCGCCGCGACCGCGACGCCGATGACGCCAAGCTCGCTCAAAACCCCTTGCGCGGCGTCGAATTGTCCCTGGCCGCCGTCGATAAGGATAAGGTCTGGCCGCTCTGGCAACGCGGCCTCGTCATCGCCCCGAGTGCCGCTTGTCTCCGGCCCAGGCACGGCGAGGTCTTCCTTCATGAGCCGCGCGAAGCGCCGCCGGAGGACTTCCCGCATCATCGCATAATCGTCCCCTGGCGTCGTGTCGCGGTTATGGATGTTAAACGTGCGATATTGCGTTTTCATGAAGCCGTCCGCGCCCGCCACGATCATCGCGCCGACCGCGTTCGTTCCCATGATATGGGAGTTATCGTAGACCTCGATCCGGCGTGGCGGGCGGGCGAGGCGAAACGCCCCGGCGAGCGCGGCGAGGAGCTTCGTCTGCGAGGCGGCCTCGGACAATTTGCGTCCCAAGGCCTCGCCGGCATTTTGCCGGGCCTGTTCGACTAGATCCTTTTTTTCTCCTTTTAGCGGCACGGCGATCTCGATTTTGTGGCCGGAGGTTTGCCGCAAGGCCTCCTCTAGCACGCCGCGATTCTCGATTTCGTGAGAAAGCAGAATGAGGCGCGGCGGCGGCTTGTCCGCGTAAAACTGGGCCAGAAAGGAATCGAGGACCTCCTCCTGCGGGAGGCTCTTGTCGGCGCGCGGAAAATAGGCGCGATTGCCCCAATTCTGATAGGTTCGGAAAAAAAAGACCTCGACGCAGAACTGTCCGGCTTGTTCGGCGATGGCGAAGACATCCGCCTCTTCGACGGTTTTGGGGTTGATGCCTTGGGCGCCTTGGATGGCGGAGAGCGCGGCGATGCGGTCGCGCAGCCTTGCCGCGCGTTCGAACTCCATCGCGGCCGAGGCCGCGGCCATTTCTTGCGCAAGACCGTCGCGCACGGCGCGGCTCTTGCCGGACAAAAACGCGCGGGCCTCGGCCACCAGTCCGGCATATTCGATCTCGCTGATTTCCCCGGTGCAAGGGGCTGAGCAGCGCTTGATCTGATAAAGCAGGCACGGCCGCGTGCGATTGGCGTAAAAGCTGTCCGCGCAGGAGCGCAAAAGAAAAGCGCGCTGCAAGGCGTTCAAGGTCCGATTGACGGCCCAGACGCTCGCGAAAGGACCGAAATACTCTCCCTTCCGGTTGCGCGCGCCGCGATGCTTGGTGATCTGCGCAGCCGCATGATCGCCGGTGAGCAAGATATAGGGAAACGACTTGTCGTCGCGCATCAAGACATTGAAACGCGGCTTCATCTGCTTGATGAAATTCGTCTCGAGAAGAAGCGCTTCGGTCTCGGTTCCGGTCGAGACGAAGACCATCGACGCGGTCAGCGCGATCATCCTTGCGATGCGCGTGGTATGGCCGGAAGGCCGCATGTAGCTGGCGATCCGGTTGCGGACGCTTTTTGCCTTGCCGACATAGAGAACTTCGCCATTGGCGGCGATCATCCGGTAGACGCCTGGCCCAACCGGAGCATGTTCCCAGAAGCGGCGGATGGTGGCGGCGCCATGCCGGACCGAGGCAGGGGCGCCAGCGACGGCCAAATCCTGTCCGGCGTCCGGATCGTCCGGGGGCGCCGCGGCGCCGTGGCGGTCCTCCGGCGCCAGTGGGGAATTAAATGGGTTCTTTTGAACGCGCGGCATGATTGTGGATGTAGGCGATCCCGCCCGGCGTGAAAAGGCTCGATCGAAACGGGGAGTGTCGCGGTTTGAAATTGTTGAAACAATTCCACTGCAAAATGTGGGTCCGACGAGCGACCACCTAATTATGCAGGCGTGGCGGGGCGGCCCGCTCATACCATCCACGCGAGCGGCGGACGAGATGAACGACCGACAGCATGACCGGCACTTCCACCAGAACGCCGACGACCGTTGAGAGCGCCGCACCCGACTGGAAGCCAAAAAGAGCGATTGCCGTCGCCACGGCGAGCTCGAAGAAGTTGCTGGCCCCGATCAATGCCGAAGGCCCGGCCACGCACCACTCGACTCCTAATTGGCGGTTCAGCCAGTAAGCCAGCCCAGCGTTGAAATAGACCTGTATTAGGATAGGCACCGCCAAAAGCACAATGACGACCGGCTGGCGCATGATCTGTTCGCCTTGCAGGCCGAACAGAACCACGAGCGTCAGCAGCAGCGCCGAGAGGGACAGAGGAGCCAAGGCGCGAAGCGCTCGGGCAAGCGCCGCCTTCCCGCCTTGCATCAGTAGCATGCGCCGCCAGAGCTGCGCCACGATCACCGGCACCACGATGTAGAGCACGACCGACAGAATCAGCGTGTTCCAGGGCACCGTGATCGAGGACAGGCCTAGCAGCAGCGCGACAATCGGGGCGAAGGCCACCACCATGATTGTGTCATTGAGCGCGACCTGTGACAGTGTGAAATGCGGCTCGCCGTCCACGAGATTCGACCAGACGAACACCATGGCCGTGCAGGGAGCAGCCGCCAGCAGGATCAGCCCGGCAATATAGCCGTCGATCTGTTCGGCAGGCAGGAGCGGCCGGAACAGATGGGCAATGAACAGCCAGCCGAGCAGCGCCATCGAGAACGGCTTGACCAGCCAGTTGACCCCGACCGTCGTAACGATCCCGTGCCAGTGATTTCGCACCTGTCCGAGCGCGGCAAGGTCGATTTTCAGCAGCATCGGCACGATCATCAGCCAGACCAGCACGGCGACCGGCAGATTGACTTCCGCCACTGTCGCAGCGCCGAGCGCTTGGAACACGCCCGGTACGGCCTGCCCGAGGCCAATGCCGACGATAATGCAGAGCGCGACCCAGAGCGTCAGGAATCGCTCGAATTTCCCCATGGACGGGGCTTTTCCCAGGACGGCTGCCGTTTCGGTCATGAGCCTGCCTTTTCGCGATGGGAAGCGCCTTCCATGCGGCCGATCTCTTTGAGGCGGTTCGCCAGTGAGAGCTGGTCGAGACTTCTGACCGGTAGAGCGATGAAAACTGCGATGCGGTTTTTCAGGTAGCGGAACGCTTGGTTGAACGCGCGTTCCTTCTCGATAGTGGTTCCCTCGACGGCCGCCGGGTCTTCAATGCCCCAATGCGCCGTCATCGGCTGACCCGGCCACACGGGACAGGCCTCGGCCGCCGCGCTGTCGCAGACGGTGAACACGAAATCGAGTTCCGGGGCGTCAGGCGCCGTGAATTCTTCCCAGCTCTTCGAGCGAAATCCCTCGAACGGATACTCGAAGGCTTCGAGTGTTTTCAGCGCGAGGGGATTCACGCGGCCTTTGGGGTGGCTTCCGGCGGAATAGGCATTGAAGCGTCCGCCTCCATCCTTGCGCAGGATGCTTTCGGCGAGGATCGAGCGGGCACTGTTGCCGGTGCAGAGAAACAGGACGTTGAACGCGCGTTCAGTCATAAGAGGCAACCTTTGCAGGGCAGCACGGTGCGAGATCGGTAATTATGGGCGCGCATATATCGGCACGACCGCCGCAGCAGTCCTTGAATAGGAACAGCGCGACCTCGTGGAAGCGCGCCAGATTGGCGCGGTAGATGATGGAGCGGCTTTGCCGCTCTCCCTTCACCAAACCCGCGTGTGCGAGCACGGCTAAGTGGGCCGACATGGTGTTTTGTGGAACATCCATGAGGCGCGCAAGCTCACCAGCAGGCACACCGACGGGTTCACGGCTGACCAATAGCCGGAACGTGTCAAGCCGGGTTGCTTGTGCGAGCGCCGCCAGAGCGCCGATGGTTTCTAAATTATCCATGTATCCAGAATTATAGATATTTATGACGATTGCAAGACGCAGTGCAGAATTTGTGCACCGTCATTTCGGGTAATCGTTGGAAAGACCGGAGGCCGGAATAAATCGCACCGCAACGCGCACGCGGCTCCGCGGGTTGTTCTCTGGCGTGGCCAAGGAATTCTGACGGCACCCCGATCCGACGTCCATGTCCGAAAACCGCGAGACAAGCCGCCTCGGATGGAGGATCATGCCAGGATGGATCTCGACCACGATGCCTGTTATCGCGCGATCTCGACCCGCGACGCCCGCTTTGACGGCCAGCTGTTCGTGGGGGTCAAGACGACGGGCATCTATTGCCGGCCGATCTGTCCCGCCCGCACGCCCAAGAGCGAGAATGTGGTCTTCTATCCTACGGCCGCGGCCGCACAGGCGGCGGGGTTCCGGCCCTGCTTGCGCTGCCGCCCGGAGACCTCGCCTGACCTTGCCGCCTGGCGAGGGACCTCCAACACCGTGTCACGCGCCCTGGCTCTGATCGAGACCGGCGCGCTGGACGCGGCCGACGTCGAGGGCCTCGGTTACCGGCTGGGCGTCGGTGAACGACAGCTGCGCCGCCTGTTCCGCCAGCATCTCGGCGCCTCGCCGGTGGCCGTGGCGCAGACCCGCCGGGTGCTGCTGGCCACGCAATTGATCCATGAGACTCGCCTGCCCATGGCCGAGGTGGCGATGGCCGCCGGCTTCGGCAGCATCCGCCGCTTCAACGAGACCTTCCAAATCCTCTACAATCGCCCCCCCAGCGCCCTGCGGTGCGGAAACGCGGAGGACGTCTCGGTGCGTGGCGGCGATGCGCTTTCGATCCGTCTGCCCTATCGGCCGCCCTATGACTGGGATGCCATGGCCGGGTTCCTGAGCCATCGCGCCATTCCCGGGGTCGAGATCGTGGCCCCCGGCCACTATGCCCGCACCATCGCCATCGGCCCGGATCGCGGCACGCTCGTGGTGCGCCCCTTGGCCGGCGACCGGCTAGGGGTCGAGGTTCGCTTTCCGCGCCTATCCGCCCTGCCGACCATCATCGCCAGGGTCCGGCGCGTGTTCGATCTCGCCGCCGATCCAATCGCCATCGGCGCTCAGCTTGGCCAGGATGCGACCCTGGCGCCGCTGTTATCGGCACGTCCGGGGCTGCGAGTGCCCGGCGCCTGGGACGGGTTCGAGCTCGCCATCCGCGCGATCCTCGGCCAGCAGATCACAGTCACCGCCGCCACGGCCCTGGCGGGCAAGATCGTCGCCGCCCACGGCGAGCCCTTGCCGCCCGAACTCTTGGGGGAGATCGAAGGACTGACCCACGTCTTTCCAAGCCCAGCCGCCCTGGCGGATGCGGATCTGGCCTGCCTCGGCATGCCGCGCGCCCGGGCGGCCTCGCTGTCGTCCTTGGCTGCCGCCGTGCTGGCAGACCCTCTGATTCTCGGGACGCGGCGCTCGCTGAAGGAGGCGATCGCCCAGCTCAAGGCCTTGCCGGGTATCGGCGAATGGACGGCCCATTACATCGCCATGCGAGAATTGCGCGAGCCGGACGCCTTCCCCCATGGGGATATCGGCCTGATGCGGGCCCTGGCCGACGCCGGCGGCCGCCGTCCAAGCGCCGCCGAACTGCTGGCGCGGGCGGAGGCGTGGCGTCCCTGGCGTGCTTATGCCGCTCTCCATCTCTGGGCGTCCGAGGCGCCGCCCACAGCCCGGGAGAAAGCCCATGACCGGCAAGCCGCCTGACGCCCTGCGCCTGGAGCGCCTGCCGACCCCGATCGGGATCGCGCTCTTGGTCACCGATGAGGCGGGCGTCCTGCGCGCCTTCGACTTCGAGGATTTCGAGGTGCGGATGGCGCGCTTGTTGCGCCGGCATTACGGCGCGGCCAACCTCGAGGCGGGCGCGGCTCCACAGGCCGTAAAAGATCCAGTATCTCGCTATTTCGATGGTGATTTTCATGCGCTGAATGAAGTGCGTTGGGCCACCGCCGGCACGCCGTTCCAGCGCAGCGTCTGGGCCGCATTGACCACGATCCCGGCGGGCGAGACCCTCAGCTATGGCGGTCTAGCCGGGCGTATCGGCAAGCCCAAGGCCGTTCGCGCGGCCGGTCTGGCCATCGGCGCGAACCCGGTGGCGATCATCGTTCCCTGCCACCGCGTGATCGGCGCCGACGGCTCCCTGACCGGCTATGGCGGTGGCCTGCCGCGCAAGCAATGGCTGTTGGACCATGAGGGCGCGCGGCTGGGGCGGCTTATTTGAGGTGAGCGCGGGCGGGGGTCGCGGACGGCGCGCGGGTTTTCCGGCGCCGGTGGCGAACCCAATCGGTTTTATCAACGCGCGGCATGAGTGTGGATTTAGCCGATCCCGCCCGGCGTGAAAAGGCTCGATCGAAACGCGGCGCGCATCTCAATGGCCGTTAACCCCATAAGTTGTCCAAATTGGACAACTCTATCAGAGCGCCAGCCATTTGGTTTGAGCGGGCCGCTTAGGCGTGAACAGTCCGTTAGATCGGCGAGGAGACCGCCTAGTGCGCGAGCACGCGCACGACGGGTGGGCTGGCCGGCACGACCTCGAGCCGGCCTGTCATCGCGGGATTGACCGTCACTGTGCCGGTGGCGCCGACAGAGAACACGAGGTCGGTTATGCCGCGATCGAGCTGAAGGGTGAATATGCTCGCCGGGAGGACGACGATGGAGGCCTTGCCGTTTTGCGCAGGCTTCGCGCCCCAGATAGACGTGACCAAGAGGAAGCGGCTGACGGCGGTCGCGTCCACCGAGACGGTATATCCCTTGAAGGTCAGCGTGGTCGTGCCTGCGCCGGCGAGGCAGCCGCCCAGTGTTGTGTCAAGCTCGGGACGGTACGCGAAGCGGCCGTCCCGTTGCAACGCAAATTCGAGCGAGGCGACCGGGCCACTACCCTGCTGAACCAAGTAGGACTTATGCGGCAAAAGGCGCACGGTTCGCCGCTGGATCCAATCCTCATTGGTCGCCCCCACGCTGGCGAGAAACACACCACCACCATTGTCGGCGCCCGTCAGCGGGAGCGCGTCGAGCGTCACCTCAAGCCCGGGAAGTTGCAATGTTGCAGTGCCGCGCCCGCCGAGGAACGCGTCGCAGCTGTGATCGTAGTCGACCGTGCCCTGGGGAGTGATCGTGAACTCGAAATCCGCCCGTATTCCCGACTGGAACTGATATTTGTAATCCCCCGGGGCGAACTGCACAGCCTGGACCCGCCGTGCGTCAGTCAATGAGTCAACCACACCGGGGATTAGAAAGTATCGCAAGAACAACCGCGTGGCGTCGATAGCGATCGGAAATTTAGTGATCCCGAGCTGCTTGTAGATTTCGACTCTATCGTCTAGGGCCGCTTGCGCCTCCTTAAGTTTTCCGGCATCAGAAAGTTTTTGGGCGAAGGCGAGAAGCGCTTGCGCGCGGTCGAGCCAAGGCTCGGGGCAGGCTTTCATGTTATCCAGACGGACGGGGTTATCGGGGTTTCGGAAGTCGAGCACGATGGGAGTAGCCTCACAGCCGGGATGGCGGATTTCGATCAAGCCATCGTGGCCACCGGGCGCCTTCAGGTAGGGACCCTCGACTAAGGGAAGCGAGGTAAAATCATCATTCCCAATAATCTCATTTTGCTCGTTTAGCAAAAGTACCCGAGCTATATACTTGATCCCTGATTGCATGAACCAGAAATTGAAGCGCCGGTCGTCCGCTGTGTGAAAGTGATATCGCCCTCCATAGACAAATTCAGCCGGAAGAATGGTGTTGCGCTCGAGTGTCAGCCTTTTGAAAGTCTCGAAGTCCATATCTTTGGACTCCATCGCGTACAGCGCACCCAAGTTATCAGGAGCTGGGTCGAGGGATCCGGGATCCGCGACCGGGGCCCGATATGCCGCGACGTAAAAGCCGATTCGACCGAGGTCGCTAAAGTACCAAGGACCCGTGTGAAATGCGCCGTTATTGGAGGACATTACGTTCAGGTTGTCGTTGCCAGCACCCTTCCAGGCCAGGAATAACCGGCCATTGTGGGACGCCAAAGCCGGCGCCTCCTCGCTCGTATCTCCCAAGGGGACCCAGGGTTCGAGGCCTTCAATTCCGAAACCTCCCGCGGTATTGCCGAACAACGTCACCTTTGCGACGTTAAGCTGACCTTCACCCCTGCCCGTCCAGGCCAAAAACAGGCCTCCGGCGTGCGAAGCGAGAACCGGGCTTTTAGGGCTCGTCGCGTCAGGGAAGGTCTTAATACCATGAAAGGTTGCGCCATTGTCATCGGAGAACATTAGGTTCAGGTTGTCGTTGCCCAGCACCCTTCCAGGCCAGGAATAACCGGCCGTTGTGGGACGCCAAAGCCGGCGCCTCCTCGCTCGTATCGCCCAAGGGGACCCAGGGTTCGAGGCCTTCGATTCCGAAACCTCCCGCGGTATTGCCGAACAACGTCACCTTTGCGACGTTAAGCTGACCTTCACCCCTGCCCGTCCAGGCCAAAAACAGGCCTCCGACGTGTGACGCAAGAGCCGGGGCTTTGTGGCTCGTCGCGTCAGGGAAGGTCTTAATACCGTGAAAGGTTGCGCCATTGTCATCGGAGAACATTAGGTTCAGGTTGTCGTTGCCAGCACCCTTCCAGGCCAGGAATAACCGGCCGTTGTGGGACGCCAAAGCCGGCGCCTCCTCGCTCGTATCGCCCAGAATGACCTTGCCTTCGAGACGTTCAACGCCATCAATACCGAGTTTCTCGCTAGTATAGACCTTGGCGACGTTAAGGTTCTGGTTGCCCGAGCCCTTCCAGCCCAAACATATGTTGTCGGCGTGGAAGGCATCGGCGTGGAAGGCAAGAGTAGGGGAATTGGAAGACGACGCGCGGAAGGTCGCCTTTTCCGCGGGCCGCAGGTTAGCGCCGCAGGCGAAGCCAGAATGAACACCAGTGTTGACAGCAATAGCGTGGATTGAATCCCCTTTAGGATTAACCGCATACGGATCCTCCAATGAATCCGGATACGGTTCGAAACGAATGAGGTCCGCGAATACTACGTCGGCCCGGGTGGGCAGCAAGGTCGTTGCCTGGGCCCTGGAGGTTTGCTCCCAGGCTTTTTTGTCTGTAAAGGGAATAGTTATTTCGTCAAAACGGTAGCCGCTATTGAGGAACATCCCACCGGCTGTGAGAAGAAACGACGGGGAACTATAGTAGATCTCAACTCCACCGTCGGCAACATCAGCTTCTGGAATTAACTTGGGCCGGGTCCCGTGGTAAAAACGGTGCTGGAAGGCGGGATTGTCTCGCTTCATCGCGAGAATGTAAGCGGCCGGAGGAGGGCGATAAGGGGCTAGCCCAGCGATCACCGCGTTGTACATCAAGGTGTCGGGATACTGATTTTTTGGTGCACCGTCAGGGCCAGTGGGACCGCTATACATCAGGAAGAGCCCGGTGATCTGGTCACCAACGTCCAACATCAGGTCGTTATACTGGTTGGCTGCGTGGTTGATTTGATGCTGGTGTCTTCGGAAAGGACTAACCCGGCGCTGCCGGTTACTTGATACTGCAAACTTGACCATCGTGTAGTCGAGCAGCATTTGAGCGGCGGTCCTTATCGGAACGTCCCCGGCGAACTCGTGGAGATTTAACAGCGCGTGCAGTGCAAGCCGCGCATATGGGCGAGCGCTGAACTCGAGGAAGTCATGCTTGGCCTTCGTCTGCATTTCGCCAAGCAACCACTTAGTAAGGCCGTTGTTTACGTTGTCGTATTTCTTGTCCCCGGTTCTTTCAAAGAGGAGTTGGTTCACAAGATACCTACTGCTCTCGATCATCAATCGGTGATTCTCGGTCTCCGGGGTAGCAAATCCAACGTAGGTGATGGTTTCAATGGAGGCATCGTGACCTCCGGAAAGGTAATCTGGGACAAGCTCCCGCAGAATGAAGGTGAGGTCGTCTTTACTCAGCAGTTTCCGGTAGCGGTGGGCGATAACCATGAGTCCTTTGAGCGCCATGTCATAGTCCTTATCTGTGCCCACTTGCCCATCCCCTCGATTTAGCTTTCTTAGCGTTTTGGGGACGAGAGTTATACTCCTCTCCTCTTGGACTTTGAACTCGGGGTCGTCAGACGCCGCCTGCAGGTGAGCGATCAGCTCGATCGAGTAGTCCTCGTCGAGCTTGCCACTGATGTTCTCTAACGGGTGCGAATTCGCGTACGCCCTGGCTATGGCACTTGCTCTGCTTTTGTGGCTTGCGAATGCCTGGGCGGGCGAACCGTCGATGGCAGGGGGGTTGAGGTCCATGATGATCCAGAAACTAACGCCGACATCCACCTGACGACAGCCTCGGCGGGTGTGAAGGTGCCGCTTTTTAAGGATTTTGGCAACACCAAATTCTCGACATGAGGGCTCCCATGCACCCAAGCCGGTAAGATCGGCGCGCCGAGAGAAGAGCACCGCGTCGGCATGGAATGTTCCGCTGGGCACGTATTCCATGCATGACGTTCACCCGTCATGCGGGTTTTCGCGGCGCAACCGACCCGGGCCGCGCTCGCCGGGGGCAGTCGCCCTTTCCCTGTGTACGTGACGCAAGCCACGCTCGCTATCCGCGAAACCTCCGGCTACCATCCGGCATGAACGAATCGCTTTCCGCCACCCGCGCGTTTCTCGGGGTCGAGCATTCCGTGCTTGGGCGGTCTTGGCGCGGCCGGCTCGACGCGGCGGGCGAGGCGCGGGCGCTCGCCATCGCGCAAGTTCATGGAACCGGCGATCTCTTATCCCGCGTTCTCGCCGGGCGGGGCATCACGCCGGGCACTGCGCAAGATTATCTCGACCCAACGCTGCAAAATCTTCTCCCCGACCCCTATTGCCTGAAGGACATGGAGGCGGCGGCAAAACGAATCGCCGGGGCGATCGAGCGCGGCGAAACGGTCGCGGTTTTTGGCGACTATGATGTCGATGGCGCCGCCGCCTCGGCGCTGCTTCATGATTATTTCCAGGCGTGCGGCACACCGTGCCTGATCCATATTCCCGACCGTATTTTCGAAGGCTACGGCCCTAATGTGGAGGCAATCAGGAACCTTGCGCGCGACGGCGCGAAGCTTTTGGTCACGGTGGATTGCGGGACGATGAGCCATG
>JALZAY010000008.1 GCA_030948025.1 Pseudomonadota bacterium
GCAGCGGCGAAATCACCGACCACTCGACATCCGTCAAATCAAAACGAGCCATTCCAACCTCCATGATCTGAAGGTTGAATCATTCTCTTGCCGATTCGGGAATCCCCTTTATGAGATCATGACCTAGGGGTGTCAGGAAGCGTAGACAGCCAAAAGTGCACGGAGTGTTGTGCTTGGTGTCTGCACCCATCTAGCGCATTCCTGCCGTCAGCGTGTCGCCTAAAAAAGCTTCTGTGACGTCCGGTTTTGGGGCATTGCGTTCATTCTCGACTGCGCGATTTAGCGAAACTACGACGTTCAAGCTAAAAATGGTCAAAAACCGCAAGAAACCCTTCAGTACGGCCATTTCCTGCTGTTACGAAATTCTTGATTTATTCAGCGATAGTTGCAATTGCCAATGCCCTGGGCAAAACCGGAAATCAAATTGGTCCCCACCAGCAGATCGCAAGAGGCTGGCGGATTCTTTAAAATACTCGGCCAGTGCAATGCTCAGCGCGAGGCTATCGGCACGCCGGCGCCCGGGATTGTCCCGAGGTCGAATGGCCGCGCTGGCGGCAGTGGAGCGGCACGGGCCGCAAAATGGCTGGCGGGCGCTGAATTCGGCGCGCTCGCTTCGCCGCCAGCGGGCAAAGCGATGGGCCCCGCCTCGGTGGGGGCTATGAGGGATGGCGCGTTCCCGGCGACCACGTCACGGTCTCGGCCTGCCCAGCCGCCGAGCGATGCCGGTCCATCCGAACGCAAGGTCGCGAGCAATTTTTGGTCGTTCGACCCGGCGAGGCTCGCGGCGCCGATATATTCGACCTTGACCCGCGTCGTTCCCCTCTGGCGGAAATCCAGGGCCTCGGCGGTCTTGCGGGAGACGTCCATGATCCGGTTGGCGGCAAAAGGCCCGCGGTCGTTGACCCGCACGATCATCGAGTAATGGTTGCGCAGATTGGTGACGCGCGCATAGCTTGGCAAAGGCAGCGTCGGATGCGCGGCGGAAATCGAATCGCGATCGTAAACCTCGCCATTGGCCGTGCGGCGGCCGTGAAAGGCATCGCCATACCAGGAAGCAAGGCCAATCGCGGCATAATGTTTTTCGCTCGGGTAATAGGTTAGCCCGGCGATCGTATAGGGCTTGCCGAGCATATACATCCCGCCCCCGCGTGGCACCGGTTCACCGTCGGCGACGACGCGCGCGCTCGCGGGGCCATAGATCGAGGATGGAAAATACTCCGTCGAATTCGCGTAGGCGAGACGCTGGGGCGGCGGCTGCGCGCATCCGCAGAGGCTAACCGCCGCACTGCCGGCAAGCCCAGCAACGATGCAACGGACTGGACCGTCAGCCTTGCGGGGAAACCGCCAAAAAACGGCGAAGGAACGTGCTGCAACACAGAGAATTCGCCTCGCCCGCATGCGCGTCCCCTTGACTTGCGGCGCGGACCGCAGCGCGGGCCTTTGCCGGTTCTAAAAACAGGCAACCCGATAGTTTCGCAGCCTCCGGTTTCCGAAGGCTTAAAGCCATGGCAGCGCCTGGTGTAGTTTCGCCCGGCGAATGCGACCAAAATGCGGCGAAGCTCCCGCTAGGAGGTGCCACGAAGAGACCCAATATTAGTTAATTCACGTTTACCATCAGAGGGTTGGATATTTTTGCAACAGTCCATGGAAAAACGACGCGCGGCATCGCCCACGGCTGCTTGGTGCAAAACACCACGATTGGCCACCAGACAATTCAGCCCCGGTTAATATGACCAGCCGATTCTGGCCACGACAGGGAAGCCTTCCGAATGACCGTATGGACATGCCGCCCGCGGCCCCCGGCGTTGGAATGGCGATCATCATCCCTTGGGCTTCGTTGATAGGCTGCGCGGATGTACCTGTACCGTAGCGGTCATGCCTTCCACCAGCCTTACGCTATCGGGAATCACGTCAAGATGGATCCGCACGGGGACGCGCTGAGCCAGCCGCACCCATGTAAAGACCGGGTTCACGTCGGCGATGCCAGCGGCGTTGGCTTGCGCGTTCGGCACGTTGATCGCGCGGCTTAGACTGTCAACGTGCCCCTTGATCTCCTGCGGAAAGCCCATCAGCCAAACACTCGCGGGGTCGCCGTCCGCGATCGGCCCGATCGTCGTTTCCTCGAAATATCCGTCCACCCAGAATGAATGTGCGTCGACCAGCGCAAGCGCGCGCCGGCCGACGACGGCGTAATCTCCCTGGCGCAACGACAGATTGGTCACCCAGCCATCGACGGGCGAACGCACCTCCGTCCAGCTCAGGTTGAGCTGTGCCTTGGCGAGTCGATTGAGGGCCTGCCGGTAGCTCGCCGCCGCGGTCGCCGCGCCGACGGCGTAAATCTGCTGTTGTTCGATCGAGACCGCAAGCTCACTCAGCTTCGCCCGCCGCTCGGATTCTGCCCGCGACAAGGTCATGCGATCCTTGGCTTCGTCCACCACTGCCTGCGCTTCGTCGACGGCGATTCGATAGTCGGATGGGTCGACGACGAACAAGAGATCGCCTTTGTGGACATATTGATTGTCGGCGACATTAAGCTGGACGACACGCCCCGCGACCTCGGGCGCTATCGTGACGACGTAGACGCGGACGGTCCCATCGCGCGTCCAGGGCGAAAGCATGTAGGTGCGCCACATCGACCATCCCGTCACAAGCGCAACCGCAACCACGAGCAGCGTCAGAGCAGGCCGCAGCGCGGAACGAACGGCGCCGGCGAGGGTCATGACGAGCTGCGTCCAGCAAGCGCGAGCACGAGGACAGAAAGCAAAATGAGGTAAAGCGCGGCGTTGAATAGCGCCGGATGCCATACCTCATATGTCAAACCGGACCGATCGGCGATCCGGCGGATCACCAAAAGCAATAGCCATGCGAGCAACATGAGCACGGCGATTGGCGCCACGTAAATGCCGAACAAATCGACCTCGCGAAACGGCATCGTTAACCTCGCCGATCGAAGAATGCCGGGTGGGAAGCCAGTGCTTCCTCGATTTCTTCGAGGTAGGCGCAAAGCCGCTGCACGCTAACCGGGTCGTCCGCGCTTGGCTGCGATGTGAGGCGATCGACAAGAGCGGTCGCGCCCGAGCGTGCTTGCTCCGAGTCGCCCGCGGCGACCGCCGAGAGGACGCGATGCACGCCGTCCCGCACTCCGGCTGCGCCGGCCAGTTCCCGCAGCTGCAGAATCGCGAGGCCAACGCCGAGGGCGGTTCCCAGCTGCCCCCGCTGTAAGGGCGTTGCTGCTTTCGGCAAGGCGATCAACCGATCGTAGAGGCGGCCTTCCCATATTTCCGCCGTAGGGCGCCATTGGCCGGCCGCAAGCCGGCGGAGGTCCCGCAGGGCCGCGGCCACCTGGCGGCGCGCGCGAAGCTCAGGGGAAAGCGGCGGGATCAGGCGGTAGCCAGCGACGCCTGCAATCGAGCCTGCTACGATAGCGAGATCATTGTTGAAGAAGACCGCGAGATCATAAACCATGCGGTTCGTTGGGCTCAGCATCGCCACGAGAAAGGCCGAGTAAAAAAGGCCGATAGAGCCGAGGACGCCTGGAAACGCTGCGAGCGCCCCGCCCGGGACCAGAAATGCCCCGAGTAAGAGAGTGAATGCCACATAACTCTCATGAGAAGGCAGCAAGAAAAATTTGAGCAGTCCCGCACCTGCTGCCGAAAGAATTGAGCTAAGCAACACCGCAAGTCCCATGTCAAAAGCCTCTTCCTTCTGCATCGTATAGCGCAATGACACATACATGG
This sequence comes from Pseudomonadota bacterium, assembly GCA_030948025.1. Taxonomy (GTDB): domain Bacteria; phylum Pseudomonadota; class Alphaproteobacteria; order Rhizobiales; family Beijerinckiaceae; genus Methylocapsa. Next base: position 3,738 of record JALZAY010000008.1, read on the forward strand.
CGAAGATGATGAACATTGGACCGTTAGGCCACTGCGAAAAAATCCAGAACAGAGCTGTCGCCGCAATGGCCAGTGCCGTCCGCAAGCCGTTGAGTGATGCCCTGAGGGGATCGTAGGTGCGTCTCACAGGCCGCTGTTGTACGGTTTCCGCCGTGGACGGCGCACACACCAACGCGATGCCGTTTATCGTCTTGGCAATTCCGAGCAGAGCTTTACCGGTCTGATCCAACAACAAACGCGTCGACGTATCGGCAGCCGGAAGATCCAAAAGCAAGCGGCCGCCGCGTCGCAATTTGTCGCGGAGCGAGGCAGGGTCCTTGGCGGCTTCGACAGGCAAGACTTCGGGAACGGCGATATCAGGTAATGCGGACAACGCCGCCTCGGCGCCGGCCTTGGTCACGAGCCTAGGGCGCTCGCTTAAATGCGCTTCAATCGTGCGCCAGCTGGACATGGCGGAAAACAACCCGGCCAGGGCTTCCCGTAAAGTTGCCTGGCGCGCGCGCACCGAGAGAGATTCGCCGATCGCCTGATCGATAACCGCGTCGAGCGCTGCAACCTCGGCAAGGAGCGCACGGCGCGCGGCCCGGCAAGCCTCGATGGGGCCTGCCTGATATCGCAGTGTCTTAATTAGCGCCGCCATGATCTCCTCGCCAATATGGCGCATCCGGTCCGCCAAATCTTCGCGCGCGCGGCCGAATTCCGTCAGCGAAAATACGAGCGTCGTGGAGATGATCCCAAGGGTGATTGTGCTCGCACGGATGATCGCGAGACTCACCACCTGATCCGGCGCCTGAATCGCATCCGAGGCGACGACCGCGGCAGTAAGTCCGGCAATGAACCCGCCGTAGGCGGCAAAGTTGCGCAAGGCGGTTGAGGCGTAGGCGCACAGTCCGCCCCAAAATGCTAAGCCCAGAAAAAAACCAACCCGTGATTGCGGGAACAGAATGACTATCGCGACGGCGGCGGCCGCCCCGGCAAGTGTGCCGATGAGCCGGAACATCCCCTTGCGGAGAGCGGCGCCAAGTACAGGCTGAGCAAGGATCACGGCGGTCAATCCCGCCCAGCTCGGCTCGTCCAACTGCAAGAAGAACGCGACGTAGAGCGCCATCGACGCCGATGCAGCAATCCGCGCGCCATAAAGGATGGCCGGGAGCGCGCGCGTGACAACGCTCAATCGAAACAAAAGCCGGTCCGCGGCCGGGTTGGTGATCGCCGCCATCGAATCCTGTCTTCAGCCCGCCATCGCGAGGCCCGGCGTGATTAAGTGTTCTTGGCGACCCCGGCAGGGCTCGAACCTGCGACCTGCCGCTTAGAAGGCGGCTGCTCTATCCAGCTGAGCTACGGGGCCCGCGTGCCATGCGCCGAAGCGGTGAATTGATGGGCGTTCTTTTGACTTAGATAACATCAGCTTACGGATCTATCTTCAGGTCAAGTCTGATAAGAAGGGCCGGGTCAATGGGTCCATTGGTCGCGACGGGTCGCTTTGAAATTATCGGAATAGCTTAGGATTTTCCGGGGCGCTGGCTTTGAGTCCTCGACCCGGTAGTTCAAGCCGTTTTTCCCGGCGTAAGCGATCGCTTCTTCCTTGCTGGCGAAATTCAACCGCACTTGGCTCGTCATATCGCCCGAACTCGTCCAGCCCATCAACGGGTCGATCTGGCGTGGCGCGGCGGGTGCGAATTCCAAAACCCAAAACCTGGCCCTGGCAGGGCCCGATTGGGTTGCGGTCCGGGAGGGGCGGTAAATCCGTGCGGTCATTTCAATCGCTCTCGTCTCGATGCAGGTTGGCGTCTACGCGGATTTGAGCGGGGTTATTCCCACGTTGATTTGCTGTCGAGAGCCGGACCGCCTTGACATTGGTCGGGGCAGCAGGATTCGAACCTGCGACCTGAAGTACCCAAAACTTCCGCGCTGCCAGACTGCGCTATGCCCCGCATGGCGACGATGCCCCTGCCCTGTTGCCGTGCATTCGCTATCATGCGGCCGCGCCGCGAACAAGGGCGGCAACCCAATCATGACCGGGTTCCGTCACTTGTCGAACAGAGGATGGCGGACGCTGTCGCCGATCCGCAAGCCGATCCGGGCCGCCGTGCCGGCATTGACTTCGAGAACGCCATAGGCCGGAGCGCCCGAGGGGATAATTTTTTCCGACAAGGGCTCGGTATTTTCGGCGAGCCCGACCACCTTGCCGGCGCGGCCGATGAAAATCATGTCGAGCGGCAAATAAGTGTTTTTCATCCACATCATCACCGGCCGCTCGGTCGCGAAGTCGAACAACATGCCACGCTCTTGCGGAAGAAACCGGCGGAACATGAGGCCGCGTTCGCGTTGCGGCCCGCCGCGCATGACTTCCACGGAAAATTCATGGGTTCCGCTGGCGGTGACGATCTCAAGCCTTTCGAGGTTGCCCTGCGGCGGCGGCGCGTCCATGGCGAGCGCTGCCGGACTCGCGCAAAGAAAAACCAAGCTTGCGCACAGTCCAAGGAAGGCCCGCGCGCGAAACTGGCAGGGCCGGCTCTTAGCGCTTGATCGCAAACAGGTGCGGGTTTTTTGGACGGGATCATAGCGCGATTCAACTCGAAGCGGCGCCAGGTCTCGGCCGGTCGCATCGCATCGGCCCCTCGCCAAAGACGTTTTATCGAAGCGCTTATCGGCTTGCGGCCGCACGGAACTTGGCCGCGGCTGACCCGCAAACGGCCGCATCAACAGATGCCACCTCAATGCGGCATGGACAAGGCCGCGTCGAGCGGCCGCACCTCGGCCGCCATGAGTCCCTTCGGGCCGTCGCCGAAACGCACGAGGAGGCTCTCTCCCGGCCGCAACTCCGCAATCCCGTAACGGCGCAGGGTTTCCATATGGACAAAAATATCTTGCGTACCCTCGCCTTGGGTCAGAAAGCCAAATCCGCGCGAACGGTTGAACCATTTGACGATGGCAATTTGAAACCCGCCCACTGGCGCCACCTCGACAAAGGTGCGCGGCGGCCGCCATTCGGATCGATGCACGGCGCCCGATCCATCCATCGAGATAATTTTTAGAACCTGCAACCCCTTCACCCGGCGCACCGCTTCGCAGACGACGCGGGTTCCCTCATAAGCGACGCTAAAGCCGTCCTTGCGCAAGGTGGTGATATGCACAAGAACGTCGGCGGCGCCATTGTCCGGCACAATAAAGCCGTACCCTTTCGCCACATCGAACCATTTGACCCGTCCGGAAATCTCAACAAGGTCAACCGCTTCGATCGCCGACAGCTCAGGGGCGGCATCGAAATCGAACCGGCGCGAGGCTAAATTTTTGCCGTCCAAGGATCACCTCCCCGAAATCGCACGTGTGGCCGGAACAAGTTTCCCGCGCGGCACGCGGACCAACCGCAAACAAACAAAGTTCGAATCGCCGCCAGAATAGCATTCGGACGCCGATGCAAAAGCCCGATCGCTCAGGAAATTGTGGATGACGTTCAGAAAAACAATCAGTGCGGCTTTGGCGCCACTTGTTGCGATTTCCTGCGATGGCGGCACGGCCGGAGCGCGGCGATTGAGAACGCCCACGAAACGGCCCAGCGCGAGGGATGATGCATGATTTGGGCAGTGTCCACTGGACAGCGCTGGCCGCGCCTTTCGAAAGGCGATCGTTTGTCGCGCAAGCTGGACCGAGCGTCGAAGATCGCGGGGGAAAACTGGAGATATATCAAACCTTCTTGCTCTTTGCTTAGCCGCAAGCGGCGATAAAATGGCGTGCATGTGGGCAACTTTCGCGTCCAGCCGCGGTTATCCGTTAGTCAGGAGGACCAGAGTCCTTTCGCGAAACGCGCAGGGCCAACCGGCATTTTTCGAGAAGGAGACGAGGTAAGATGGCGACTTCGAGAAAGGGAGGAGGTAAGATGGCGACTTTTGACAAGCTCATTACTTTTGATAAGCTCATTCAAGAAATCGGCGCGCGATACCATCTCGGGCCCAAGGGCCGTTCGCTTATTCAAGAGACCCTGGACCTGGTCGCTCGACAGCCGGGCGGTATTGGCGGCTTCCTGGATATGTTCAAGGCCGCGGGTCTCGCCGCCGAGGTTGCTTCCTGGGTAGAAGGAACCGATCCCGTGCCGCTTTCGGGGCAAGAGGTAGAGGGGGCGCTAGGCTCCGACGTTATTAGCGAGATTGCCGATAACGCCGGTGTAAGCCAACGCTTCGCGGGAACGATTTTGGGCTACGCAATACCCAAAATCATCGGCCAGCTGGCACAAGGCGGAGCTATCCCGTCGGCAATTCCCGCGGCGGCATCGCGTTTCCCTGACTTGGCCATCTCGTTTTCAGCTTCCAACGCTGAGGAAATTGCGCTGCCTGGAGCAGAGCAAATTCCGCCGAGCAGCATGGGAGGCGGCGGCGGCGCTCCCGGGCTCGGCCGGTTGCTCATTCCGGGCGCCTGTCTGCTGATTACGCTCGGAGTCTTGGGATACGCGATTTCATCGGGAAAGAAGGGCACTCGTGTGGCCGTACAGTCCGCGCCCGTCATGGCGCAAAATGCGCCGGTCGCAATCCCGGCCGCGCCTTCGATGCCAGCGCGCTTGGCGCTTAGCAATGAGAACGGCCTTATTGTTTACTCCGGCACTGTCGGAGACGACCTTACTCGCACCGCAATCACCGACTCGCTCGAGACGGTGTTCGGAGCCGATAAAATCACCGGCGATCTCGCCGTGGACCAGCATGCTGGCGAGGCGGGCTGGACGAAGGATCTCAAGGCAGCGCTCGATAATTTCAAGACCCCGGGGTCGCAGGCGCTGTTTGAAGGAAATGCCGTTAGTGCCGGGGGAACGATCCCCGATGCGGATCGCGACAGGATCATCAGTTCGCTAAAATCCGTTCTTAGGCCCCAATTCGCGGTTGCTACACTTGCAGGTAGCGGCGCGACCAAAACGGCGGCGGCGTCCTCGGCGCTCAAATCGGAAGTCAGCGGCAAAAACCCAGCCGGCGCTCCGAATCAGCCGGCCCTTCATCTGCCGGCCATTTATTTTGCTCCCAATAGCGCCGGGGTTCCGTCGAGCAGCAAGGCTCTCTTGCGGCAGGCGGCCGGTCTGATGAAGCAATTGCCCGCTGGAACGGTGGTTCGGATCAGCGGCTACACGCACAACGCCGGTACTCCAACCGCCAATACGGAACTCTCGCAACGGCGTGCCAATGCCGTGCGCCAAGTCCTCGTCGATGCCGGGGTCAACCCCGCCATGCTGAGCGCGAAAGGTTACGGGAGTTCCGATTCCTTGGCCAACAACGGGCCAACGGAAGGCCGCAGCAACGGTAGGATGAAAGGTCGCCTGCGCGAGGACCGGCGCGTCGAATTCAGCATAGTTCAACAATAGCGCCGGTTGCCTCCACGCGGATTATTCGTCGTCGTTCATGGGTTCGAGAGCGGGGCTGCGCGCGCTGACCGCGCGCGGTTCTGGCTGGGGTTGGACTTGCGGGAGCGGGGCCGATGAAGCGTTGGCCGTGTCCGGCCCAAAGCCGTCGCGCTGATAAATATCCTCGCGGAACTCGGCAAGACCCTCGGGCGTGGCCCACGCCGTGATGTATACCCAATACACCGGAACCGGAGTCGCGAGCTTGGCATCCACGCGCTCGCCGGAGCGGATCGCTTCGTCAATATGTTCGCGATCCCAACCCGGCGTGTCCTTGAGCAACCAGGTCACATAGTCGCGAACGTTTTGGACGCGGATGCAACCGGAAGACACAAACCGGTCATCGTCGCCGAAAATGCCTTTCTCTGGGGTGTCATGCATATAGACACCATAGGGATTGTTGATGTTGATGCGCACGACGCCAAGCGAATTGATTTCGCCGCCCGGATCCTGGCGGAAGCTGTAATTGACCGCATCGAGCGAGTTCCAATTAATCTGATCGGATTGAAGCTCCTGACCGTCCTTGTTGAATATCCGGATCTTATGGTCGGCCAGATAGTTCGGATCCTTTTGCATGCGCGGGATCAAATCCTTGCGGATGATCGAGGCGGGCACGGTCCAATACGGATTGAAATTAATGTCGATCGCCTTCGTCATCATGACTGGCGATTGGCGGTCGATCTTGCCGACGCCCGCCGCGTGATGCGTCACGACAACGCCGTTCTCGACCGTCTCGACCGCCATCGCCGGGATATTCGCCATGACGAAACGTTCGCCAAGGTTGCCGGAATAGGAGCGCAACCGGACGAGGTTCACCTCGAGCTGATGCAGCCGGACATTGGCCGGGATGTTGAGCGCGGTAAAGGTTTCCTTTGAAACCACGCCGCTTTGGAGCAGCCCGTGGCGGGCCTGAAAATGTTTCACGGCGGCATCGACGTAGGAATCGAAGACCGACGACGCCCCGGCCGAGGGATCGAGATCGCCCGATGCCGCGAGCCGTTTTCGCAGGGCGACCACGGCCTGGCCGCTTACGCCTAGTTTCAGCGTCTGTCCTGCGGGAACCGCGACCCAGCCGCCATTGGAGACGATTTGGCGGTAGGTTTCGATCGCCTGTCCGGTCGCCGCGAAAGTTTCCACCGCGAGAACCGGCGTGTTCGAGCGGCTCACCGAAAGGCGCGGGTCCGCATCGTAACGTTGCGCCCACTCGGCCTGCGCGCCGAACGCTGCGTCGCCCCGCCCCGCGGCCGCGCCAGCGGCATGGAGTAACCCGAAGGCGGTGGCCACGACCGCCGCCGCGCGCCCAATAGGATAAAAATGACGATACGGCAGGCGCAACAAATCCTTTTTCGTCCCGAATCCCAATGCCTCGACCTCCAATACCACGGTCTTCCAAATACTCATCCGGCGGCGCGCGCGCGATCCGGCGCTCGCGCGGACCGCATCTCGACCTGGGACGATCCTGCGCGACCTGGCCTCGCGGGCAATGCGTCATTGGTTTGGAAGAGCTTCTTGAAGACCTATCGAGCACCCAAACGCACGACGGCGTGTGACTGACTCTTCTTTTGAGGCGCCGCAGTGGTGACAAAGGCACAAACAGGACGGCGAATTTGTGGCGTTTAGGTTCGAAATATGGCCGCGTCCAAAATAACCCAAGGCAAGGACTCGTGCGGTTACGCTTAATCTTCGGCTTGGCATCGCGTCCCGCGCGTCACAGCCTGTACCTTATCTGGTCTGTCCAGAAACGTTCGAGCCGGACCAGCGAGTGGTTAAGCTTTGTAAACTCGCCGGAGCCGATCCCGCCGATTTGCTCCACCGTGGCGACATGCTTGTCATAGAGCCCGGAGACGATGTTGTGGACGTCCCTGCCCTTCTCGGTCAGGCTGATTCGCACGGCGCGCCGGTCGATGCGCGAGCGGGCATGATGCAGATAGCCGGTTTCGACCAGTTTCTTGACATTGTAAGAGACGTTCGAACCGAGGTAATAGCCGCGCGTGCGCAGTTCGCCGGCGGTCAATTCCTTGTCGCTGATATTATAAAGCAGCAAGGCTTGCACGGAATTGACATCGCTGCGGCCGCGCCGGTCGAATTCGTCCTTGATCACGTCGAGAAGACGGCGATGCAGCCTCTCAACCAGCCTCAAGGCCTCGAGATAGGCCGGCCGGACCTCGGCAAACCCGGCGCGAGGCTGCGCGGCCTCGCTTTTCAGGGCACTCATCATAGGATTAACCTCGTCTTTTGCGGCGGCATCGAAACCGGCGCGTCCATGCAACCAAAATACGAATCACAAATGAAAACCAGTTTAAGCAACACACTGAATCCAAGCTTTATTTGATTCGGTAAATCAAACATAACGTAAAGACAATTTTTACGATTTGAGTTTCTTAACAATACGTTATACTATTAATTAATTTATTGCAAGTATTGGCACGAGCATTCGCTCACGGACGTGGGCGTGGGTAGATATTAATTCATAGGAAATAGTCGCGGTCGTCGTTACAGCCTAGCGTTCACTTTCTCCGGCCGCGCTTGGGCTTCGCGGCGGCGGCGACGAGCATCGGCGCGGTGAGCTTTTCGTACAAGCCGAAAAGATGCTCCACCCTTTCGCGGTCGCTCGCAAAAGGCTCCTTGCGATAGAGGCGATCCACCGCCTCGTCGCGCGAAGCGAGAATGTTTACCGGATCTTGATCGCGGAAAACCCGCCGCTCCTGGCCGGCGATGAAGCCAAAATCCTGAACGTGATCCGGCAGCTCCGGGAGCCGGAAGCGCACCGGCCGGTCCGGCGCGATGTCGAGATCGGCGGACTTTTGCTCGACGAGCAGCTTGCCTTTCCAGAAAAGATCGAGATAGCCGCGCTTTTTATCGGGCAGGTTCACGCCATGCTCGAAGCTTGCGACCCGCCGCCTGGTGACGCCGAACAGTTCGAAAAACTCGTTGTAAAAAGTTTGCGTGTCGCCCCGCTCGTATTGGGCGCCGTTCCAATCCCCGGCGAATTTCGCCGCGCGGGCTTTGATATCGTTCCAGTCGAGACGCATGGACTAAGCCAAATCGCGGATGCTCCGCCCATCCTATATCGTAAATCGAACGCCTGGTCCCCTCGCCGCTTCAGCAACAAATCCGGCAAGACCCAAACGCGGGCCGGTTGAAAAACGCCCTTCGGTCCGGCGGCGAGATCATCGCCGCTGGCGCTTGGCGTCAGCCCTGTTACTTCGATCGCGACCAGTGTAAGCGGGTATCATGGCCGAATTAATCAACATCGACCTAGGCGGGCGCTCGCGGCGGCTCCGCGTCGATACGCTCGTCACATTGCGCTGGCTGGCTCTGCTCGGACAGGCTATCGCGCTCGTCCTTACCTATTTCGGGCTCCGATTTTCGCTTCCGCTTGGCCCTTGTCTTCTCGTCATCGCGGCTTCGGCCGGGCTCAACATCGGCCTGCGGCTGCGCTTCGGCCGCATCGAACGGCTGGAGGATGTGCCGGCCGCATTGATGCTGGCTTACGATATCCTTCAGTTGACGGCACTTCTCTATCTGACCGGAGGGATCGAAAATCCCTTTTCGGTGCTTTACCTGGCGCCGATTATGATCTCCGCGGTGTCGCTGTCGGGGCGTATCACTTTGATTCTGACCCTGCTCATGATCGGTGCAGTATCGGCCCTGACCTTCCGTCACTACCCGCTGCCTTGGTTTCCGGGAGAGCAGCTGCAGCTCCCCTTGATCTACGACACAGGGATCTGGGTCGCGATCGTACTTGGTGCGGCCTTCATCGCGATCTATGCGTCGCGCGTTGCGGTGGAGGCGCGCAAACTCGCCGACGCCTTGGCCGCGACCGAACTCGTAATCGCGCGCGAGCAGCATTTAACCCAGCTCGACGGGTTGGCGGCGGCGGCGGCGCATGAACTCGGCACGCCCCTGGCCACGATCACGCTCATCGTCAAGGATCTCCAAAAGCAACTTCCCGCCAGCGATCCCCTCGAAGAGGATCTCACCCTGCTCGCGCAGGAGACCGGCCGCTGCCGCGCCATCCTAGGCAAGCTCGCCTCCCTTGGCAGCGACGCCGGCAATATTCTCGATGAAATGAGTTTGAGTTTGCTCATAGAAGAGGTTGCCGGTCCGCACCGCGATTTCGGAGTTCACATTTCGATTGTCGAGGATGGGCAAGGGCCGGAACCGGCCTGCCTGCGGAACCCGGGGATATTGTACGGGCTCGGCAATCTGATCGAAAACGCGATAGACTTCGCCGCTTCGGAAGTCCGGATCGGGGCGAAATGGAATGCGGCAAGGGTTGCGATGGTCATAGAAGACGATGGCCCCGGTTTTTCTCCCGATGTCGTTGGCCGGGTGGGCGAGCCTTATGTAACAACCAAGAGCGACAGGCGCGCTAAAACGGAAGAAGGTGCGGGGCTGGGCCTTGGCTTATTCATCGCCAAGACCCTGTTGGAACGCTCCGGCGCGATCGTTAAGACCGAGAATCGCGTTGCCCCTGCGACCGGTGCAGTGGTTACGATTTTGTGGGAAAGGGCGGCATTCGAGCGCGGGGCCAAACGATTGCCAGCCAGCGGTACTACGGCCGAGCCCGAGGCCGAACTCCGGCCGCGCTGTTAAGACACAAAGCCGGGGCACTTTCACGGCCCAAGAAAACGCGAATAATTTGTTGATTCTCTCTTGCTTTGTTGTGTTGTCCTGGAAATGTTTCAAGCGAGGCGACTGGCAATGAAAAACGCTCCCCCCGAGCCTGTCAAGGCGGGAAAGCCGAGCGAAGATGAAGGTGTGCAGGGCAGTTTCGGGCCCGATCGCTCGCTCTTGATCGTCGACGACGACAATACCTTCCTGACGCGCCTTTGCCGCAGCATGGAGACGCGCGGCTTCACCGTGACCGCCGCGCACTCGGTCGCCGAAGGTCTCGCGGCAATCGGCGAGGGCGCTCCCGCCTTCGCGGTCATCGACATGCGGCTTGCCGACGGCAACGGACTCGATGTGATCCGCGAATTGAAGGCGAAGCGCCCGGACGCGCGGGGCATCATCCTGACCGGCTATGGCAATATCGTTACCGCCGTGACCGCCGTGAAGCTCGGGGCTTTCGATTATCTGGCCAAGCCAGTCGATGCCGATGAAATTTTCAATGCTCTCATGGCCACCCGCCACGACAAGGCCGAACTCCCGGAAAATCCAATGTCGGCCGACCGGGTGCGGTGGGAGCATATTCAAAGGATTTACGAGCTTTGCGGCCGCAATGTCTCGGAAACGGCGCGCCGTCTCAACATGCACCGCCGCACCCTGCAGCGCATTTTGGCGAAAAAGGCGCCACGTTAAAACGGGTCGTTATCAAAAGTGGGGGACTTTTTCGACAAGGACCTGCTCCAACTTATTGATATTGAGCGATTCCTGTTCGATCGCAGGATTCCACGCGAGCGCGAACCGCTGGAGGTGATTCCATGCAGGCGCCTGTCGCGGCCATTGCTTCGTGCCACGAAATAAGTTTAATGCGCGCTTCCCGGTATTATGAGGCCATGCGATATGACCATGGAATCGGCCTCGAATTTTTCTCTTTGGGTTGAACGGCGGATATTCGAGAGGGCCCCACGGGCCCGCGTCCCAAGGTAGGACCGGCTTCGATCGAGGCCTGCCGGGGCCGGTAGCTCAACGGTTAGAGCCGGCCGCTCATAACGGTCTGGTTGCAGGTTCGAATCCTGCCCGGCCCACCAGTCTTCGCGCCCTTTACGCGCTACGGCTTTGCAATCTGAACGACAGCGCCGCGCGCCTTTAACCTCGGCCGGATTTTCCGGTTTCCATTTACGGCAAGTAACAGACAATCCAGGCCATCGGATAGAGCGTGTTTTTGGATCTATCGCGCAGATCGTAAAGCGCGGCGGGGTTGTCGGTGATTTTGGCGAGATATTTGCGGACATTATCGCGCTTCAATTGGGTTTTGGAGGGAAGGTATTTACGCACGCCCTCGACGGTTATGCCGCTGGTGTCCATAAATTGATAGGGTCGCGTCCCTTGGCGTGGTGTAGCTGGCGCCGGATGGTCACCACGATTTCCGGCGTTGGCCGGATCGGTCAGGCTGCCGGGATGGGCAGTCTGACGATGGGATCATCGCTCAAAGGGGCGATGGTTTCCAGCGTCATGTAACAGGAGCGCTGCACGGCCCATTCGTCGATTTGTTGCCACCGGATGGCGCCGGCAAGCCGCGTGATCGCCGCCGCGTTGGGCGAAGCCGGCCAAACGTTCCGGCGCGCGAAGCGCGAAGGAATGGCCGGCGGAGGGAAGATGCCGACGACCTCCGTGCGGCGTTTGATCTCGCCGTTGCCGCGCTCCAGTCCGTTTGTGGAATAGATCTTCTGCCAGTGATCCTTGGGAAAGGTCATGTAAGCCAAGACGTCGGCCTCGGCCTCGGCCATGAAGGCGGCGAGCCTTGGAAGCGTGGGGCGCCGCTGATCGGCGACCTTGCGCCACTGGTTTTTCGTGGCCTCGGCGTCGTCCTGGGCGAAAGCCGTGGCGATGAAGGCAGAGACGACGCGCCGCCCGCTCTTGGCCTTCGTGCGCGAGCGTGTTGCGCATAAAGGGGACACGGCAGTGCTTCCAACTCGCGTTCATCAGCTTCGAAACGGCGACCTTGATGCCTTTCAATGACGAGCTTGAGGCCCCGTCGGCCGCGCCGTCGCAGCTTGCGCAAGAACTAGGTCCAGAAGGTCTCGGCCTCCGAGGGGCCGATATCCATGCCCAGAACCTCGCGCCGTCCGTCCGCGTTGACGCAAACGAGCAGGACTTGTTATCGGGCAAATTGCTGTCGATGGAAAAAGCAATGAGATCAAGGCAATCCCGGAAGAGCTTGCGGTTCGCCGGACAAAATGGGGTCAATTTGTGTCAGGAAAGCCCGCTACTCGCCCAAAAGGTGGAGCACGATCTCGCGTTGGTGCGGCGCGCGGCGATGCTCGAACAGATAGATGCCCTGCCAAGTCCCAAGAACCATTCGCCCCGAGGCGACCGGAATGGCAAGCTGCGTTTGCGATAGCGCAGTTCTGATATGCGCGGGCATGTCGTCCAAACCTTCGGTTTTGTGGACATAGCGCTTGCTGTCTTCGGGCGCGATTTCCTCGAAAAAATTTTCAAGGTCCGTTTGGACGTCGGGATCGGCATTCTCCTGAATGAGCAGCGCGGCCGAGGTGTGGCGGCAGAAGATCGTTAGTAGGCCGGTCGAGATATTTTGTTCCCGAAGCCAGCGCGCTACCTCGGCGCCGATCTCGACGAGACCTTTGCCGCTGGTTTGAATGTGCAGGCCATGGAGCGCTTGGCGCATCGAAAAGGTCGCAGGCCGGAGGCGGTGGCGATGAGGCCAGCCGCGAACTTACCGCACTTTGAAATCGCAAGGGCCGCCACATTTATGTTTTTATGTCGACGAGCGCGAAGTCCGCTTCCGCGCCAAGCTTTGCGGCAAAAATGCCGCACCGCCACGAGACGCGCGAAAAAATCGCGTTCAGGCCGCTACCTTGTCCTTCACTTTCCCGCGTTTGCGCGTAACATGACGTGGCCTGGGGATCGAGGCCGCCGCGATGAACGATCGGGTTTACGTCCGTAGCCGCGGTTCTTGGGTGTCCGCGTGACCGGGGTCACATCGCCGTTTGTGGCGCATCGGCCGACGATTTTTGCGGGGCGCCAAAGCGGGGCCGCGCCGGTCTGGCAACAATGCGGGAGGAGTGCGAAGATGAGCGACAGAAGTGGTTTTGACGGGCCGGCTTTACCGGTAGTTGTCCCGGCCTATCTTCCGGCGCGAGCGCTCGCGGGCGTTCGCACGCGGCGGATCGTGGCACTTTTTTTCGATCTTATATTCGTCTCCATTCTTTCCTTTTCGCTGTGGTTTGCACTCACCGTTTTGACCCTCGGGCTTTCGCTCTTCATCCTGCCGCCGCTGTTTCCAATCGTGGCGTTTTTTTACAATGGACTCACAATTTCGGGCTATCGGATGGCGACGCCAGGCATGCGGGCGATGGACCTCGAAATGCGTCTAACCGATGGCACGAGGGTGCCTTTCCTCAACGCCGCCGTGCAGGCGGTGCTCTTTTATGTGAGCACGATGTTCCCGCCGGTATTTCTCGTCTCGCTCGTGAGCGCGAACAAAAGATGTCTGCACGATATGCTCGCCGGCGTCATGGTCACCCGGCGGTTTATGTGAGGACTAGAATTTTCAGCCGATGTTTTCGGAAGGCCCGCTTCTGAAAACCAAAAAGAGGGCCAGCGAGATTGACGCGAGAACCGCGCGACGCACCGCAGTTTTATCTGACCTCGCCGTCGGCGTGCCCCTATTTGCCCAGCCGGCAGGAGCGCAAGGTCTTCACCCATTTGATCGGCCGCCGCGCCGCAGCGCTTCACGACCAGCTCACCCAATCGGGATTCCGGCGTTCGCAGACCATCGCTTACCGCCCTGCCTGCGAAAATTGCTGCGCCTGCGTGTCGATCCGCATCAAGGCCAATGAATTCCGCTGGTCGCGGAACTTCCGCCGGGTCGTCGAAATCAATCGCGACCTTGCCGGAACCGTGGTGCGGGCCGAGCCCACCTCCGAACAATATGCGCTTTTCCGCCGCTACCTCGACCAGCGCCATGGCGACGGCGGCATGGCCGACATGACGGCCGTCGATTACGCGACGATGATCGAGGACAGCCATGTCGAAACCCGTCTCGTCGAATATCGCCTTTGCCAGGAAAGTGCCGTGGCGGCGGGCGAGCGGCCGCTCGTTGCCGCCTGCCTGACCGATCTCCTCGCCGACGGTCTGTCGATGGTTTATTCCTTCTACGTTCCGGGTGAACAGAGCCGTTCGTTCGGCACCTATATGATCCTCGATCATATCGAACGCGCGCGCCGTCTCGGCCTGCCGCATGTCTATCTCGGCTACTGGGTCGCGGGCTCCCGGAAAATGGCCTATAAGGCGCGTTTCCTGCCGCAGGAACGGCTCGGTATGAACGGCTGGGAACGGGTGGATTAGATTTAGCGCGCGGAGTATCGCTCAACCAAACCGGTTGTTCTTGGGGAAGCCTTTTGGCGGCAGGCGCCCGGCTTCGGCGCGGTTGCCCATCCAATCCCGTAAATCGCTCGGCCCGACGCCAAATGTCCGGCCGGCCGAATCTTTCCAGGTCAGGCCCTGGTCAAGATAAAAGACCTTGGCATCGCTGAGCCCGCCGCCCCTGTATTTTTGCAGACGAACACCTTTGCCACGTGCCATCCCGGGCAATTGTGCAAGCGGAAAGACGAGAAGCTTGCGGTTTTCGCCAATCGCCGCCACATGATCGCCATCGGCGGGAACGATGAGCGCGGCGGTCGCCGGCTTTCCAACGGTAAGAAGCAGTTTGCCTTTGCGCGTACCGCCAACCATCTCGTCCTGGCTCGCGACGAACCCGCGGCCATCGCTCGCCGCCACCAGCATCTTTCTACTGGGCGCGTAGGGAAAGACGGCGGCGATCGTCTCGCTTTCCGTGATATCGGCCATCAGACGGACGGGTTCGCCCTGGCCGCGCCCTCCCGGCAATTTGCTTGCGTCGAGCGTGAAAACCCTTCCATCGCTGGCGAGAACAAGGATTTTCGATGTGGTCTCGGCGAAAAACGACACGGCCAATCTGTCGCCGCCTTTGAACTGCACGCCGGCGAGATCCGTGACATTGCCTTTCAGCGCGCGGATCCAGCCTTTTTCGGAAACCACGATCGTCACCGGTTCGCGCTCGATCATCGCTCCGGCGATATCGGCATCGGCGATATCGGGCGCTTGTCCAAAACTCGTGCGGCGGCGGCCGATCTTTGTTTCGGGACCGTATTTTTTCTTGAGTTCGCGAATTTGCGCGGCGACCGTCTTCCATTGCTTGGCTTCATCGCCAAGCAATGCCTCGATCTCGCGCTTTTCCTTCGCAAGATCGTCGCTTTCGCGCCGCAGCTGCATTTCTTCAAGCCGGCGCAAGCCGCGCAGCCTTGTGTCCAGAATGTAAGTCGCTTGCACGTCGGAAAGGTCGAAAATTGTCTGCAAGTCTTGTTTTGGATCGTCGGCCTCGCGAATGATCCTGATCACTGCGTCGAGGTTCAAAAAGACGACGAGCATTCCGGCGACGAGTTCGAGCCGGTGGATGATCCCGGCCTGCCGGTGCCGCGCGCGGCGCAGAAGCACCTCGCGGCGATGGTCGAGCCACTGCCGCAAGGCCTCCTTGAAGGAGACCACCCGGGGCACGACGCCATCGGCGAGCAGGTTCATGTTCATCGGAAACCGGCTCTCCAGCTCGGTCAGTCTAAACAGCTGTTCCATCATCATTTCAGGATCGATCGCGCGCGCGCGCGGCTCAATGACGACGCGGACGTCCTCGGCGGATTCGTCGCGGATATCGGCGACGGCCGGCAGCTTCTTGTCGGCTAGAAGCTCGGCGATCTTTTCGATGAGCTTCGACTTCTGCACCATGTATGGAATTTCGGTGACGACGGCGGCCCACGCGCCGCGGCTTCCGTCCTCCTTCGACCAGCGTGCCCGCAGCCGGAACGAGCCCCGTCCGCTCTCGTAAGCCTCCGCGATCGCTTGCCCAGATTCGACAATGATTCCGCCGGTCGGGAAATCCGGCCCAGGCGCGAAACCTAGCAATTGAGCGGTCGTGGCATTGTTGTGCGAGATGAGATAAACGGCCGCGTCGCAAAGTTCGGCGAGGTTATGCGGCGGGATCGACGTTGCCATGCCAACCGCGATGCCTTGCGCGCCATTGGCAAGCAGGTTTGGGAGCGCGGCGGGCAGGACAATTGGCTCTTTCTGGTCGCCCGAGTAATTCTCGCGAAACGCGACCGCGTCCTCGTCGATGCCTTCGAGCAAGAGCCCGGCGACATCGGTCATCCGCGCTTCGGTGTAGCGATAGGCGGCGGCGCCGTCGCCGTCGATATTGCCGAAATTTCCCTGCCCATCGATTAGCGGATAGCGCGATGAAAAATCCTGGGCGAGGCGGACGAGAGCGTCGTAGATCGCCTGATCGCCATGCGGATGGAAAGAGCCCATCACGTCGCCGACGATTTTCGCGCATTTCTTGAAGGCGGCGCCCGGATCGAGACGCAAAATATGCATGCCGTAGAGGATGCGCCGATGCACCGGCTTCAGCCCGTCGCGGGCGTCGGGCAGGGCGCGTCCCATGATGGTCGAGAGGGCATAGGCTAGGTAGCGCTCTTCGAGCGCGTCGCGCAAGTTGACCGGCTCAGTGCCCCCGTTTGGCGGCGGCGGCGAGACATTTTTTCCCATCCGCGAAGGCCTAAGCCGCTCCCTTGAGGAAATCAATTTCCCGGTTTGTTCTTTATTGGGCAAAGGCCACAAACTTGTGGAACGCCGCTTCGGGAGGCTCAACGAACCTCGGTTTGCCCTCCTTCACACCGGGGATGAGCGGGTTCAGATCAGCGTCGCCCGTGAGCATGTCACATTCACGTCAAGGACCCGAAGCGTCAAAATATCCGCTGGCACGTATGGACTGCGTCACGCCGCGACGAGCCCTTTCATCGGCTTCACACGCGACGATTCCGGAAAGACCGCATCGCCGAGCGCGGCCGTGGAAAGCCCGAAATGGTCCGTAAGCACCCCCTTGAGCGCGGCGCGCAGATCAGCCGTCGGTGCGAGGTCGCGGTTTTGATAGAGCTGCGTGTCCTTCAAGCCCGGCCAATCGGCGATGACGCGGCCGCCCGCGATCGCGCCGCCTGCCAAGAAGGCAATCGTCCCCGTGCCATGGTCGGTGCCCGTGGTGCCGTTAATGCGGGCCGTGCGGCCGAACTCGGTGACGGCGACGACAGCGGTATCTTTCCAAAGCGGGCCGAGGCCCTTTTGGATTTCCTCGAAAGCGCCGTCGAGGCCGCCGAGCAATTGCGCTAGCCGGCCGCTCGCGCCGCCTTCGTTGGCATGAGTGTCCCAGCCCTCGAAGACCAGTGCGGCAATGCGAGGACCATCGTCCACGGCCATTAGGCTCGCCGCCCCCTGGGCGGCTTGACGCATGCCAGCAACCGGATTGTAGCCCGCGCGCGTCTTCGCCGCGCCGTCGTCCATGCCCTGGCGCAAGGCGATCCTGTCGATTTCAAGGCCGCGAGAGAGCGCCTCGCCCAAGGCCGGATCACGATGCGCGTAGAGATCGAGGAGCCGGGCCGTGAGATCGTCGGAGGCATGCGGCAAGTTCTGCGGCGCCCAGCCGAGCACCGGCGCGGATCCGCGCAAAACGAGTGGCGTCACCGGTCCGATGCCAAGGCCGTTCGATGCCCCCACGCGGTCGCCTTTCGGCAGCGCGGCGAGGGCGCGGTTGAGCCAGCCGCTCCTGGTGGACCCCGCGGCCGGGTAACCGCTTTCGAGGACGTCCTGGCCGTCGAAATGCGAGCGGTCGCGATAAGGGCTTGCGACCGCGTGAATGATGGCCGCCTGCTTCTGATCGTAGAGCCGCTTAAGTACCGGCATGGCCGGATTGAGCGCGAAGAACGAATCGAGCGGGAGTGCCGGATGATCGCCGCCAAGCGAAAGCGCCAGCGAGCCATGCAGCGCCAGGTAATCCGGATCGCCGAGTGGCGCGACCGCCGACAGTCCGTCGAGTGCGCCACGCAGGATGATGACGACGAGGCGCGGATCGCGCCGGCCGGCGGCGCGGGCGAATTCTGGCAGATAGGCCCAAGTGAAGACGGCGCCCGCGCCGGTAAGCAGGCTGCGACGGGTGGTGGAGTAATTGGTCATCGGCGTGGTCCTTGCGATCTATCCATTGTGCTTGCTGTGCCCGCTCCGACGGCGCGGCTTGCTCCGGCGAAAAAGATTAACGCCGTTGCACCTCCGGCGACATTAAGAGCAAAGCAATCCCTTGTTGCTTGGTTTCGGCCCGCGTCACGGCCTGCCGTGTTTCCGCCGATGCGGCGCCGCCCGCGATCGCGTCCAAAAGTTCACGCGGATCGGGCGGGTCACGCAGGCGCGACGCCGCTTGTAAGGCGACATCAAGACGCAGCTTCATCCCTTCCGGCGAGGCCCAGGCGGCTGCGGTATCCGGAAAGCCGTTCGGCCCCGGGGGTGTCCAGAACGGCATGCCGAGCATCGCCAACGGATGGAGCAGCGCGCCGGGATCCTCGGGAACGCGGCCGGTGATCCGCATTGCCGCGATGAGGAACTCGTAAGGCATGCGCATTTTCGTGAGCGGCTCGGTCCAGGCCTCGGGCGCGTCGATGAGCGCCAGCGTCACGGCTTTAAGGTCGCCATCGGTCGCGCGGAAGACCTCGGCGAGGCGCCCGGCGAGCGCCAGCGGCGGCTCGTCGGCGACAAAATGGCGGGAGAGCTTCGTTGCAATATGTTTTGCGGTCGCGGGGTGGCGCGCGAGATCGAGAAGCGCCGCCTCGCCTTGCCGTGTGCCCTCCGGCGCGTAGGTTTTGCCAAGCAAGATCTGCGGGCCGGGCTCGTGCGCATTGGGATTAAAGACAAAGGTTCCGGGCTCGCCAAGCTTGCCAGCGCGGCCAGCGATCGTCCAGCCGGTGATGATCCGGGCGAGCGAGCTCACGTCGTCCTGGGTGTAGCCGCCGTCGACACCGAGCGTGTGCAGCTCCATGATCTCGCGGGCGAGATTTTCGTTGAGCCCCCGCTTCTGACGGAGTCCCGCTTGAGAATTGGGGCCGATCGACTGTTGGTTGTCGAGATAATGCAGCATCGCTGGGTGGCTCTCGACGGCGAACAGCATGTCGGAGAAACGGCCAAGCACATGGGGACGGATCGCTTCGCGTTCGAAAGCGCCTGCGCTGATCCGGATAAAATTGCTCTTCGCCACCGAGACACAGAAATGGTTCGCCCAAAAAGCCACCAGCCTTTCGACAAGGCCGGCGCGCGCTTGCGCCACGCGCTGAAAGCGGGCAAGCACCTCGGCGCGATAGACGATCTGCTCTGGCGTGGGCTGCTTCGGCGGCCCCATGTTAGCGGTTTGCGAGGGTGGTGGTGACGCGGCAGTGGTATTGGGATTGGCTGTCACGGCTGTGTCGGCGGCCGTCATCGCAGGTTGCGCCGCGGCTTCCGCCGCCACGCGCTCGCGTTCGGCCTTTTTCTGTTCCTGGTCAGCGAACATTGCCTGCAAGGCGAGCGCCGTGCGCGGCATGCCCGGTCCCTCCAGCAGCGCGATACCCGGCTGCGCCAATTCGGCTTTGAGGAAGCCGCGCGGATCGGAAGCCGCCGCCGCGAGATCGCCATCGCCCCGCGCACCAAAGCCGAACCGGTTGAGCGCGGTGAACCCCGCCTTGAAGTCCGGCACCGTCATGTCACTTTCCACCACATCGAAGGTGCTTGAATAAAGCACATCGATCCTGGCCGGGAGATGAACAAAACAAAGAAAATCGTTCGCTTGCCTACAACGGGGTAGCCTTCGGGCATTTGGATTGGCTGCGGAAATTTCGATGAGCCGGGCGTGCGGCGCGGCTCAGTTTGCGCGTGCGGGGAGCGGGGCAGGTCCGCAGGGTTGTCGACGAACCGCAAAACAAAATATGCATGCCGTAGAGGATGCGCCGATGCACCGGCTTCAGCCCGTCGCGGGCGTCGGGCAGGGCGCGTCCCATGATGGTCGAGAGGGCATAGGCTAGGTAGCGCTCTTCGAGCGCGTCGCGCAGATTGACCGGTTCAGCGCCCCCGTCTGGCGGCGGCGGCGAGACATTTTTTCCCATCCGCGAAGGCCTAAGCCGCTCCCTTGAGGAAATCAAATTCTGTTTGGTACTTATGGGGCTTATGCACGAATTTGATGGGCGCGATTTGGGGTTGCGCTTTGCGCCAGACGCGGGACCGCGCGCGGTCGACGCTCCGCCTAGTCTTGCTTTTCGCTGAGCCAGATTTTCGTGCTTAGCTCGGCGGAATTGTGAACATCGAGGTTCTGATAGAGCCTTTTCGTATGGATCGTCGACCGAAGAGAATTTGATGCCGAGTTCGTCCGCGATCACCGGCTTCGTCTTGCCCAACGCAATTTGAATGCCGACTTTCACCTGGGCCGGCGTCGCGCCGCTTTCCCGCAGCACGCGCGCAGCATGGGCAATGGCATGTTCGCGCAATTCGATCGTCACCGCGATGAGACAGGATTTCGGGTCCCTCCCGGTGTCTTGCGGGAGTGTGTCCGCTGGCACGAGCCATTGTGCTTCAAGCGTGAATACGCCATGAGCGGTCGAAACTTGCATGCGACGCGGCGTGTTGGAAGTGCCGTTGGCAGCACCGGCGATCTGGCGGAGAAGCGTCAAAACCGGCGCGGGCAGCTTGTCGCGCGCGGGCACATAGCTCGTGTGATTGCCCGGCTCTCCCGCGAGAGTTCTGAGCAGGAATTCGAGGCCATTAGTCTTGAAAACGACCCTCGCGCCGGGCGCCAAGATCATCTGCCCGCTCAGCACCGTTGGTCCTGCCGTGCTTATTGGAGCCTCATCCTCCTGGCGCGCATTACCGGACGGAGCTTGCCGGAATGCGTGCGCGAGCCAGGGACGCAGCCGGTCGAGGCGCTGAACGTCGTCCACCGTAAAGGGACGCGCGCTGCGTGGACGCGTGAGGTTGACAAACCCAATCGTCCGGCCGCCATCGCCGATCATCGCGTCCAAAACCCAACAGGAATCGAGCGGGGCTTCTATTTCGCGGTAATAGCCGCTCTCGAGGTAGCCTTGGCCCTGCCGGTGCAACGTCCAACCGATGCCCACGGCGCGGACCATAGGGACCCACAGGGAGCATAAGGCCGATGGATCATCCATAAACGTCCACATACGCTCGCGATAGAGCGCGGCCGCTTCCGGATTTTCGCCGTAGGTGCTGGTTATCGTTGCATCGGGCGCAACGAGACCGAGACGCGTCCAGCCGTGCGGAATGATCTCGTGCAGCAAGGGCGTCACCGCGATCATCGCGCTCTCGGGCGGAAGCCCGAGGCAGCATAAGGTTTTGAGATGCTCGACCGCTCCCACGCCCGTCTCCCCTGAAGCGCATCGCGATTTTCGATTGATATCAGAAACGCCTCCCCGTGAACACGGGGAGCGGTGGAAGCGGTTTCGTGTCAATCAATCCGGGCGATGCGGGCTGGGGTCCGTTTACGGACGGGAACTAATCCGGGCCGCGCTGCCGCCGGCTTAGATGACCACATCTTGTTCATCTACGACGGTGGAATTGAAAAGATAACTCTAGTGCAACCACGAGAATAGAGGAGATTGTCATGTCAAAAGCTTTCCATGTTTTCCTGCTCTGCAGCGTGCTTTCGCTGCCAATACTTGGCTCTTCAAACGCTCATGCTGCCACCTTCGTCGCTGTTGGTACGGGAGCATGCCTCACAGATCAATTCGGTAACACGGCCAACGGTAACCCGACGCAGGCCCTTCAGTGCTTCGGGACCTTTTCCCAGCAGTGGCTGTGGGTGGGGTTTGCGATACAGGGCATCGGAACGACCGCGGTCGGCGGCAAGTGTGTCGACGTTCAAGGAGGTGGAACGGCGGATGGAACGCCCGTCCAACTGTTCGACTGCAACGGGACTGGCGCACAGCAGTGGAATTACAATAACGGCCAGATCATCAATGTGCGCAGCCGCAAGTGCCTCGACATCGGCGACGCGACCAATGGCACGCGGGCGACGATCCGAACCTGCAACTTTAATGGCGGCACCTTCCAGGTCTGGGCGATCCGGAACTGAGCACGCTCTTTGATAGAAGCATAACCGCATGTGTCGCATCCTGAATAGGGGCGCGACAACGAGGGTAATGGTCGCATCTTGCAATCCCCCGGTCATCGGCTATGCCGGTTAAAAATACACCAAAGCTAACTCTGTAGTTCAAACGCGAAAATACAGGAGGTTATAATGTATAACTCTTTCCGCATTCTTACGATAAGTGGCTTTCTACTGGTAACAATTCTTGGCTTTTCAAGCGCTCATGCTTTCCACTTCGAAAATGACTCCTTCTTCAATACGGGGCCAATATGCCTCGAGGCGAGATTCGGGAACACGGCCGACGGGACGCCGGTACAGACCTTTCCGTGCAGCGGGTTCTTTTCCGAGCAGTGGAATTGGGAAGGTCTTGCGATCCATGGTATAGGAACGGCCGACGCGGTCACCAAGTGTCTCGACGTTGTAGGAGGCGGAACGGCAGATTTTACGAAAGTCCAACTGTTTCAGTGCAACGGGACTGGCGCACAGCAGTGGGCGTACCAAAACGGCCAGCTCATGAATCTGCGCGCCCACAAGTGCCTCCACGTCGACGACCCGGGAAAACCTTTAATGCAGGCGACGATCGTAACGTGTTCAGGTTTACGCAGCCAGCGCTGGACGATGCAGTGAGCATCGCTCAAAGCCCCCCTGTTGCCGGAAGGCTGAAGAGCGCAAGGACAAGCTGCTTCGTCTTCCGGCTTCGAGCAAGCAGAGGGACCGCATTGCTTTGGCAGCGCGGTCCCTTTCGCTTGCTCGTGTGTCGAAGGGTGGTCACGGGCCTCCCCCGGCCGCAAACCATCTGCTCGCCCTGCCCTGTCAAGTGTGCCGTGAATCAGCAGCCAACTGCGCCCCGGCCCATGATGCACGTGAAAATATTGAATTCGCTTGGGCAACAGGCACTTGGCCGGGGTCCCGGCCGGCGCCGGTCGCGATTTTCGAACGATACCAGCACCGTCTCCCCGTGAACACGGGGAGCGGAGGAAGCGGTTTCGTGTCAATCAATCCGGGCGATGCGGGTTCAAACGGCTGATCCAACTAAAGTTCCAAGGAGGAATGCGATGATGAAGAATTTGTCGATGATTTTGACCGTCGTTGGGGCGTCTGCTTTGGCGGTGTTTTCCATGACTGCGCCGGCGCAAGCTAAGAACAGGCGTATCCCCGACATCCTGAAGGTACCGGAGGGAAATGTCTTGCTCCTGAAAGCACACGCCAGAGGAACCCAAAAATATGCCTGCCCAGTTAGCGCCACCTCGAACGCGGTGCCGCATGCGATCCTGTTTCACGGGGGTGAGGGAGATCTGGTTTCTATCCATTTCGGGGGACCAACCTGGCAAGCTTTGGATGGTAGCTCGGTCGTGGGCGACGGCCCAAACGCGAAACATTTTACAGCTCCAGACCCGGATGGCGTTGACTGGTTGTTGCTTCCTGCCAAATCGACGGCGGGCAACGGCCTGTTTAGCAAGGTCACCTTCATCCAGCGGCTCTTTACGGATGGCGGGAAACCTCCTGCGGAGGGCTGCGCGCCCAATCAGACCGAGCTACTTGTTGAGTATTCTGCGGACTACTTTTTCTATACAGCAGCTCATAAATAGGAGCACATTTTTCTTGACCCGATGAGGCATGAATAATTCCATGCTGGGATGAGAAAAGATGACGCGCGCAGACTTGATCACAAGACGCTGGAGGCGATGCGCGAACGTGCGGTGGCGCGGGCTCCAAGCTGACACATCGGGACCTCGGCCCGCTGCGGCGGACCGCGGTCCCTTATGCCGGCTAGCCGGAATATCCAGCTTCGTCAGCCTGTTTCGCCCCCAGTCGTTGCACGGCTTCCCTGACGAGCGGATCGAGCCCCTCGCCGCGTTCGCCCAAATGATGGACGATTTTCTGACGCATACTCCGGTTTCGGCAAGGCGGACCCCGGCCGCCGTGCAGCGCGCTAGGTTTCGTCAGCACGCTCCAGCCGGTTAGGCCATCGTGTGGCGGTTGCGTCAGCCCGCGCCTCGTTTCGACCGTCGCAGGTGCGTCTCGCCCCACTTGCACATCAGGTCCGTGATCGGTCGCAGGGTCCTCCCGTAGGCCGTGAGCGAATATTCCACCTTGGGCGGCACGACCGGATAGACCTTGCGGTGGACGATGCCGTCGTCTTCCAACTCGCGAAGTTGTTGGGTCAGCATCCGTTCGCTGATGTCGGGAATTTTGCGCCGCAGTTCCCCGAAGCGGCAGACTTGATCCCGCAGCCAGAACAAAATGAGGGCCTTCCATTTGCCCCCGATCACTTCTAGGGTGGCTTCCACCGGGCAGTGGTGCTGGGGAGCCAGTTTCGGTTTTTTTACAGCCATTCTTACCATAATGTTAGTATCACACCTCATTATGCGTACTTGTTTCATACATTGGTAAATCTTACCATGCCTGCGAGCAACGGGGATTATAGGAAAGCCGTGAAAGTGTTGATTTCCGGCTATCTCACTCGGAGCACGCATGATGAAAATTAGCATTCTCGGCGCCGGCAACGTCGGTGGCACTTTGGGACGCGCATGGGCACGCAAGGGTCACGATGTGTTCTTTGGCGTCCCGAATCCTGGAGACGGCAAGACGCAGGAACTTCTGACAACCATTGGATCAAAGGCCCGCGCTGGAACCGTGGCCGAAGCGGCCACGGCCGGCGATGTGATTGTGCTGGCGACACCGTGGCCCGTCACGCAGGACGCCATCCAAGCCGCCGGCAACCTCGCGGGCAAGGTGGTGGTGGACTGCACCAACCCACTTAAGGAAGATTTCAGCGGCCTGGCCCTCGGATACACGACTTCTGGTGCGGAGCAAGTGGCCCAATGGGCGACGGGCGCCAAGGTCTTCAAAGCCTTCAATCAGACCGGATTCAACAATATGGCCGATCCGGCTTTTGACGGCCAGCGGGCCGTCATGTTTGTCTGCGGTGACGATGACGCGCGGAAGCCAACCGTGCTGAAGCTCGCCACGGACATCGGATTCGAGGCCATCGACGCCGGGAGTCTCGCGATCGCGCGCCTCCTTGAACCTTATGGCATGCTCTGGATTCACCTCGCCCTTGCACGGGGTTTGGGACGCGATTTTGCCTTCGTCCTGCACCGGCGCGAGAAGGAGGCCCCATGAACATCGGCATCATTGGCTCCGGCAACATGGGGGCCAGCATGGGCAAGATCTGGGCCGCAAAGGGGCACAAGGTCTTGTTCAGCTTCTCCAAAGATCAGGAAAAGCTGCGGGCAGTTGCCGCCGCCGCCGGTCCCAATGCATGCACCGGCACGCCCGCCGGGGCCGTGGCTTTCGGCGAGCTGATCCTATTTTCCGTCCCGTGGATAGCCGTTCCCGAGGCGCTGAAGGCGGCGGGGGCCTTCCAGGGCAAGACCCTTTTCAGTTGCGTCAACTGCCTGAAGCCGGACTTCAGCGGGCTGGAGGTTGGTACCAGCACGTCCGCCGCCGAAGAGATCGTCAAACGCGCCCCCGGCGCCAAAATGGTCGAGGCCATCCCGCCGATGGCGCAAATCCTGGCGGCGGACTCCCGCCGCCTCGATAGGCAGCAGATCAGTGTCTTCTACTGCGGCAACGACCTTGTCGCTAAGGCGAGCGTGGCGTCCCTGCTGCGCGACCTCGACCTCGATCCGGTCGATGCCGGTCCGTTGACGAGTGCCAGGTACATCGAGCCTGCCGGAATGCTCTGCGTTCAGTTGGCCTATGGCATGGGCATGGGAGCCAAGCTCGGGATGAAGCTGCTCAGGGGATAAAGCCGCCGTGAGCTGGCAAGACAAAGAACGTAAGGAGTTCGAAATGAAAACGAAGATGACAAATACGAGCGCGCTGCCCGACATAAGAAGTTAGGAGAACCAAGATGAAGATCATCGCTTATGACCGCTTCAAGCCGGGCGTAACCATGGAGACTATCCAGCCGCTTCTTCCCCTAGAAGTTGCTAACGTCTGGCGGCTCTGGAAGGCGGGTATCGTGCGCGAAAACTATGCGCGTGCCGATGAGCCTGGTGTGATTATCGTCTTCGAGCTTGATAGCGTTGAGCAGACAAAGCGTTATGTGGCTGATTTTCCGATGTCGAAGGCAGGTTACCTGGAATGGTTTTACATCCCGTTACAAGCTCCGTTGCCGGTTGAGAGCCTGATGGATAAGTCCGTCGACACCGGACCGCCCTATGACCGCACCCCAACGACGAAGTAAAAACATCTTATGAGTGTTCCGTAAACGTCAGTTGCCGCAGCCGCGCGGTGTTCATCCGCGTGATGGAGGAGACGATCACTTGCAACAGAAATTCGGGCTGAATATTCCTCGAACGTTGGACGAGATTTGTGATCCAACGCGCATGGCCTTACTTGTATACGACATGCAGGCCGGCGTTGTTTCCCAAATTCGAAATGGTCCCGAGATTACGTCACGCGTTTTGCACCTTCTGCTGGCCGCCCGCGAAGGAGGATTCCGTGTGTTCTTTAACCGCTACATGACCCTCCCTAAAGAGGTCGCGGGCATGTCCCAACTGCGCATGGCAATGGACTGGCAGCACGTCGACTCTATCGACAAAATCCAGCCACGATTTCTCCGCGACTCTCCTGAATTTCAGATTGTTTCGGAGCTGTCGCCGCTCGGGAGCGAAGCGATCTTCGACAGGATTGCGATGTCCGCGTTTGAGGGTACGCCGTTGAATATGGTTCTGCGCGACTGTGGAATAAATGCCTTTGTCATCGCGGGCGTGGCGACCGAAGTCGGCATCGAACCGACCGTCCGGCACGCCGCCGACCTGGGCTACATCCCAGTGATCGCCACAGACGCGTGCGGCGCGGGAAACGAGGCGGCTGCTCAGCGGTCTCTGGACAGCCTTCGCTTCGCTGGTAATGCAGTCATGACGGACACAGCCACAATCTCGAAGATTTTTCGTCGCCAACCAATGAAATCCCGCTAATTGAAAATCGATGGCTGTCGGCCTTTGCCGCCGCCGCCGAGCTCTCCTATCTTTGACAGGGATTACTCTGATGACCACATCGGACATTTCGGGCTCTCGCGCGACCAAGCTCAAAACGCATCGGAGCAATCAGTGTCCGCCGTTCGAACGCATTGCCCTCGTCCTGCAGGGCGGCGGTGCGCTTGGCGCATATCAAGGCGGGGTCTACCAGGCTCTGGCGGAGGCAGATCTGCATCCCGATTGGGTCGCCGGCGTTTCGATTGGCGCGGTCAATTCGGCGTTGATTGCGGGCAACCCGCCAGAAAAGCGCGTCGAGCGGTTGCGGGAATTCTGGGAGATCGTCAGCACAGCACCCTTTGGTGTTGACTACCTCCCGTCAATCGAGATCAAGGACGAGTTCATCCATAGATGGGTCAATCAGCTGAGCTCGTTGGGCACTTTGCTCGGCGGCGCTCCGGGCTTCTTCAAACCTCGCGTGCCGCCGCCCTTCCCCTCGACGCGCGGAAGCCCGGATGTTCTCAGCTATTACGATGCCGCTCCTTTGAGAGCGACGCTCGAACGCCTTGTCGACTTTGACCTGATCAATAGCGGAATCACCCGTTTCAGCGTTGGCGCGGTGAATGTGCGCACCGCCAATCTCGTCTACTTCGACAACACCAAGCATGACATCGGCCCGGAACATATCATGGCGAGCGGTTCGCTGCCGCCCGGTTTGCCCGCCACGGAAATAGAGGGCGAACATTATTGGGATGGCGGCCTCGTTTCCAACACGCCGCTGGAACGGGTGCTCTCGGGCGCGCCGCGCCAGGATACGCTTGCCTTTCAAATCGATCTATGGAGCGCGAGCGGCAGGTTACCGGGTAATCTGATCGAGGCCGACGAGCGCCAGAAGGACATCCGGTTTTCGAGCCGCACGCGGGCGGCCATCAATCAATTCAAGAGAGCGCAGCTCTGGCGCAGGGCGACCCACTACCTGCTCGAACGGCTTCCCGAGGAGTTGCGGCAACTGCCGCAAGCAAACCTTCTCGCCGGCGAGGCCGACGAAAAAGTCTACAACATCATCAATCTCATCTACCACACCAAAAATTACGAGGGTGTGTCGCAAGATTACGAATTTTCCAGAGGAACGATGGAGGAGCATTGGCAGGCCGGCTACAACGACGCGGTGCGCACCCTGCGCCATCCCGAGGTTTTGCAGCGCCCCGAAAATCACGAAGGCGTTTTCACCTTCGACCTCGCGCGCGATGGACGTGAATAGAAAGCGTGCCAGGTTGCGCCCCGGTCGACACCTGATGAGGAGAAGCAGATGAAGCTAGCCGATGTCGCCAAAAGTGCGCTCGCCATGCCGCTGACCGACCCAGCCTATCCGCGCGGGCCGTACAAATTCTACAATCGCGAATTCGTGGTGATCAGCTATCGTTCCGATCCCGACGTTCTGCGCGCGGTCGTGCCCGAACCGCTGGAGGTGGCGGGCGATACGGTCAACTATGAATTCATCCGGATGCCTGACTCCACGGGTTTTGGCGATTATACGGAGACCGGCCAGGTGATTCCGGTGCGGTTTCGCGCGGCCGATGGGACGGTCCAGGAGGGCGGCTATGTGCATGCCATGTATCTCGACGACAATTCGCCGATCGCCGGCGGGCGCGAGATCTGGGGCTTTCCGAAAAAGCTCGCCAATCCAAACATCGCGCATGAGAGCGAGACCTTGGTGTGCACCTTGCACTATGGCTCGGTGCTCTGCGTGTCGGCCACCATGGGCTACAAACATCACGCGCTTGACCCGGCGCCTCTGCTGAAAAGCCTGGCAAAGCCCAATTTCATGATCAAAATCATCCCGCATGTCGATTGCACGCCCAGGATCTGCGAGCTCGTGCGATATTATCTCGAAGACGTCACACTGAAAGGCGCCTGGTCCGGGCCCGCGGCCATCGAGCTTTTCGAGCATGCGATGTGCGACGTCGCACGCCTGCCCGTGCGCGGCGTGGTTTCCGCCAGCCACTTCGTCACCGACCTGACGCTTGGCCTCGGCGAGGTTGTGTTCGATTACCTGGCCTGATTACGGACCAAGATACGATAGGAGTGTCCCATGCGTTTGAAGGATAAGGTTGCCGTCATCACTGGCGCTGCCAGCGGGATCGGTAAGGAGATCGCGATCACATTCGCCCGCGAAGGCTGCAAGGTCGTCATCGCCGACCTCGATCAAAAGGCGGCCGATGCGACCGCCGCCGAACTCGACCCCACCGGCGCGCGCGCGAGTGGCGTCGCCATGGACGTCGCCAACGAAGGGGAAGTGAACGCCGGCATCGCCAAATCGATTGCCAGATTCGGCGCGCTCGATGTGCTTGTCAGCAATGCCGGCATTCAGATCGTCGACCCCATTGTCGATTTCGAATTCGCCAAATGGAAGAAGCTGCTGGCGATTCATCTCGACGGGGCCTTTCTCACCACGCGCGCCGCGCTTCGACAGATGTATAAGCAAAACAGCGGCAGCATTATCTACATGGGCTCGGTCCACTCGAAGGAAGCCTCGGTGCTGAAGGCGCCTTATGTCACCGCTAAGCATGGCCTGATCGGCCTCGCAAAGGTCGTCGCCAAAGAAGGCGCGGCGCACGGTGTTCGCGCCAATGTGATCTGTCCCGGCTTCGTGCGCACGCCGCTTGTGGACAAGCAGATTCCCGAGCAGGCCAAGGAACTCGGCATCACGGAGCAGGAAGTCATCAAAAACGTGATGCTGAAGGAAACCGTGGATGGCGAATTCACCACTGTCGAGGACGTCGCCGAGGTGGCGCTGTTTTTCGCCGCCTTCAAATCGAACGCGCTGACCGGCCAATCGCTCATCGTCAGCCATGGCTGGTTCATGGAGTAGGCGATGCGCTACTGGGCTGCCAAATCGCCGCTGACGTCTGCCAGCCGCTCGACGGCGTGGAACAGGTAACGGAAGACTCGCGGCGCGGCGATCAAAAGGAGACTGGACGTGTCGAATCCTTCAGCGACGGCGTCATTGCCATTGCGATCACCCTGCACGTACTAACTACACCCCGCCCGGGCGAGTCTATGCCTGCTAGGTTCGACTGCCTAAAGCCCCGCGTGCAGCTTCTCGACGAGTTCCGCGCGGCTGTGAACGCCGAGCTTTCCATAAAGATTGCGGCAGTGATTGATCGCCGTGTTCTCGCTCACCCCTAACCGCTCGGCGATCTCGGCGCGCGGCCGCCCCGCCACCAGCAGCTGGCAGACCTCGATCTCGCGGCCGGTCAGCGGTAGCTCTTCGGCACGGCGCCACAGTTTTAATGCGAGCGGCTCAAGCCGCTCGACCGTGATTCCGATCAGCGGCGACGCGCCCGGCCCCGCGCCACAATCGAGCCAATAGGCGCGGAAGGTGAAGGCGCCCCAGGGATTTATAAGCTGGCAGACAGGGGCCGCCGAAGGCGCCTTGTCCTCAAAAATTTGGACGAGGTCCTGGCATAGCCGCGCTACCTTGGGCGGCAACAGCGGGCCAGTTCCCGCGAGTGACACGGCGGCAGGCGAAAGTTCAGGATGCATGGCCAGCATAATCAACCGGCGCGCTTGCGGACTGAGGTGCTGTATTTCTCCGGCAGGTGCAGCGATAATCAGGCCGCGGTCGTCGCTCTCCACGAGCTGCTCGTCCGGGCGGCCCGGCGCCAGAGCATGGGCGGCAAACGGGGCAATCCACTCCAAGAGAGTCCGGTCGCGATCCGTGAAGTCAGGTTCGCCATTTTGACGCGAGACATGAAGCATGCCCAAACCGCGGCCGTGCTCGGCGACTTTAAGCTGTAGCATAAAATCGATACCATGTGGCCGCAGTATCACATTGTAAAAGTCGTGCTGCTCGTAGGTGCGCCGATCCACCTTTAGGGCGCTCTCGTGGAAGGTCATCACTTCACTTTTTCTGCTCCGCCGCATCACATCGGAGAAGGTGATGATAACGTCCCGCTCGCGCTTGTTGTGAAACTCACTAAAATAAAGCGGCATCGACTGCATGAGGTCCCCTTCGCCGTAGAAATTGGCCATTTCTTGGCCGGGGCCGGCCCACATGAAATGGTTGTCGGTCGAAGGTATCAACGCATGCAATTCGTTAAGCAGGGCAGGCACGGCGATCTCGCCGCCGAGGCCAAGGCAGCAAAGCCGGCGCATCGCCGCCATCGCCCGCTTCGTCGACGCAGAAAGAGAGCTGGACGCACTCATTGGACCCCCTGCACGCAAACAGATTGCGCCGATTAAAGGCCGCCCCGGCCCGGGCTCGAATTAGCACACGCGTTTGGTGGTGTCACCCGGCGGATGGGCGAGGGCAGCAAGGTCGCATTGCGGCAAAACTGAGCGCCACGGTGTGCGGAATCACACAGCAAGGCCGAAGGGCACGGCAAGGCGATGTCAGTCGCCGCGCGGGAGAGCGCGGATTAAGCCGGAAATAGTACGCGTGTGTCATGGCGCGGCGGGACAAGCCATGCAAAATGACAACACGCCGATGCCTGGCGTGGATCGCAAGGGCGGCGTTGAAGACAACACGAGCAATTCAATAATAGAGGAGATTGTCATGTTGAAGCTCTTTTCCCCGCTGGCCATCGGCGGCGCTTTCGCCTCCCTTACATTTCTTGGCGCCGCTCCGGCGCTGGCGGGTTCGCCCGTCACCTTTGTCTCGGGCAAGGGCACCGATAGCGGCAATTGCGCGGATCCCGCCCATCCCTGCCACTCGTTCCAGTTCGCCTTGGGCCAAACCAGTGCCGGCGGCGAAATCAAGGCGCTCGACCCCGCCCATTATGGCCGCGTGACCATCGATAAATCGGTCAGCATTACCGGGGTGGAGGGCGCCGGCAGGACCCTCAACATCGCCACGGACGCCATCACCATCAACGCCCAGCCAACTGACACCATCAACCTCTCTCACCTGATCCTCGACGGGGTCAAGACCGCGCAAAACGGCATCGTGCTCAACTCGGGCGGGTCGTTGACGATTACCCATTGCACGGTCCGGAATTTTAAGATCACCGGAATCTATATTCACACGACTGACCAGTCTCGTTTCCTGATCGCGGACGTGACCGTTTCGGATAATGGAACTGGCATTAATGTCTTCACGCAAGGGACTGGCACGGCCAAAGGCACCCTCGAGCATGTCTCGGCGCACAGGAATGGCGGCGGCATAGATGTCGCTGGTCTCGCGA
Source organism: Pseudomonadota bacterium (assembly GCA_030948025.1). Taxonomy (GTDB): domain Bacteria; phylum Pseudomonadota; class Alphaproteobacteria; order Rhizobiales; family Beijerinckiaceae; genus Methylocapsa. The sequence goes on from JALZAY010000008.1 coordinate 35,880, forward strand.
AAGTCCTGGCCGTCGATAGCACGGCCGCCAACAACACTTTTGAAGGCTTTTTCGTAGGCTCGCAGGCGGTCCTCCGGCTTGCCCATTCGGCCGCCACGGGAAACGGTACCGGCGTCCGGATAGATACGGGCGCCACGGCCGAAAGCGCCGGCGACAATTTCATCGCCGGCAATGGCTTTGGCACCGATGTGATTCCCCCTGGCACCCTGAAAAATGTCCACACCCAATGAAAACCTCCGCCCGTCCTCTCGCACCGTCTTGCAAGGAGCCTATCATGTCCAAGTTTTTGTCCCCGCTAATCGCCGCCGGCGCGCTCCTCGCCCTGCCTTTTCTTGGCGCCGCGCCGGCGCTGGCGGGTTCGCCCGTCACCTTTGTCTCGGGCAAGGGCGCCGATAGCGGCACCTGCGCCTCGCCCGCCACGCCCTGCCGCACTTTCCAGTTCGCCTTGGACCAAACCAGTCCCGGCGGCGAAATCAAGGCGCTCGATCCCGCCGATTACGGCCCCGTGACCATCACCAATTCGATCAGCATCACCGGGGTCGAGGGCGCCAGCATCAACCGACCGTCCGGCAATCACATCACCATCAACGCCGGGCCAAATGACACCATCAACCTCTCTCACCTGACCCTCGATGGGCTCAAGACGGCGCCACGCGGCATCATACTCCACACGGGCGGACCGCTGACCGTTACCCATTGCACGGTCCGGAATTTTACGAGCATCGGAATTGCCGTGTTCCCTAGGGGCAACACGGCTTTCCTGATCGCGGACACGGCCGTGTCGGATAATTCGGGAGCATCTGGGATTGTTGTCATCCCGCAAGGGACTGGCACGGCCCAAGGCACCCTCGACCATGTCTCGGCAGACAAGAATGACAACGGAATATTTGTCGCAGGTCCCTCGACAGTCCTGGCCGTCGATAGCACGGCCACCAACAACAGAAATCTTGGCTTTTTCGGAAGCCCGTCGGCGGTCCTCCGGCTTTCCCATTCGGCCGCCATGGGGAACGGCTTGGACGTCATTGTGCAAGGGAGGGCCGAGAGCGCCAGCAACAATTTCGTCCGCGGCAACAGCACCAGATTCAAGGCACCCCCGATGTCGGCACCAAATGAAAACCTCCGCCCGTCCTCTAGCACCGTCTTGCGGGAAGCTTCTCATGTTGTAGCTCATTTTCCCGCTCGCCGCCGCCGAACTGGAGAGCACACCACACCCCTCCGCAGCAGAGTCGGCTTCGTCCGCGGGGCAAGTCGGAAATAGTACGCGTGTGTCATGGCGCGGCGGGACAAGCCATGCAAAATGACAACACGCCGATGCCTGGCGTGGATCGCAGGCAGCGGCGTTAAAGACAACACGAGCAATTCAATAATAGAGGAGATTGTCATGTCAAAAGCTTTCCATGTTGTCCTGTTCTGCAGCGTGCTTTCGCTGCCATTGCTTGGCTCTTCAAACGCGAATGCTGCCACCTTCGTCGATTTTGATGGATTTTGCCTCACCGATCGATTCGGTGACATCGCCGACCGTAACCCGATAGTGGTCATTCAATGCTTGGGCCTCCCTTCCCAGCAGTGGAAGTGGGAAGGACTTTCTATACTGGGCATCGGAACGTCCGCCGGGCGCACGTTTAAGTGTGTCGACGTTGATGGAGGCATAACGGCGGATGGAACGCCCGTCCAACTGTTCGACTGCAACGGGACTGGCGCCCAGCAGTGGACGTACAATAACGGCCGGATCGTCAATGTGCGCAGCGGCAAATGCCTCGACGTCGGCGACGGGAGCGTTCTCACGCAGGCGAGGATCCGAACCTGCAACTTTGCCCTTGCCGCCACCAGCCAGCGCTAGTTCATCCGGTCCTGAGCATCGCTCTTTGATAGAGGAGGTTATTATGTCTAGTAGCTCTTTCCGCATTCTTACGCTCAGCGGCTTTCTATTGGTACCAGTTCTTGGCTTTTCAACCGCGCATGCTGCCACCTTCGTCACTGGAAGCGACATAGATACAGGAGGAAATGGACGGTGCGTCACCGTTGAGGGGCTCGAGCCCGAGGGCAACCGGGCGACGATAGGGGTCTTTCCGTGCACCGCATCCTTTCGCCAGGTGTGGACTTGGGAACAAATTTTTAGGCCTTTGGCCAGTTGACATACGTGTCACTTTCGAGTCACACTGCGCCGCATGGGTAAAACATTCAAGTTTTGGTGGATGTGCGCCAAGCGAGCGGCGCGTGGCAGTGCGGCATTTGCCAATGATTGGCAATGGCTTCTCGGATTCCCGATACTTGCGGCAGTTATTTCAGTGGCCAATCGCTGGTTCGGCGAGGGCACGGTGAGCCTCAATACCGACACTGCACTAGGAGCGCTTGAAGCGGCTGGGGCGGCTTTCATAATCACTTTGGCGGTAGGTTTTGTTATCCGCCTTTTCGCCAGCGCCTCCAATTTTTATTACGAGGAAAAAGACAGGGCTAATGCTCTGCAGCAGCAAATAGACCTAGCTCTCCCGCGTGCCGAAGCGAAGAAATTACTCCAGCAATGTTATATAGAGATATGTGATTTATTCAACGAGCGAATTCTTGAAGATGGTGTTGATCAATACATCAAGCGATGTTACGAAATTATTACGAAACAGGCAAAGACAATTGAGACTCAACTCGGTGTGGTGGCTCGCGTCAAATTTCTCGATCGTATTGGTATCTTGGATAGCGTCTTTTCTAAATCTCGAGTGAACAAGGAGGTTGCATTGGGCGTTGGAGTAAACAAAGTTTACAATCAAATCTTGTTGGAACTGAATCGGATTAAAGACAATTTAGATGAGCTTCTAAAGTCTGAATTTCGGAATTAGATCGTCCCATGCTTATCCGGATGATTGACATGCTGCGGAACGTGCTAACATCAATTTTATGCGCGTCACACTTCACATTATCAGAACGGTCGTCGGCCGATTATTCCGGCTCGGGGAGCACATCTCATTTGCCATAGATATCGCTAATTATCTGGGAGTGTGGAAAATTATGTTTTCTATCGAAGGCGCATTATTGGCAGCATTGGCGGATTGGCATGACGAGCCGCGGCTATTTTGGCTTGTGATGGCCGGAATCGCTGGGTTCACTGCAACATTAATTATTATAAATTGTATTTTTGGCCTCTATAATAAACGGCAAATCTCTAAAGCGATGGCGCCTATTGCGACTACTATAAGAGGCATCTATAATTCGTTGGCTAATTCGTCATTGCCATTAAGAACAGACGCTGACCGCAGCGAAAAGAAGGAGCGAAAATGATAAATGTCGCCCATCCGGATATAAGCATGGATGGTCCTTATATGTAGAATGACTAAACAGGAGTAGCGATGTCACGCGGTAAATATCTCAGCCTCGAAGAAGCCCGCAAAAGCGGGGATTTGAAACGCTTCGCTAAAGAGCATCCCATGGAAGGTGATCGCGAACGCTTCGATCGGCTCCTTGAAGCTATGTCTCAAGGCGTTTTAGAAGAAGAGGAAACATCGAAGTCGGATCGTCACGCAAGTTCCAACGAAACTCGAACTCGGCGAGATACTTAACAAGATGCCTACGCGACACATGCACATGCGTGCCACGGATCGATCGTTTCAAGATAGACCAAAAACCTTCGATGCCTTGAGTATGATGAATGCCCTTGACCCATTCTTCGGCACCGTGGTTCACCGCGCCGTGCGTATAGCCGTGACGCGCCAGCTTTGCATAGGATTTCAGTTCATCAGTGCTGACAGTCGATCCCTTTTTCACGTTTGCAAGAATGTGAGGCTCCAACGTCGCGCGGCGGACATTTTCAACGATCTTGGTCATTATGTCGCCTTCGCGCTCAAGCATCCCGAATACAACCGTCTTGCCGGGTGCGCCGCGACCGCGTTTGCCCCCGCTACGTTTGCCCCCGAGCATTGTTTCGTCGGCTTCGATATGTCCAGAAAGAGGCGCATCGCCGTCAACAAGACCGAGATACTCCCGAATCTTATGACCCATGCGCCAAGCAGTTTTGTAGTTCACACTAAGCTGGCGTTGCAGCTCCTTAGCGGGAACACCGTGGCGAGTTGTAGTGAACAAATATATGGCATAAAACCACTTTTGCAGCGGCGTATGCGAATTATAGAACGGCGTTCCGACCATCGGATGAATGTGATCACCGCATCCTTGGCAGGAATAGGCTGGTATCTTCGAGAGTTTGTGGAATTTACCGACCAAGCCACAACGCGGGCACGCAAAGTCTGCGCCGTAACGCGTCTTGAACAGGTGCTCAAGACAGGCGTCGTCATCGGGAAACATCTGCATAAATTCTTGGATCGAAACCGGCTTGGACATGATCGCCTCCGCTGTAGACAATCATATAGCACGATATGGCACGTATGTCAACTGGCCAAAGGCCAATTTTTATACAGGGCCTCGGAAACAAGTGTCTCGACGTTGTAGGAGGCGGAACGGCGGATGGAACGCGCGTCCAAGTGTTCGACTGCAACGGTACCGGCGCCCAGAAGTGGGTTTACCAAAACAACGCGATCATAAATCTGCAGAGCGGCAAGTGCCTCGACACCGTCCAACATGGCATTTTTACGGATGCGGAGATCCGAACCTGCAAGAACAGCGCCGGCCAGCGCTGGTCGATCCGGTAGCGCTTGTCGTTCCGGTGCTCGGCATCGCTCGCAGCCCCCTGTTGCTGGAAGGCCGAAGATCGCGAACTGCTTCTTCGTCCGGCATCGCGCAGAGGGACCGCATTGCTTTGGCAGCGCGGTCCCTTATGCCGGCTAACCGAAATATCCGGCTTCGTCAGACTGTTTGGCGCTGAGCGTTTGCACGGCTTCCCTGACGAGCGGATCGAGCCCCTCGCCGCCTTCGTTCAAATGATGGACGATTTTCTTGCGCATGCTCGGGTCCCAGAATTTGGTGAGGTGATTGGCGACTCCGGCGACCGTCTTGTCATGCCCTTGAGGCGCGAAGAATTTTCCGATCTGATTTGCCATGTAGATGAGCTTCTTGGGCGAATTTTCATGCGACATGATGCGCGGCTCGGCCGATGATGCGTTGATGGTGCGTGAAGACTTCGAAATCCTGGCCCCGCGCGACCGCGACGAGGGTGATCCCGCTGGCGTCCGCAAGGCGGACGCCAGCCGCCGTCGGGGCGGACACGGCGGCGACGACCGGCGCCCCGAGCCGCGCCGCCTTTTGGATGAGCTCGATTGAGACCCGGCTGGTCAGCAGCACGATGCCATGCGCGGCCACGTCCCCGCCCCGCGCGAGCCCGCCAATGAGCTTATCGAGCGCATTGTGGCGCCCGACGTCCTCCCGCACGGCGACAAGGCCACGCGCCGGAGTCCAAAAGCCCGCGGCGTGAACGGCGCGGGTTTCGCCATTAAGCTTTTGTTCCACCGAAAGGGAAGCCATGGCCTCGACGATCGCCCCGGGGTCGAAGCGGCTCGCGTTGGAGACGACGGGCGCGGGGCGCGTCGCTTCCTCGAGACTTTCGATGCCGCAGAGTCCGCAGCCGGTCGGCCCCGCCATGCTGCGGCGGCGGGCGGCAAAGGTTTTTGCACGCTCCTCCGGCAACCAGACCCTGAGCTCGATACCGAGTAGTGTCGTGACAATATCGAGGCTCGCGATCTCGCTTGAACTTTCAATCAAACCTTCGGTGAGGGCGAAACCAACCGCGAAATCCTCGAAATCACCTGGCGTCGCCATCATCACGGCATGGGTCGTGCCGTTAAAGGTGAAGGCGATCGCCGTTTCCTCCGGCACCGCGCGGGCCGAGGCAGACATTTCTCCGCTCCGCCACGCGAGACAAGGAACGCTGAGCGACGGTGGCGGCGGCGGGCCGTCGCCCATGAGGTCTTCATTCATTCCGCGGCTTCGACGGTCTCGGCGATGTGGCGGCTTCTCTCGGCCTGTTCGCGATAGCGCTCCTGCCAGTCGGTTGGCCCATTCGAACGCGAGATTTGCACGGCCGTGACTTTGTATTCGGGACAATTGGTCGCCCAGTCGGAGAAGTCCGTCGTCACGACATTGGCCTGCGTGGACGGATGGTGGAACGTCGTGTAGACGACGCCCGGCGCCACGCGATCGGTGACGAGCGCGCGCAAGGTCGTTTCCCCGGCGCGGCTCGAAACCTTCACCCAATCGCCATCGCGGACGCCGCGTTGTTCGGCGTCGTGCGGATGGATTTCGAGACGGTCCTCTTCGTGCCAGGCGACATTTGCCGTGCGGCGCGTCTGCGCTCCGACATTATAGTGGCTGAGGATGCGCCCGGTCGTGAGCAGAAGCGGGAAGCGCGCCCCGGTCCGCTCGTCGGTCGCCACATATTCGGTGACGACGAATTTGCCTTTGCCCCGCGCGAAGGC
>JALZAY010000263.1 GCA_030948025.1 Pseudomonadota bacterium
CCGGACCGGTTGGGACGCCGAGGCGATGTTCTGCTGGGCTTCGACGACGTGGCGGCCTACATGAAGGCCGGAGGCGCGTTCGGCGCCCTCCTTGGGCGCAATGCCAATCGGATCGCCGGCGGCCGCTTCACCCTCGATGGTCGCACATACCGCCTGCCGGCCAATGACGGAACCTCGACCCTGCATGGCGGACCCGTTGGCTTTGACAAGGTTTTCTGGAAGGTAGCCTCGGCGACGGCCGAGTCAGCGCCGACTCTCGTCCTGACCCATGTCAGCCCCGACGGCGATCAGGGGTTCCCTGGCGAGCTCTCGGTTCAGGCCACCTATCGTCTCGACGGCGACTCCCTCTGGTTGGTATTCGAGGGACACACAACAAAGTCCACACTCGTCAGCCTGAGCGCCCACCCATATTTCAATTTGGCCGGCGCGGAGATCGGCGATGTGTTGGATCATGTCGTCACCATTCCGTCGAACACCTTCCTGCCCACCGATGACAAACAGATCCCGACAGGGGAGATCCGATCCGTCGCCGGCACCCCGTTTGACTTTCGTGAACCAACGCCGCTTGACGCGCACATTCGCCAGGCCGACCCTCAGTTGATTTATGCCATGGGTTATGATCAGTGCTTCGTGCTGGGCACCGGACAGGCGCCGGCGCCGCGCCTCGCCGCCCGCGCTCTCGATCCGACGAGCGGCCCGGGTAATTGAGATTCACACCACACAGCCCGGGCTACAGCTTTATACTGGCAACAAGCTGAACGGCTCCGTCGCCGGTCGCGGTGGTGTCATTTATCGCCAGTCCGCGGGCTTCGCCTTAGAGCCGCAGGGCTTTCCCGATGCGCCCCACCATCCGGCATTCCCGTCCACTATCCTGCGCCCGGGAGAAAAGTATACCGCCATCATCCGCTACCGCTTCATGGTGAGCGGATGATGGCGGCCCCGGCGCATGGACTTGCAAGTCCAGATCGGTCTCCACTTTGCGCTCGGCAAGGCCTATGGCGATTTGGGTGCTCACGCACAGTCTTTTCAACACGTGCTCCAGGGCAACGCGCTCATGCGGCAGCGGGTATTCTCTGATGAAGCCAATGCCCTGGGCCGGTTCGATCGAGAGGCGTGGGCTCGGAGATCCGTCGGCCGTACGGGTCTTTATCGTTGGCATGCCGCGCTCCGGCACGACGCTGATTGTCAGTCTCGACTTGGAACGATTTTCACTGTCATGGAAAAGCGCGGTGCAGGGTGTCGCGTTCGGCCGCCCCCTCACCTCTGCCGCGATCGCTTCCCGGCGTAGGGATTGTCGCTGGTTTTTTTCGAGATGCGGATGGGGACGCCCGGCAGATCGAAGGCTTGGCGCAGGCCATTGGCAAGAAAGCGTTCGTAACTCGCGGGCAGAGCGTCGAGCTGATTGCCGAAAAGGATGAAATAAGGCGGCCGCGCGCGGAGTTGGGTCATGTAGCGGATTTTGATGCGCCGCCCAGCGACCGCGGGCGGCGGGGTCTGTTCAAGGGTGGTTGCAAGCCAGCGATTGAGCCGCGACGTCGCAATCCGTTTGTTCCAGATTTCATGGACCCGGAAAATCGCCTCCATCAATTTTTCGATTCCCTCCCCCGTCGCGCCAGAAACCGGCATGACCGGCGCGCCTTTCACCTGAGGCAAAAGCCTCCCCGCCTCCGCCCGCAATTCCAAAAGCGTGACACCCTTGGCCTCGATCAGATCCCATTTATTGAGGCCGATGACGAGCGCCCGGCCCTCGCGTTCGGCGAGATCGGCGAGAGTCAGATCCTGCTTCTCGAAAGGAATCGCCGCGTCGAGCAGCAACACCACGACCTCGGCGAATTTCGTTGCGCGCAAGCCATCGGCCCCTGCAAGCTTTTCCAAATCGTCCGTGACCCTTGCGCGCTTGCGCAAACCTGCCGTGTCGAACATTTGGATTTGACGGTTTTGCCACTCGAAATCGATGCCGATCGTATCGCGGGTGAGGCCGGGTTCGGGTCCCGTCAGCAGCCGGTCCTGACCGAGAATCCGGTTGAGGAGCGTTGACTTGCCGGCATTGGGACGGCCAATGATCGCTATACGCAGCGGCTTCGTGACATCGAGTTCGGAGCCATCTTGGCCCTCCCCCGGCTGTAAACGCAGGGACCCTTCCTCAGGCTCATCCGGCAGGCCGGTTGCTTCCGGGAGCGCCTCGCGCAAGGCGACATAGAGCTCGGCGAATCCGTCCCCATGTTCGGCCGAAAGCGGCACAGGTTCGCCAAGCCCCAAATCGAAGGCTTCGAGCGCGCCCGCCGCGCCGGCGCGCCCCTCGGCCTTGTTGGCGACGAGGATCAACGGCTTATTCGCGCGGCGAACGAGATTAGCGAAGAAGCGATCGGCCGGCGTCAAACCGGCGCGCGAGTCGAACACGAAGAATATCGCATCGGCGAGGTCGAGCGCCGCTCCGGTCTGGGCGCGCATCCGGCCGGGCAAGGAAGCACTGTCGCCCTCCTCTAGTCCGGCGGTGTCGATGATCTTGAAGGCGAGATCGCCTAGTCTGGCCTCGCCCTCGCGCCTGTCGCGGGTCACCCCTGGGCGGTCGTTCACGAGCGCGAGCTTTTTCCCGGCGAGCCGGTTGAACAGCGTCGATTTGCCAACGTTCGGCCGGCCAATGATTGCGACGGTAAACATTGTTCCGGACGGTTACTTGGCCGGCGCGTCTCCGGGCGGCGGGGTTCCAGCTTGCGCATTCGCCGGCGGCAATGAGGCGGATTGAACCAGACCGAGAAGAGCCTGGGCGCGCATACGGACCCCGGCCGGTGCCCGTGTGTCGGAGACAATCCCGTCGAACCAGTTCCCAGCAGTGTCGAAAGCGCTCCGTTTCAACGCGGCAAGGCCAAGCAGCTCCCGGATTTGATGGCGATAGGGAAAAGTGTCCGAGGCGAGGGGCGCGAATCTTCGTTCGAAGTCCAGCGGATCGTCGCTGTCGAGCCGCAGCATGGCCGCGCGGAGCTTGGCGAAATCCTTAAAGGCCGGATCGAAGCTCGGGTCGGCCGCCAACGCCTCATAGGCCTTGATCGCCGCTTGCGGATCGCTGGCCGCGCGCTCGTCCGCCGCGCGCAGACGCGCGAGGATCGCATAACCCTTTGGCGCGGTTTTGCTCAAGGCATCGAAAGCGGCCGCCGCTTCAGCGGACTTGCCGTCGCGCGACAGTTGCGCGGTGGCTTCGTATTTCGCGCTGGCTGCCAGCGCCGCTTCGTCGCGGTAATGGCCGTAGAGGCGCCAGCCCCCGGTCCCGGCCACGATGAGAACAGCCAAGGCTATCAACAAATATCGATATTTGGTCCAATACCGCAGGACTCGGTCGCGGCGGACGTCTTCGTCGACTTCGCGGAAAAACTCGGTCATTCCGGTCTCGCACCATCAGAAAAGCCGAAATGGACATGGCATGAATGGCGCAGCGATGGAAGTTTTTTTGGCGTGCCGCCAAAGCTCCGGTGGCGCGAGCGGGCAGACTGAGGCCAGGGCGTGGCCGGCAAACTACCCTTCGGATCGGGGCGGCGGGCGATCTCCTGCCGCCGCTTATTAAACGAGTTCATCTTATTGAACGAGCTCATAGGCGAACAGAACCGAAATCAAAGCCATGCCGATCAAGCCAAGCATGAAGAAAAAATCGGCCGATTGCTCCAATTTGTTACGCGTGCTGGCCCCAGGATTGCCTCCTCGAATCGAGGCATAGGAAAGCAAGCAACTGACCAAGAAGCAAAGCCCGTCCAATGAGAGAAATTCGTCGACGCGGCTCGGCCCGATATGCGCCTCAGCGACTTTTACGAGACCTATTCCGGTCAAACAGACCCCGAGCATGGTCGAGGCGTTGGGGAGGATATGATGAGCCAGCCGAGACTGATTTATTGTCTGCATTTGTGCCAATGTCGCGCCCTCAAATTCTGCAGCGGCCTTGTACCACGGCGATTGCGCGAACGGGAATATTCTCGCCGCTTACGTTGCGAGATCCAGCCCGATCTTCACTCTGCCGCATAGCGTTTTGGCTTCTGCTCGCCCTTCAGCGCAACCGGCTCTTGGCGTTTTTTGCCGTGATCCCGCGCAATCAGCGTGTAGATCGCTGGCGTCACGAACAGCGTGAAAATCGTACCTATGCTCATCCCCGCCGCGATGACGATTCCGATCGCGAAACGGCTCTTCGCGCCGGCGCCCTCGGCGACAATCAGGGGAACCATCCCGACCACCATGGCCGCCGTGGTCATGAGGATCGGGCGCAACCGCACGGAGGCGGCATGTTCGATCGCCTCAAAGC
>JALZAY010000083.1 GCA_030948025.1 Pseudomonadota bacterium
TTCGGTGCCAGCTGCTGCAAGGGCCTTGCTGTCTTTGATTCGAGGCATAACCACTGGATGTTTGTCCTATGCCCTCAAGGGTAAACTCCCGGCAGGTCTTTGTCTCATCATCATTGGCACAGAGGGCGGCGCCGATGCGATCCAGGTGATTTCGGAAGATCCCTACAGACTCGCGCGCGACATCCGGGGCATCGGCTTTAAGACGGCCGATGCCCTCGCGATGAAACTCGGCATCGAAAAAACGGCAATGATCCGGGCGCGGGCCGGGATCTCGTTTGCCCTGACCGAAGCTCTTGACGAAGGCCATTGCGGCTTGCCGCGCGACGATCTGTTGCCGCTGGCGGTGAAGCTCTTGGAAATCCCCGACACGATCGTCCTCGACGCCTTGCGGCTTGAGCTCGATGCCGGGCAGGTGATCGCCGATCAGGTCGAAGGGCGCGACTGCGTCTTCCTCTGCGGCCTCTATCATGCCGAGCGCTCGATCGCCGATCGGCTGCGAATTCTTTCGCGTGGATCGCTGCCCTGGAAAACAATCGATGCCGAGAAGGCCATCCCGTGGGTGGAAGCACGCACTGGCCTGGCGCTTGCCGGCAGCCAGAAGACGGCGATCCACGCCGCGCTGCGCTCAAAAGTAATGGTGATCACCGGCGGCCCTGGTGTCGGCAAGACCACCCTGGTGAATTCCATCCTGCGCATTCTCGCCGCGAAAAAAGTCGGCCTCCTCTTGTGCGCGCCGACCGGACGCGCGGCCAACCGCATGACCGAGACGACAGGACACGAGGCAAAGACGATCCATCGGCTTCTTGAGATCAACCCCAAGACGGGAGGCTTCCGCAAGAACGAAGAAAGTCCGCTCGACTGTGATCTCCTCGTGGTCGATGAGACTTCCATGGTCGACGTGGTGCTGATGAACTCGCTCCTGAAGGCCGTCGCGGATCATACCGCGGTGCTCTTCGTCGGCGACGTCGACCAGCTGCCGCCGGTCGGCCCCGGCCAGGCCCTTGCCGATATCATCGCGAGCGGCGCCGTGCCAGTTGTGAAACTTACCGAGGTTTACCGGCAGGCGGCCCTAAGTCAGATTGTTCAGGGCGCCCACAGGATCAACTCTGGGCAGATGCCCGATCTGTCGGCTCCCCGGGATGCAACGGATTTTTATTTCGTTGAGGCATCCGGGCCGGACATAGCCATCACGCGGCTCATCGAGCTCGTCAAGGAACGCATCCCTCGCCGCTTCGGCTTCGATCCCATGCGCGACATCCAGGTGCTCTGCCCGATGAACCGCGGCGGGCTCGGAGCCCGTTCGCTGAATATCGAACTGCAGCGGGCTCTCAATCCGAGAGGAGAACCAAAGGTCGAAAAATTCGGGATGACCTTTGCCATCGGCGACAAGGTCATGCAGATCGAAAATGACTATGACAAAGAGGTCTACAACGGCGACATCGGTTTCGTCGGAGCCATCGATCTCGAACTCGGCGAGATGACGATCGCTTTTGACGGACGGCCGGTCGCCTATGCCTTCCGCGAACTCGACCAGATCGTCCTCGCTTACGCGACGACGATCCATAAATCGCAAGGCTCGGAATATCCCGCTGTCGTCATTCCCGTCACGACACAGCACTATATGATGCTGCAACGCAATCTGCTTTACACCGGTGTCACCCGTGGCAAGCGGCTCGTCATCCTGCTCGGGCAGAAGAAAGCGGGGGCGATCGCCGTCAAGAACGTCTCGGGCCGGCGGCGCTGGTCAAAGCTGCGTGAATGGCTGAATCCCGTCTGACGCTAGCCGATAACGACGATTTATTCTAATCACGCTTCTGACCGTCCGATCTGAAAATTTCTCTTAGCTGGTGTTTCGATCCCGCGATTGATTGCGTCTGAGCCGATAGGGAGAATTCTGATGAAGGGCAAGACGGTGGTCATTACCGGCGGCACCTCGGGGATTGGCGAGATTGCCGCGGAACGGCTTGCGCAAATGGGCGCCCGGATCGTCCTGGTCGCGCGGGACAAGTCTCGCGGAGAGGCGACCCTGGCGCGGCTTCACGAGACGGCGCCAGGCCTTGGCCACGCGGTCCATTACGCCGATCTGGCGCGCATTCCCGAGATGAAGCGCGTGGCCGCCGAAATCGCCCACAAGGAGCCGCGCACCAATGTCTTGATCAATAACGCGGGAGCCATGTTCAGCAGCCGCCGACTCACCGAGGACGGGCTGGAATATACCTTCGCGCTAAACCACATGGCCTATTTCGTCGTCACCGAAGGGCTGCGCGAACGGCTCCTGGCTTCGTCGCCGGCACGCATCGTCAATAGTGCTTCAGCCGCCCACCAGGGGGCCTGTCCCTGTCGGAAATCAAATCCGAACATAGTGATGGTGTAATCCGCCGAGAATTGGTGTCGGGAGCACGCGCCCGGCAACCTGAGCAACCCGCGGTACCGGCGCATCCTTGTTCAGAGATAAATGTGTCCGCGCGCCGTTGTAATACGCCATATAAGAAAGAAGCGCGTGGCGCAGGTGCCGCTCGCCGAATACGACGATATGGTCAAGACATTCCCGTCGGATCGAGCCGATCAGCCGTTCTGTATGGCCATTCTGCCATGGCGATTGGGGCGCGGTTGGCCGGTCACGAATGCCCATGGCGCGAAGCCGCCGGGTGAAAATTTCGTCATAGACCCGGTCACGATCGCGGACGATGTAGCTCGGTGTCCATTCCCAGCCGCAGGCTTCGGTGAGTTGCCGGGCAATCCATTCGGCGGTCGGGTGTGCCGTCACTCCCAGCCATAAGATTTGGCGTCGGCCGTGCCGCAGAATCAGCAAGCCATAGAGCATTCGAAAGGAGAGTGTCGGAACAACAAACAGGTCAATCGATCCAATCCCATCGGCGTGGTTGCGGAGGAACGTCTTCCAGCCTTGAGATGGGGGTCTCCTGTGCCTTGCCATGTATTTGGCGACCGAGGTTTGACCAACGTCGATGCCAAGCTTGAGGAGTTCGCCATGGATCCGGGGAGCGCCCCACAGCGGGTTGGCCAGGCTCATGGCGCGGATCAGCTGGCGAATTTCGAGCAGCACCTTCGGTCTGCCACCGCGAGATCGCGACTTCCATCGCCAGAAGGAACGAAAACCAGCACGATGCCAACGGATAACCGTCTCCGGTTTTACGATCATCAAGGCATTCACAACGCGCGGCGCAATTCGATAGAGGCCGGCAAAAACCAGACGATCGAAATGGCTGAAAGCGACCCGCTTTGGCGATTTTCTTCGCAGCACATTGAGCTGATGGCGCAGCGTCAGGATCCTCGAGCGAAGCTCTTGATCGGAGCAGCCCGATGACTGCCCACCAGATCAGTTTGAGCACGTCTCCCATGAGAGGGAGCATCGCCTGATTCGCGGCTATACGCCAGTCGGATCGAGTTTACGGTAGAGACAGCTGGCTGTTCCGCACCAGCCGCGGGCACAACGCGACCGCGCTATCATCTCGCGGCGGGCATTATCGGCGAGGCGGAGGGGCTGAGCGCACTTGGCCAGCGCGGCCGATGCGGCCATTCGCGCACGAAACACCATACGCCGAATACGCTTTCACGCCAGAAAAATGCGTAGTGTTTTTGCGTCGGTGCCCACCTTAATCGGGCGAAGGAAACCGGGATCGTAAGACCAGGCTGCCTCGACCTGTGCGTCGACGACTCTTACGCTCGCCGGTTTTCTGATCGTCATGCTGACGTGGAGTTCATCCGTTAAACCGGCCTGGCGGAAGTACCACTCGGGCTCAAAGGTCAGGCCGCCGCTAAAGATGACCTCGATGTCGCGGATATGGCCGATCTTGAACTGCCAGGGATTCAAGTCAATCTGCAGGAGATCGCCGAGCACGCCGCCGCCGACCGGGCCGATCGCCGGTATGAACTGGAATAATTTGCTGACGCCGAGGGTGATCTTTCCATCAACCAAGTAGCGCTCCTCAACTCGTCCCTTCGGGAACCCATCCAAGACAACCAGGTCATCGGCGATTTCTCCATCCGCGAGAAGCGTTGCCTTGAAGCGCAACTCACGGATGGTTCCCTGTGGCACGACGATATTCATGCCAACTTCCGACAGGAGAACTGTCGATTGCGCCTTGCTTGACACCACCCGGGTGCTGGCCTGTGGGGCAACTTCGATCCGGGTTGCGCGGAGCATCCGACGAATCTCATCTTCTTGGGTGTCCGACTTTGCTCCGCTTTCCGCGGGGATCGGCTGGCCGAGACCCCATTCGTCGTTGAGGAGGTACTGCGCAGACAGCTCTAGCTCGTCCATCCAACAACCCCGATGCTTATGAAGGGATCAGCGTCTTATCATAACTGATCTGCGTAACGCGGTCCCAGGCAGCAAGCTCGCCGAGCCGAGCCAGAGGAAGCGAGGCAGAATATGCATTGACGATCGACAAATTGGCTTTGATGACGCCGCCATACGCATGAATCATCGCCGCGTCTTCGTCAGTCAGCCCGTCGCGGGTCTGCACGATAATGGGGGTGGCCCGTAAATAGTCGATGAGTTCGGTCAGATACCGATCAAGCTTGCTGTTCGGTTTCGTATCGTGACCAAATACGTAAGACTTGTCGCCGTCAAAGAGCGCCCGTTCAACCCACTCCAATCCGTCTAGTCGAGGGGCGTGCTCCAGCGGTAGCTCAACGCGCGCCATCTTCTAGATTGAAATGCTGGTAACTTTGCCACCGATCCCGCGTAGTTGCGTGACAAGAGCAGCGTTGGAAAAGGATGGGATGCGCTGGACGAGGACGGTCACGCTATCCAGGTAGCCTATGCACTGTCGCAGCCGCGGATCGATCTTCTCGGAAACTGGGTCGTCCATATTATGCCCTCCGAATAAGCCGGCCGTCGGATCGAAGGGAAGCCCGACTGTCCCCGCGGCCCCTATTTGTACAAGCTGACCGCCGCGGTTCTTGTGCGGGAATGGGGAGTTTGACGGCATATTCTTTACAGTATGTTCTCCGGAATTTGCCATGCGCCGCCGCCGTCCATTTGAATTACAAAGTGCTGATCGTTGAAGCGGCCCCGTAAATGACCGGACAGGGTGTGGTTGTCCAGATTGCGTGGACGATCCCATTAGAGCGTGATTCTGTCAAGTTGGGTTGATCACGTGCGGGCCACTTTCACCGTCCGCTTCGGTGCGCGACGATGTCGGGATGATCGGATAGGCTACGGAGCACGTAAATCGTGCCGCTTTCCGTGCCTTGCGCGTCCGGCAATGGCGACGAAGTGATCGGAGCGAATCGAACAAGATGACGACCTCATCGCCAAAATCCGGGCGCTCGTGCATTGATGATGATTACCGGAACCATGGCGATCCGCGTCTTGCGGAGCGTGCCCATGCGAAAATTTCGAGCTCCTGTTTGACGTCCAGCGCGTCGGCGGGGGCGCGCGCCCAGAATTCCCGCAGGGCGTGCCGATTGCGCTCGCGCCAGGTCGTGAGGGCTTGAGAGCCGACAACCAAGATGGTGGAAAGTGGATTAAATGCTCAAGGCGGCCGGTCACGGGCCGCAATATCTCGACGAGGTATTTCCCGCTCTCTTCAGTCGCCGGCTTCACGGTCGCAAGCGCGACAGCTTGAATCTGCGCCGCCACCGCCTCACTGAAGGCCGGACTTCGTCTCAAAAGTATGCTGGCGGAAGTCGCCACTGCCCCCAACGGGAAGAAAATGGAGGTTGAGCAACTCTCCCTCTCCTATCGCTTCGCCGAATACGAGAACATCGGCGTCACGCTGAGACAACCACTCCTGTCCCCTCTTTGCTGTCGCCTCCTCGATCCTGTCGCCTGCTCCCTCAATCTTAAGCACGCGGCAGGTCTCGATGGCCTCAATTCTCTCGCCCTGAAACGGCCGCACAACTGCCTTGGTCAGTGTCCGTTTGGCATCGTCGTGATCAAGGGTGGCAACGAGTATGCGAAACACCTCCTTCGATGGCTCGGGCTGGCGAAACGGCCTGTGGTCAACGATCCACTCTCGCCCAATACATGAAATTTCAGCTCCGGAAGGTAGCGATTCACGCAGAATCGTGTCGAACACACCCGTGAGCCAAGCAGTGACACTTGCGGTTAGCGCAGCTAGGACAATTGCCACCCACCTCCAACCGCTCTTGATTTCCGGTGAAGGCAAGATGCGCGACTTCGCCCTTTACCAGTGACAGCAATGGATCGGCAGACGATGGTCATCCTCGGCGATCCGACGGTAACTCTGCCACCGATGAGCCGAGTGGTCGACCGAAGTCTCGTGTGAATGGTTCCACCGCTGCATCAGGCTGGAAATGAGCACGTCCTAGGGCGTGTCGTCATTTAAGCAAAGCGAGCGCGCAAACCAAGGCCGGCGAGAAAATTGCGCGCGGTCTTCTCGTAGCGCGTGGCGATGGCCCTAAAGAAGAACCGCTCGACGAGGTTGCGCTCGGCATAGAGCGCGAAGTCGCAATCGCGTTTGACCTTGCGATTTGATGTCGGCGGGATGACCGGTTTGATGGCGCGCACTTTCAGGCCTCGACGAAGCTGTCGGCGTCATAACCCTTGTCGGCGAGGAGGGCTACGGGCTCCACAAGAGCCACGAGCGCTTCGGCCTGTGTGATGTCGTGAACCTGCCCGCCGGTGGGGCGGATCGCCAGCGGATTGCCCAGCGCGTCGACGATCACATGGATTTTGGTCGTGAGCCCGCCACGCGAGCGGCCGATGGCCTGGTCGCGACCCCCTTTTTACGAGCGCCGGCGCTGTGTTTATGGGCTCTGACGATGGTGGCATCCGACGACTCGAAAACGGCCTCGAGAGACCCTGTGGCCGTTCGGGCGAGAATCTAGGGCATTTTTCGTCTCTGGTTGGCGTTGTCGTGATCGCCCGAAAGCTAACCTACGGAAATTCCGTGGCTATTCGAGCGATTGCCAAAACCAAAAATATGAGGCGATATCGGAAGGATTTGTGGCTGCCCAGAGAGGATTCGAACTCTTGAATCCAGAGACGCGCGGGCGCCCCTGGCAAAGGCTTGACCGCAACCGCTGGGGCGATTGGCGCTTAATTTTCATCGCGGAAAGGAGTGGACTTCCGCGGCGAAGAGAGCGTCACTGTCGCCGTGCCGAGATAAGGGCCGATTGGCCCCATCCGGGATCCTGCCCCGCTGGCGATGGTGCCACTGCGGGGCTTCGGTGGTGACGGCGCCTGGTGCCGTTGCAACCGAAAAGGATCCTCAAATGTCGCACAGCAAAACCCCCAGAAAGACCGAGGTTGCGCGCGCCAAGAGCCGCGCGAAACAGCCTGCGAAGCCTGGGAACATTCCCTTGGGTTCGACCCGCAGCGGGACAAAGCAGGAGGCCGTCCTTGCCCTGCTCAGACAGCCCAAGGGGACAACGATCGCCGCCATCATGAAGGCGACGGGCTGGCAGCAGCACTCGGTCCGCGGCTTCTTTGCGGGTGTGGTGCGCAAGAAGCTCGGCTTGACACTGATATCGGAGAAGGCCGGGGCCGATCGCGTTTATCGTGTGGCTGCCGGACAGCCGACCAAATCGAAGCCGAAGATCGCCGCACAGGCGGCCGCCTAGCCATGGCTTCGGTGGATACCCGAGCGATCGAGGGCGAGATCGATCGCATTCGGTCGCTCGGCCTCGAGGAATTGCGTCGCGCATGGCGGCGGCTCAACCACGGTGAACCGCCGCGGATCAGTCGCGACCTGCTCATCCTTGCCCTCGGTTACAGACTTCAGGAAATCGCGCACGGCGGGCTCGGCAAGGCGACCCGGCGCAAGCTGCAAACGATGGCAAAGGCCTTGCAGACAACGGGCCAGGTTGGCCCGGCGCCGTGCCTCAGCCTGAAGCCCGGCGCGCGTCTGGTTCGGGAATGGCGTGGCCGCACGCACACCGTCACGGTCACGGAAAATGGGTTCGAGTATGCCGGGACGAGCTATCCGTCGCTGACCAAGATCGCCAAAAAGATCACCGGAGCGCACTGGTCGGGTCCGCGCTTCTTTGGGCTATTAGCGGCGGGTAGCGAGCGCCCGAGCAATGGGGTGCGCGATGAATGAGTCGGACAAGACGCCGCGACGCTCCGCCAAAAAGGCACGCTGCGCGATTTACACCCGGAAATCATCGGAGGAAGGGCTGGAGCAGGCCTTCAACTCGCTCGACGCCCAGCGGGAAGCCTGCGCCGCCTTCATTCTATCGCAAAAGCACGAAGGCTGGATGGTGTTGCCGGCGCTCTATGATGACGGCGGGTTTTCCGGCGGCACGATGGAGCGACCAGCCCTGAAAAGGCTGATCGCCGACATCGAGGCAGGCCAGATCGATGTGATCGTCGTCTATAAGGTCGACCGGCTGACCCGCGCGCTCTCCGATTTTGCCAAGCTCGTCGATGTTTTTGACCGCCGCGGCGTCTCGTTCGTATCGATCACCCAGCAGTTCAACACCACCACCAGCATGGGACGGCTGACGCTGAATGTCCTTTTGTCCTTCGCCCAGTTCGAGCGGGAAGTCACCGGCGAACGCATCCGCGACAAGATCGCCGCCTCCAAGAAAAAGGGCATGTGGATGGGCGGCATGCCGCCACTGGGTTATGATGTGAAAAACCGCAAGCTCGTCGTCAACGACGCCGAGGCCCGCATCGTTGTCGAGATCTACCGGCGCTATCTCGCGCTCAAGTCGGTTCACGCGCTGCGGGACGAGCTTGCCGACGCCGGGATCAAGAGCAAGCGACGAACGCGGCCCGACGGCGCCGAATATGGAGGTCAGAAGTTCTCCCGTGGGGCACTTTATCTGATTCTTCAGAACCGGCTTTACCGCGGCGAGATAGCACATAAAGGCAATTCCTATCCCGGAGAACACCCGGCGATTGTCGACAAGCCGCTGTGGGACGATGTCCAGGCCGTGCTTGCCGCAAACCGCGTGGATCGCGCAACGGGAGCGCGCGCAAGCCACCCCAGCCTGCTGACCGGCATGGTTTTTGACGAAACCGGCGAGCGCCTGACGCCAACCCATGCGGTCAAGAAGGGAACGCGCTATCGGTACTATGTTTCGACCTCCCTCATCACCGGGGCGGGAAGGACCCGTTCGAGCGGCCGGCGGATACCGGCCGGCAATTTGGAAGGCCTGGTGATCAGCAGGCTTCGCAAATTTCTCGCCGACCCCGGAGCGATCCTCGATGCCGTCGACAATGAATCGCACAGCGCTCCAGACCAACTGATCGAACGTGGCCGTCAGATCGCGGAGGAACTCGGAGCCGACGCACCAGACAAAGTCAAAGCGACGCTCATGGCACTGTTCTGCCGCGTGGAAATCAGATCCGATCGCGTCGACATCACGCTCTCTCGAGGCCGCTTGACCCAGCTGCTCGCCGGGCCGCTTGATCTGACGATGCAGCATCAAGCGCCTACGAGTGCACCGGATGATCTGCTGGGATTGACGGTGCCGGTGGGCCTGAAGCGCGTCGGTCGCGAAATGCGCATGCTGGTCGAGAATGCCGATGACCAGACACCAGCCGATCCCAGCTTGCTCAGAATCATTGCGCGCGCTCACCACATCCAGGCGCGTCTGATCCAAAACCCCAAGCTGAGCGTGCATGATATCGCTCGCGAAGAGCAAGTGTCGGCAGCCTACCTCTATTCCCTCCTGCGTCTTCCCTGGCTGGCGCCCGACATCACCACGGCCATCGTCAATGGCCGAAAACCGCCGCAACTCACCGCCCAGACATTGATGCGTCTGACGCCGCGGCTGCCGGCCGGCTGGGCTGAACAGCGAAAGCTCCTCGGCTTTCGCTGAGAACAAATCGTCGATTCTGCGCGTTCCGCCTCCAATCACTTCGGCTTCGCCTGACGTCAGCTGCTCCGCCCGCGAAAAAAGTCAACCACGAAATGGCGCCGGAGAGATTTTCATGACGGCCGCGGCCGAAATCGCGCGTGAAACCGTCTCTGCCGTGAATCGCTTTGGACACGAGACCGGCAACCCCCGCAAATTCGCGAGAAAATAGGCATTCTGCAAAGACAATAACATATGCAATATCAAGTACGTAATAACTGGCTGAGCAAACAGGATTCGAACCAAAGCATGCACTTATCGCTTTTAGCCGACGAAAAACGCGAGCGAAATTGCGTCGCGCTCGAAGCGGTGAGTTCGCGGCCAGAAATTCAATGTCGGGGGGAAGGCGCGCCGGTTGTTATTCCGACCAGGTTTACAGTGCACGTGCGAGCGGATTTCAGGGCGCAGAACCGACTGGACTTCCGCCCCAGAGTGCACATTGGTGTCGGCCGACGACGTATTGGTTCGAGAGGATGTGAAAGCTGCCGTGCGTCAGGAATCGCTCCCGCACCGTTCGCAACGGAAAATTCGCTTCAGTCTCGACCCATTTGTATAAGGCTTGACCGGCCTCGACTTTGGCGGGGTTCAGACAGCCGGGTTTGAGCTCGTCCAACATAGCCGCATAGCGCGGCTCCCAAGCCTCCACTAATTCGCGCTCGTAAGACTGCAGCTCGCCGTCGACCAGCAACTCCTCGCGGGCCCATTTCGACCGTTGCTCGGAAGCGCGATAGTAGTCGCGAATTGCGTATTCAACCCGCATGTTCCCGATTTCGATCCGGCGGAGCTGGCGCACAAATGGGCGACGGTCGAGCTCGGCGATGACGGAGGCCGGTGGCGTCTTGCCGCCATAGTCCACGGGGAGAGAGTTTCGGCGGAATTCTTCTCGCAATTCGTCAAGGCGATTGTCGATCGCGAGCACCGGGATGGCGTTCGACCCGACACCTGTCAGGGCTTTCACGATCACGCCGAACCACCAGCCTTCGAGCCGCTCGACGAAGTGCTCAATGTGCTCACGTGACACGGCGAGACGCACCTCTCGGCAAATGTCGCCGTGAACATCGACGATATTGGACGAGCCGTCCAATACGGTGATGGCCCGAAGCAAAGCGAATCGCTGCGCTTCCGCAAGGTCTTTAAAGGCCTTATAGGCATCGGCGTTCTCTTGGCTCTTCGACTGGGCGGCCGTCTTCATCAGAATCGCATCGGCCTTGGCTTCGTCGCGGTCTCGAACCCGCAAATACCCAGCGGCCGCTCCCTCTGTGGCTGCCGCAGTTGTCAGCAGCACAAGGCGCACACGAAAAGGCACCTCCACGTCTTCGGTGGCAAGCTTGATCCAAATGTGAAGGGTCTTCCAGAGATCGACGCTGGCGTCGGCGAGGTTCCCCGTTTTCTTGAGGTGATGCTTGGTCTGGATGAGCTGAACGGGTTCGCCGTGCTCTTCGAAGCCGATGTCGTCGAGCTTCTCAATCGAGATCTGGAGCTGTGGCGCGTCCGCGATTGCCTGAAGGCCAACCAACAAGGCGTAGCGGCACTGGAACAGATAGCCGGTCGCCGAGGCACTGGCCTCGTGCTTGTTGGGTCTATTTGTCATCAGCGCCAGCCGCCCCCCACGTCTTGCCTCCATCCGACACCATTAGCGCGACGCGTTTGGCAATGAAATCTATCCGACATTCCCCAGATTGCCGTCGGTTTCAGCCTCATCCTGCTTCCGTTCCGCTCTCCTGACAAGGCGGAGCCGGTGCACCCGTGGGATTTCGAGCTCCCGCCCCGTCCTGTGCTGAAAGACGCTGGTGTCTCATTACCGGCACTTTTCCTGTGTAGTGTCGCGGGCAATCCGCAGAAAACGGTGATCATCATGCGAACAATCGCCCTTTTCCTCGCTCTCCTCGCACCGCCAATTGTGCCAGCGGGCGCCGATAATCCCGCTGCTGCGACCATCGATAGGGTCTTCGATATTGTCCGCGGCAACGATAAAATCGGCACGGATACGATCGACATCGAGCGCCAGAACGATACGACCACAATCAAGATCAAGAAAGACGTTTCCGTGAAGGTGATGTTCATCGAAGCCTATCGTTACGAACATTCCTGCAACGAAACCTGGAAGAACGGTCAACTCGTTGCCTTTAAATCGCGAACCAACGACAATGGCACGAAACATTCGATTGCCGTCACGGCGGCGCCGGACAAACTAAGCATGGACGCCGACGGCAAGCATAGCAATCTGCCCGACGACTCCCGCCAATGACCGCGGCAGTTCAGCCAGTAATTGATGGCCGAGATTGCGGCCGCCCCGGTGCCCAGGTGCCCGATCCAGAACAGGTTGTTGAGGCTTTGTCACGTTCGTTGGTTTTTCATGTCAATAGAGCGCGGCGCTCTCGGCTTGCGTCTATATTTCAATGCCTTAGGGCACTCGTCACCGAACCAAATTGGCTCGGAAATCGCCTATTCTTGGCCAATGTGACAATGCCGCGCCGCGGTGTCGAGCGCCACCCTCGCCATATCGGCTTTTTGCCGGGCGGCGCCTTTGATACTTAGAATCCGTGCCGATGGCGCCCGAGACTCCCCATTATGGCTCGGTTTTGTTACGAACCGTTTGAAGCAGATCGCGTAGCGTCCTTCGCAGTCCGTGGACCTGATCGATCAGGTTGAGGATGACGCCGATCCCCTCATCGTTGACGCCAAAGTCCTGCTTCAGGTCCTTAATGAGGTGCGCCCGCGCGATGTCGGCGTCGGAGAACTCTTGTCCGGCCGCGTCCTCGCGCGGAATCAACCATTCTTCTTTGATCCATACCTCCAGCGTTTCGATTTCAAGGCGGGTGCGGACCTTCCTCTCGAACGTGTTGAAGGCGCCGGGCTCGTGCCTAGGATCGATTTACAATTGATTCCGACCTGCATTGGTCAATGTCACATTATCGCGCTTGAATTCCAATGTCTTTCAAGACAAATTTGGCGCGCGCGGCACCAGCGTTCTGAATTTGCGACGTTCGAGGCGCCCCCTGAAGGCATTTGGCTCGCCTTGCTTGGTATTAGGTCGTAACCTGCCGCGCTGTCAGCGAAATTGGCATTTCCGGGCGGCGTAGATTCGGATACTACTTTCGAAATATTCCCTGAAAGAATTGGCAAGCCATGCAGCGCCCGCAAACGTCCTTTCTTTTCGATCTCGATGGCACGCATTTTCGCAAGACCCGCCATCCCATCATCGAAGGCTACGATCCACCGGAAGGGTGGGGATGGTGCTATGTCGATGAAATTAGTCTGGACCTTGCCGGCCGCACGACGCCGCATAACGGACCAATCCCGCGGTACTATTAAGTTCGCTGCGTGGGGAAATATTGCAACGGTCCTCCAGCACCCTCGTTCCAACTGAATTCGCCGCTGCAGGGAGACGCGCGGAGAATCCATGTTCCGCGGGTCATTCGCGGCCCGGACCCGCAGCCGCTTCCGCACAAACCGCCTGCGTAGCTTTTTCACGATAGACTCGAACGCATCGAGTTCTTTAGAAGTGTTTAGGTTCGGCCGCGCCTTTAGGGCAATCGCGAAAAATCCTTCCAGTTTGAAAGTGTCTGCATCTTGTTCCCATTTTGGAGTTGAGTTTTCTCCCGATCCTGTGTTTCGGCGGGCTATTTCTTTATGATCGATTTCAAGCCATTGGCCGCGCCTCCATCGCCTCCTGTGGTACTGTACTTCGAATCTGGATGCGCTTTAATGAGTCGATGACCTAGTGCGTTCAAGCGCCCCGAGTCAATTCACCGCACCCCAATCCCATCTGGAAGGAAGGGGCGAGCATCACCCAAAGCGCTCTTCCTAGCTTTGTGAACGCAATAGTCTTGGCAAACCGTGACAGCTCACGTTCTTAACTATGTGATGAACGTGTTATTTGTTAGCGTCAGCGTCGAGGACCATTGAACAAGCGATTTATACGAACCAGCACGCACAGTCCGATCGATATTGGATGACAATGTAGTCGAATGGACATTTCCGAAAAAGAACATTCCGCCTGAAATATCTCCTCCCCGCGTAGGATCTTTGCATGTAAATGTATTGGACGAAAACACCGCCCCAGAAAGTCGCGCCGTATCGCTATAAATAAACTCAATTCCAGTTGCCGTGTTATTCTGAACTAATAGGCCGGTATTTGGAATGCCATTTGCACAACAGGCATTCATACATTGCCCAGGGCAATCAAGATTATTCCCGGAGATCGTAACGTTCTTAACGTAGTTGGCCCCTGGATTCGGTTCCATGTCGATTCCACACACATAATCGACGGTCTTTTTGATTGTGTTATTACTGATAATCACGGTATCGGCAAATATTAGAGACACATTGTTACGATATGGATTTAACAGCGTGTTGTTAGTAACGGTGATGTTCTGGCATGGCACTGTTGAAAGCCATTCCCCAATATAGACGCTATCCCCATAAGTGTTCATGATTGTGTTATTGCCGACGGTGACGTTGACGGCGCTATGTAGATCAACCCCTGCGCTATACTCGCCGGCCGTTCCTGCGCTGTACAGCCCGTTAAGGATGAAGCCATCTATTGTCAACGGCGCTGGATTCTGAACAACCCTGAATATGGCTGTGCTAGTCGTGCCATCCTGCTTTAGGCGAACCTCCGCGCCATTGCTATAAACACTGTTTGATAAATCCAGAAAATGGCTGGTCTTATAAAATGCCGAGGTTTTCGGAAAATATAAGACTTGCCCGGAATTGCAAGCATTTTGCAACGCGTTCGTGTCGTCCGTAACGCCGTCGCCCTTTGCCCCAAAAGATTGAACGTTTGTCATCCCACACTTCGCCGCCAGACCCACGGCCGCACCTGAGACACCAATTGCGGGGAGCGCCCCAAGCATACCAAGATAATATCTGCGTGAAAGAAGCATGCGCGGCGTTTCCATGAATCACCCTCCATTGTCGGCTGCTGAGAAAGAGTATGACTTATTTATATCATTTTATCACTGATGTCACACATTTCTTAATATTCGTTATCAGCGCGAGGTCGATCCCCTAACGACCATTCCTCCAGGCCGTCGTCGGAAGGCCGCTAGGTCATGATCTCATAAAGGGGATTCCCGAATCGGCAAGAGAATGATTCAACCTTCAGATCATGGAGGTTGGAATGGCTCGTTTTGATTTGACGGATGTCGAGTGGTCGGTGATTTCGCCGCTGC
>JALZAY010000084.1 GCA_030948025.1 Pseudomonadota bacterium
GTGAACAGGGGGCGCGGGGAAACGGAGGTTATGGTTGAAGTCTTCTCAGTTAGCAACAAGTGAATGGAGAGTGAAATGAACGTGAAAGGTGATTCAGATATACCTGAAGTTCCTGCCGTATTTGCTGAAAACACAGCTGGAGGTGCAGGAGTCAGGGGGCATTCCGAGAGTGGACGAGCTATCGAGGGTTGGAGCAATACCAGCTACGGTGTTAGCGGCGATAGCCAAAAATCGGCGGGCGTCAGGGGAACTTCATTCGATGGACGAGGAACAGAGGGCTGGAGTACCAACAGCGAGGGTGTTGTTGGAATTAGTAAAAACAGCGCTGGGGTCGTCGGCCAAAGCGAAGCAGCCAACGGCGTGCTGGCGACTAGTAAAAATGGGCAAGGAGTGACGGCCTTCAGCGACAACGACGTCGGCCTTTTTGCGCAAGGGGGATCATTTGGCGCGGTGTTCAGAGGCGCCGTAGTCGTAGGGAAAGGGCCCAATCCGCCCGATAGGCCCCCGTCCAACATTAACGGCAGCATCGTCATCAACGACGGCGGGAGCCTTTTCCTGAATGGCGGCGGCGATGTAATCTTGGGGAACGCTGACTGCGCAGAAGATTTTGACCTTTCGGCAGCGGCGGACGCTGACCCCGGTTGCGTTATGGTCTTGAACGGCAATGGTACTCTGCGTCAGTGCACAATTGCTTACGACAATCATGTCGTCGGAGTCTTGTCCGGCGCCGGCGACTATCGACCCGGACTGGTGCTGGACCGGCATCCTGAACTAAAAGGCAGAGCGCCCCTTGCGCTCATGGGCAAGGTCTACTGCAAAGTGGACGCCAGTTACGCGCCCATAGCGATCGGCGATCTTTTGACGACCTCGCCAACGCCCGGACATGCGATGCGCCCCTTGCGCTCATGGGCAAGGTCTACTGCAAAGTGGACGCCAGTTACGCGCCCATAGCGATCGGCGATCTTTTGACGACCTCGCCAACGCCCGGACATGCGATGAATGCAATCGACCAACTCCAGGCATTCGGGGCGGTCATCGGCAAGGCTTTGCGACCGCTGGGCGAAGGCCAAGGGCTGATACCAATTTTGATTGCTTTGCAATAAGGAGAATATCATGTCGACCTTAATGGGAGCTGTGGAACTTTTACGTGGGCGCGGACAGTTACCGCCGAGTGGAACTGTTGGTACTTGTCGCTCTTCAATGACGCTCTGAGGAGGCGGCTCACGCCGCGCATGTCTGTAAAGACCTATTATCGCTAGTATGGAGGATAAAATGGCATTCAGAAGTGTCCGTATGAGAGTGTTTAATATGACCAGTGTTCCGCTCACTAAGACTCGGGATCATCTGGTTGTCGGCGAATTCACTAACCCATTCCAGCCACCCCAAACAATTTCCCCCGGTCAATTGGCTGAATGGAGAGCCGAGTCGGCCGGAGTTTTACAGGGAACTGAAGGTAATGTCTTTTATGAGGTGATAGGCCAAGGTGATCGAATTCAATTTGAGTGGACTAACCCAGCAGTAGGAAATACCTTCTTCAAGTTTTCGCCGCCGACTAGACCAGATGGCAGTCCGTCGGACTTTGTGTTCTTTGCCACTCATATTGCTCTTGATGAGTCTGCGGAGCCGGATCCTGCTCTTGGTGCTCCGGTCGTCGCGGTGTCACAAGGTGACATAGATGCTGATGGTGTTATTTTGCCTCTTCCGGGGCAGGCGGGCATAAAACCACATGCGTGGTTCGGCGTTGGCCTTCGCAACAGACGAGAGCCAATAAGCATTCGGAGTTGGCTCAGAGCGTTAAATATTGATCCAAGTCAAGGGCTGAGGACGTTCCTTATTCCGCATTTCAGTGTTAGGAAACTTATTGAACTTGCTTTCTGAGCTCGACTTTGCGGATTTTTGCCCGCTTGCTTCAGGCGCCGGCCCAAAAGGCGGCCGTTTCCGCGATGATGCGCACGACCTGTTTTACGGGAGCGGTTGGTACGTCTCTCTGCTCCCGCCTCACCCCAAGCTGAACCACACCGTCGCGATGCCTCGCAACGACCCGTAGCCCACAACATCGGTAACCGTTGGAACGACTCCATCTTCTGGTCACGGAGGAGCCCGGCAACGCCCGGAAAAGAACACGGCCTGTTCTCACTTTCTTCACGATGCCACGGCAAGGAGTTGCCCGGGCGCGATGGCAAGCCAGGATCGCGGGTAACCGCGCGGGAGCGCCGGCACGATGAAAAAGCTTTTGATTATGGCCGCGATCGCGGGAATATCCTTCCTGCCGTCCGTCGCAAGTGCCCAGGAGCGGCTTGGTGACGGCGCGATGGGGGCGTTGGCGGGGGCCTTGGTCGGCGGTCCGGCTGGGTTGGTCGCGGGTGGCGTTGTCGGCTATTCGGCCGGCCCCGCAATTGCGTCCAGCTGGGGCCTCAAAAGGCACCGGCATTATCGCCATGTCCATTATCGCCGATATCCGGCGCGATAATCCGGCTTTACGAGGCTTCGCATAAATGCCAGGCGGCGCAGCCCCATTGGCCGCTTAATGGCGGCCCGTTCCGGCGCGCCGGGTCAACGTGCCCGAAAGCGCCCTTCACCGGCGTCAATGGCGTTCGAGCGCCACAATATTCTCTTGCCGAAGCTTGACTTTCGCTTGCACGGCCGGGGAGCGAGACCAACCCGATGCGGCAAATTTCTATCCTCCATCCCGGAGGTTTTCGTGCTCTCAGAATGGTCCATGCGGCGCAGCCCACACCAAGCCCCGGCATGGTGGTGATCGACGTGGAAGCGGCTGGCGTAAACTTCGCCGATTGCATAGCGCGGCTTGGTCTTTATGCCGCCTCCTGGCGCTACGCTGGTTGGCCATTTACGCCTGGATTCGAGGTCGCCGGGCGCGTGTTGGCACTCGGCGAGGGAGTACACGGCCTCGACATCGGTAATCGTGTGATCGCGCTCACCCGATTCGGAGGGTATGCGGAACAAGTCGCGGTTCCTCGCCATCATGTCTTCGCTTGTCCCAGCGCGCTGACGACACCACAAGCTGCTGGCATAGCCGTCGTGTTTCTCACGGCGGCCTATGCGTTGGACGAGCTTGCCGCGCCCCGGCCGGCAAGCACCGTGCTCGTCCACTCCGCGGCCGGCGGCGTAGGTGGGGCGTTGCTGCAGCTCGCGCGTCTGAGGGGCATCCACGCAGTGGGCGTCGTCGGGTCCCCCCATAAGCTTCAGGCGGCAAATGACGCGGGCGCGCATGCCGTCATCGATGCATCAGGCGAGAATTGGTTCGCGGCAGCTCGCCGTTACGCGCCGAATGGGTATCAAGCCGTCTTCGATGCTAACGGGCTAACGTTCCGCCAGAGCTTGCGATTGTTGGCACCAATGGGGCGGCTCATCGCGTACGGGTCGCACGCGATTGTACCGCGCAACGGAAAGCTGATCGGCGCATTAGCGACCATGATACGTTATGCGCTCCTGCCTCGTTTTGGTGTTCTGCGGCTCGCCAACGAAAACAAGAGCGTCATGGCCTTCAATTTAAGCTATTTATTCGACGAGGTCTCCCTCCTCGACCGGATCATGCGCAATTTGCTGACGGATTTCGAGCAAGGAAGGCTGGTCCCGCCACCCACGAGGTGCTACCCGTTCGAACAAGCTGGTCTAGCACACCGCGATGTTCAGTCCGGGCTGACGATCGGAAAATGCGTGCTTACCATGGGGTCCGTCGAGGCGAAATCAATTCGCGGAACAGACCTCTGTCACGATGGGTGATATGCGCTTGTTCGCGGTAGGTTGGATCGCGACGAAGAAGCCGGTGCAAAGTTGGCGGATAGGGATTGGCGCGACGCCAATCTCCGGCTTAACCGAGGCGTTACCCTTGCGGACCGCGAGATTAGGGACCCGCTTTAGCCCGGGGATTCCTTCGGCGACTCCGGCGGCGTTGGCGTTGGCGGCGGCACCTTTTCGAACACGGTCGGCACTAGAGTGTCGGAATCAATGAGGTCGAACCGGGTGGGATTCTCCATTGCCAAAGCCGCCGAGTAGATCTTGCCGTCCTTCAGCTTTACCCACAGCGTGCCGTAATAATCGACCGAGTACGTGCCCGGCCCAGAAGTCCATGCTTGCGGCGCACTTGGTTGCGAAGGACTCGTGGAGCTCACAAGCGTCTTGTCCGGACGAAACACGATGCGCCAGGGTTTGGAGGAGGCTTGCCATTCCCCGACGATCGGGATGTCGACTATTTTGACGTAATTGCCGAGACGCCGGACTCCTAGGTAGATGAGGCCAGGGATGGCAAAGACACTGAGGATGAGGAGTATCCGGCCGAGGGGTACCCCCTTTTCTGGCGGTGTCGTTGGCGAAGTCATCGCAACCTCTCAACAAGCTGGGCGGGAGAGCCGAAGGATTATAGATAACCGGCAAGCATGGCACAAGGGGGCCGATTGGCACCGGTCGGACAGCATTGCCGGTATTATGAACCCTCCATCACCCGGGTGTGAAACGCCTCGCCGCGCGGGAAGCCGCCAAAATTCAAGCATTTAATTTCAAGTCTTTTTCGCGAAATCCGCCCGCGCGGCGGGCATCGCCATCGTCACCCGCCCTGCACCACTGGTGATCGTACCCCACAATTTGCGCGGGGTGACATTGTGCGCGGGATCTTCTAGCATTGCCATGCTGGCGATGGCGGGGCGTCACAATGGCGAAATCACACGGCGACGGCGATCTGATCGCGGCAATTTACGATGCCATCATCGAACCGTCCGGCTGGGACGACGTCGTCAGGCGCATCGTCGAGGCGACGAAATCGGTGGCCGGCGGCTTCTATACTCGACTTGCGGATGCGGCAGATCTGTCGGCAATGTGCAATTGCGATCCTTTCTATGCCGACGCATTCGTCCAGCATTACTACAAAATAAGCCCCTTCAACGCCGCCGCAGCGGCAATCGCCCCGGGGGAGGTGCGATCGGCCACTCCTATCACCCAGACCGATTCGTTCAAAGCCTCGGCTGAATTCAATGAATTTATGGTGCCTCAAGGATGGGCCGATGTCGTCGGCGTTGGTCTCCTTCGCGCGCCCAATGAGTTCAGACTCTTGTGCGTCCATAGATCCCCCGATGCGATTTGGGTCGAACCTGCGGAATGGCAACTCCTGGAAACCCTCGCGCCGCATTTGAAGCGGGCGGCGGCGATCCATGAACTCCTGTCCCGGACGCGAGCAACAACCGAGTCGCTTGGCGCGGCGGTCGCGGCCGCAGGTTTCGCCGTCTTTCTCTTGAGCGAGGATTGCCGGGTCGTCTTCGCCAACGCCAAGGCCGAGGATCTCGTCCGGCGGGAAACCGGCTTGCGGTATGAGCACGGGCGGCTTGTGGCCACGAGTCCCGCGCTCACCGCGCGGCTGCATGCGCTCGCGCGCCAGGCGGCGTCTCCTAAACCAGGCGAGGCCCACGCCGGTGGAACCCTTGAGCTTTGTCACGGCGAAAATCGCCCTCCGCTTCTCGCCCATGTCATTCCGCTCGCCCCGAACCGGACCGTGACCATCTTCGACCTCGACCGGCCGGCCGCCGCCGTGTTCATCGTCGATCCCGCTGCCGGCCTCGGCGCCCAAATCCAGCAATTTGCCGCAAGGTTCGGGCTAACCGCCGCCGAGACACGCGTTCTCGCCGAAATCATTGCCGGCAACGGGCTTCCCGCCGCCGCCGCGCGGCTCAAAATCACCGAGATGACGGCGCGTACCTACGCCAAGCACATTTTCGCGAAAACCGAAACCAACGGTCAAACGGAACTCATCCGCCGGTTCTTCGAGACCAGCTTGCCTGGTTCGCCGGGCGGCGCTTGACTTTTGCCCATTCTGCGGGGACTGGCCGCACGCGCACCCTATTTCCACAACGGCTCGGCGGCCACGCTGCTCGACGCGGTGAACTTCTACGACCAGCGCTTCAACATCGGTTTCACAGACCAACAAAAGGAGGATCTCGTCAATTTCCTTAAGACACTTTAATACCAGTTTCGGGCGGTAACCCCTCGCGCCGGAAATCGACGCATGTTCCATGACGCATTCTTGAGCCGCGCGGCGGACCTCGTTGCATCCTGCCGCACCAGGGGGCTTACCGTGGCAACCGCCGAGTCATGTACGGGGGGCCTCTTGGCGGCCTTGATCACCGCCATACCTGGGTCATCCGACGTTTTCGAGCGCGGCTTCGTCACCTACTCCAATGCCGCGAAAATCGAATGTCTCGGGGTCTCGCCGCGGATTTTGGAAGATTTTGGCGCGGTCAGTGCCGAGGTTGCTTGGGCCATGGCGGCTGGCGCGCTCGCTCATTCCTCCGCGAACATGACGCTTTCGATCACCGGCATCGCGGGGCCCGGCGGGGGTTCGCCTGGAAAGCCCGTCGGCCTCGTGCATTTTGGCCTCGCACGTAGAGGCGGCGCCATCGTCGGCGTCGAAAAATGTTTCGGAGACCTTGGTCGCGACGGCGTGCGTTCCGCCGCGATCGCGATGGCGATCGAGCTGCTCCTCGAAGCGGCTTGTTGATGCAAGCGAGGGGGGAGAATTCTCGATTGCTCGGGCTCGCGTCACGACGCCCCCTTGCCATAGACAACATCGGCGCGATCTTCGAAAGCTCCGGCGAATTTTCGAAACGCCGCATCGAACATCCCGCCCATGATGAGACCCAGCGCACGGCTCTTGAATTCATAGGCGATGCGGAAATCGACGAGGCAGGCCCTGCCGTCGTCGCGATCGTGAAAGATCCAGCGGTTTTCGAGATGCTTGAACGGTCCGTTGATATATTCGACGAGAATTTTGGACGCTGAGCGCTCGCAGGTAACGCGGCTCGTGAAGGTCTCGCGGATCGCTTTGTAGCCGACCTCCATATCGGCAATGAGCGTTAGTCTCCCATCGATTTCGTCACGCCGGCGCACCCGTAAGGCGCGGCAAAGCGGCACGAATCGCGGATAGGATTCAATGTCGGCCACCAGTTCGAACATTTCGGAGGCGCCATGACGGACGCGGTGGGTAGTATGGAACGAAGGCATGCCCGCTCACAGCATGGGATTTGGAAACAAGTGGCGTCGCGTGGTTAAAAGCTGCTTCGGTTGGAGTCCGCATGCTGTAACCGCTCAGAGGTCCCCCCGCAAGACCATCCGCCGCGCTTTCAGCCTGGCGAAATCCTCGCCAGCGTGATGCGAGGATCGGGTCAAGGGCGATGCCGAGACCAAGAGAAAACCCTTGGCGAGCGCGACCTCGGCGTAAGAGGCAAATTCGTCCGGGGGCACAAAGCGCACGACCTCATGATGCTTTCTTGTCGGCTGTAGATATTGGCCCATCGTCAGGAAATCAACGTCCGCGATACGCAAATCGTCCATCAGTTGCAGCACTTCATGCCGCTCCTCGCCGAACCCCAGCATCATTCCGGATTTGGTGAAGATTCCGGGATCGATTTCCTTGACGCGCTGCAGAAGCCTGATCGAGTGGAAATAACGCGCACCAGGCCGAACCTCGAGATATTTGGACGCGACAGTCTCGAGGTTATGATTGAACACATCGGGCTTGGCCGCAACGACCATCTCAAGCGCGCCCTGTTTGCGCAAAAAGTCCGGGGTCAAGACCTCGATCGTGGTGTTTGGGTTCGGCGCGCGGATCGCCGCGACCACCTTTGCGAAATGCCCTGCCCCGCCATCGTAAAGATCGTCGCGATCAACGGAGGTGATTACGACATGGGCGAGCCCGAGTTTTTTGACCGCTTCGCCGACACGAACGGGCTCGGACGGATCGAGCGCCCGGGGGAGCCCGGTCTTGACATTGCAGAAGGCGCAGGCGCGCGTGCAAGTGTCGCCCATGATCATGAAGGTCGCGTGTTTTTTCTCCCAGCACTCGCCGATGTTGGGGCAGCCCGCCTCCTCGCAGACGGTTACGAGCCCATGTTCCCTGACGATTTTTTGCGTCGCGGCCCATTGCGGCGAGCCCGGCGCCTTGACCCTGATCCATTCGGGTTTTCGCGCCACCGGCTGATCAGGCCGATGCGCCTTTTCGGGGTGGCGTGGCAGAGTATCGAGACTGTGGCTTTTGTCGATTAGGTCGGCGGCGTCAGACATGGGAATAGATAACCTTTCGAGGACAACCGAATTGTACGCTGGGTTCACATGTGGATCACCCTTCCATAGGCGTCAAGAACGCTCTCGTGCATCATTTCCGCCAGGGTCGGATGCGGAAATACAGCATTGATGAGTTCCGTCTCGGTGGTCTCGCAATTCATGGCGATGACAAAGCCTTGGATGAGTTCGGTGACTTCCGCCCCGGCCATATGCGCGCCAAGAAGTTTTCCGGTTTTGGCATCGAAGATCGTTTTTACGAGTCCCTCAGGCTCGCCGAGCGCGATCGCCTTGCCATTGCCGATGAAGGGAAAACGGCCGATCCTGACTTCAAACCCCAACTCTTTGGCTCTTTCCTCGGTGAGGCCGACTGATGCGATTTGCGGAATGCAATAGGTGCAACCAGGAATCATCGTCTTGTCCAAGGGCTGCGGGTCGAGATCCCTGATCGCCTCGACGCAGATGACCCCTTCATGCTCGGCCTTATGCGCGAGCATGGGCGGGCCGGCGACATCGCCGATCGTGTAAATCCCCGGCACATTGGTTCGTCCGAATCCATCGGCTTTGATAATTCCCCGCTCAATCTTCACGCCTAGCGTCTCAAGCCCAAGGTTCTCGACATTGCCGGTGACGCCGGCCGCGGAAATCATGCGTTCGGCTTCCAAGGCCCGCGTCGCGCCCTTGCTGTCTTCGATTGCGGCAACAACGCTATCCTGCTTTCTCTCGGTCCTCGTCACTTTGGTCGAGGTCAGAATTTCGATGCCTTGCTTTTCAAAGCGTTTCCGGGCATGCGCGGCGATCTCCACATCCTCGGCGGGGAGAATTTGCGGCAATATTTCGACGACGGTCACTTGCGTGCCCATGGTGCGATAGAAAGAAGCGAATTCGATCCCGATCGCGCCGGAACCCATGACGATAAGGGATTTGGGAAATCGTTTCGGCACCATGGCCTCGAAATAGGTCCAGATGAACTTTCCGTCCGGCTCGATACCCGGTATGACGCGCGGCCGCGCGCCGGTCGCGACGATGATATTTTTGGCCGCGTAGGCGCCGGCGCCCAAAATGCCTTTGGGGATCGGGTTCGGCGGTTGCACCGCAGGCTTTTGCGGCGCGGCGACCAACACCTCGCCGGGTCTTGCGATCGTCGCCTCGCCCCAGATCACATCGACCTTGTTCTTCTTGAGCAGAAAGCCGACGCCATTGTTCAATTGCGCCGAAACCGCGCGGGATCTTTGCACGACGGCGGCCGGGTCGAATCCGATCTTGCCATCGACCTTGAGGCCATAATCCTTGGCGTGGTTGAGATAATGAAAAATTTCTGCCGAGCGCAACAAGGCCTTGGTGGGAATGCAGCCCCAGTTAAGGCAGATGCCGCCAAGATGCTCGCGTTCGACGACGGCGGTCTTGAAGCCGAGCTGCGCCGCGCGGATCGCCGCGACATAGCCGCCCGGCCCGCCGCCAATAATAAGAATGTCGTAAGGCTCAGCCATGGTGCCACCCTCTTGTGGGAAGGATAGGGTTAGGGCATCACACCAGCATCCCCGCCGGTTTCTCGATCAGATCCTTGAACGCCGCGAGAAGGTTAGCGCCCAGAACGCCGTCGACGGCGCGGTGATCGCAGGACAGCGTCACGCTCATCACGGTTGCAACGGCGGGCGCGCGATCCTTCACGATAACGCGCTGCTCCGCGGCGCCAACCGCGAGGATTGTTGCTTGCGGCGGATTGATGATGGCGGAAAAGCTCTTGATGCCGAACATGCCGAGATTGGACACCGCTGTCGATCCGCCTTGATATTCTTCCGGGCGTAGCTTGCGGGCGCGGGCACGGGCGGAAAAATCCTTCATCTCGCTCGAGATAACGAACAAGCTTTTGGTCTCGGCGGCGCGGACAATGGGCGTGATAAGGCCGCCTGGTATTGCCACCGCCACGCCGATGTCGGCGTGTTTATGTTGCAGCATGGCGGTCTCGGTCCAGGTCACATTGGCGCCGGGGACGCGGATCAGCGCCAGCGCCAGCGCCTTTATGATGAAATCGTTGACCGAGATTTTATAAGCGGACCTTCCCTCCTTGTCCTTGGGCGCCGCGGCGTTGATCGCTTCGCGCAAGGCCATGAGAGCGTCGAGATTGCAATCGGAGGTCAGATAGAAATACGGGATCGTCCGGTTTGCTTCGAGCCTGCGCGCGATGGTCTTGCGCATCAAGTCGTGGGGGATTTCCTCGAAAGAGTCCTGCGCGAAATTTTTTCGGATGAGTTCGTCCGGCGGCGTGGGCATGGGAGCGAAGGGCGCCTTGGTGTCTTGCGCTGGAACCGCGGCCGGGGCGTGCGCGAGCGCCGCCTTCACATCGCGCTCGACGATACGGCCGTGCGGAGCAGAGCCCGTGATCGATGCAAGATCGAGCCCCGATTCCTTGGCGATCCGGCGCGCGAGCGGCGAGGCGAAGATGCGTGGGCCACCTTGCCCATTGAGAGTGCGAGGCGCGGCCGCCGGAGCGTTTGGCGCGGCCGACGGCGCGTCCAGCGCTTTCTCGCTCACGGGAGAAGGCCTGCTTGCGACCGGCTTTGCGTCCTCCCCCTCGCCCGCGATCAACCCAATGACATCGTTGACCGGCACATCCGCGGTGCCCTCCGGAACCACGATTTTGACGAGCACGCCTTCGTCGATCGCTTCCACTTCCATGGTCGCCTTGTCGGTCTCGATCTCGGCGATCACATCGCCTGGCTTGACTTTATCGCCTTCTTTCTTCAGCCAGCGGGCAAGATTGCCCCTTTCCATGGTCGGCGAAAGCGCGGGCATGAGAATGTCTATCGGCATGGCAAGGCTCACATCTATTTGGGGCTCAACGGTAGAGCACCGCTTTCGCCGCCGCGACAATTTCTCCGGCATTCGGCAGAGCGAGCCTTTCGAGATTCGCCGCATAAGGCATCGGCACATCCTTGCCGGAAATCCGTATCACCGGCGCATCGAGGTAATCGAAGGCGCCTTCCATGATTTTCGCGATGATCTCGGCGCCGACGCCGCTTTGCGGCCAACCTTCCTCCACGGTAACGCAGCGGCCGGTTTTCTTGACCGATTGGATGATCGTTGCGCTGTCCATCGGGCGAATCGTGCGAAGATCGACGACCTCGGCGTCGATGCCCCCGCGCTCCAGTTCCTCCGCCGCTGTCAGAGCAAGGACCATGCCTATTCCGAAGGAAACGATGGTCAAGTCCTTGCCCGCGCGGGCAATCCGTGCCTTGCCGATCGGGATTAAAAAATCGTCGAGCGTGGGCACTTCGAATTTGTGCCCATAGAGGATTTCGTTTTCAAGGAAGATGACCGGGTTCGGATCGCGAATGGCGCTCTTCAAAAGCCCCTTGGCGTCGGCCGCCGTATAGGGCATGACGACTTTGAGCCCCGGAATCTGCGAATACCACGCGGCATAATCCTGGCTGTGCTGCGCGGCCACCCGCGCGGCCGCGCCATTGGGGCCGCGAAACACGATCGGACAGTCCATCTGGCCGCCGGACATATAGCGCGTCTTGGCGGCGGAATTGATGATCTGGTCCATCGCCTGCATCGCGAAGTTGAAGGTCATGAACTCGATGATCGGGCGGAGGCCGGCGAAGGCCGCGCCGATACCGAGCCCGGCAAAGCCATGTTCGGTAATCGGCGTGTCGACCACCCGGCGGGCGCCGAATTCCTGCAACAACCCCTGGGTGACTTTATAGGCGCCTTCGTATTCGGCGACCTCTTCGCCTATGATGAAAACGCTGTCGTCGCGGCGCATCTCCTCGGCCATCGCGTCGCGCAAGGCTTCGCGTACGCTGAGGGTGACCATGGCCGTATCTTTGGGAATAGCAGGGCCGGAGTTTTTCGCGGGTTCGCTTAACGCGGCGGCTGGCGCGGGCGGGGGCGGGGGCTCCATCCCGGCACGCGCCACCGGCTTCGCGCCGCTTGCGGGAGCGGGCAGCGCGAGGGCCTGCAGGTCTTCGCCGTCAGCCGCGATCACCGCGATTGGCGTATTAACCGCGACATTGTCGGTTCCGTCCGGCACCAGAATTTTCGCAAGCGTGCCGTCGTCGGTAGCCTCGACCTCCATGGTCGTCTTGTCGGTTTCGATCTCGGCGAGGACATCGCCCGAGCGCACCGCGTCACCTTCTTTTTTCAGCCACTTCGCAAGCCTGCCTTGCTCCATCGTCGGCGAAAGCGCGGGCATGAGAATGTTCGTCGCCATCTGGTGTCCTTGCAATGGTCTTGTCCGATTCTTTTTCCGCCGATTATCCCAAAACGCCGGTCCATACCTCGGCCGCGTCCGGCTCCGATTCGCGCGAGGCAAATTCCGTGGCCTCCGCGACGACGGCACGGATCGCCGCATCGATCTTCTTGAGATCGTCTTCGCTGGCTTGCTTGCTTGCCAAAAGGCGGGCGCGGACCTGTTCGATCGGATCGCGCTCCTCGCGCATTTTTTGTACCTCGTCCTTCGACCGGTATTTCGCCGGATCCGACATCGAATGGCCGCGATAGCGGTAGGTCTGCATTTCGAGGATCATTGGACCGTTCCCGGCCCGGCACCATTCAGCGGCGCGGGTCGCGGCGGATTTCACCGCGCGCACATCCATGCCGTCGACCTGCTCGCCCGGAATGTTGAAGGATTGGCCGCGTTTGGAAAAATCGGTCAGCGCCGAAGACCTCGTGACGGACGTGCCCATGGCG
Organism: Pseudomonadota bacterium; assembly: GCA_030948025.1. GTDB lineage: Bacteria > Pseudomonadota > Alphaproteobacteria > Rhizobiales > Beijerinckiaceae > Methylocapsa. Next base: position 12,760 of record JALZAY010000084.1, read on the forward strand.
TAGCGGTTATTTTCGATAATATAGACGACAGGGAGTTTCCAGAGTTCCGCCATGTTGAAACTCTCGTAGACTTGACCTTGGTTCGCCGCGCCGTCGCCGAAATAAGTGAAGCAAATGTTGCCATTGCCGCGATAACGGTTGGCGAACGCCAGCCCGCTGCCGAGCGGCACCTGCGCCCCCACGATGCCATGGCCTCCGTAAAAACATTTTGCCTTCGAAAACATGTGCATGGAGCCGCCCTTCCCTTTCGAGGCGCCGCTCCGCCGCCCGGTCAATTCCGCCATGACCGCTTTGGGGTCCATGCCACAAGCGAGCATATGGCCATGATCGCGATAGCCGGTGATGGTCTGATCGCCTTCCGCCGCCGCCATTATGACGCCGGTGACGACCGCCTCTTGACCAATGTAGAGATGGCAAAAACCGCCGATGAGACCCATGCCATACATCTGCCCCGCTTTTTCCTCGAACCGGCGGATGAGGAGCATGTTGCGAAAGGCGGCCAGTTCCTCTTCCTTGCTGAAAACGGCGCCGTTCGCGCGCACGTTTTGAGCGTTCCGAGGCGCGGTTTTGCCGCGGTTAGTGGAAGTTGCGGCGGCCATGAAAAACCCTTTTGCAACGCCGGAGGCGGCGAGAGCAACAAAAATAGCTCAGCTCCAAGGGGAAAGCGAGCCCCTTGCGCTCCATGCCAGCATGAGTCCGCGGAGTTGACGAAAAGATATAAAATCCATGACAGCAACATTTCGCGAACGACTTCCCGTCACGCGAGCCGCCATGTGCCGAAACCGAGGCTTGCAAGCGTCAATGGAAGGCCGATCCGCCAATAGGCGATAAAAGAAATCGTTACCCCCGCGTTTCTTGCGCGTTCCGCGATATCAGAACCGAAAGACGAGGATAATGCCTGCCGCCATGAGAAGGCCACCAATGGCGCGCCCAGCGTTCAGGGTGTGCACCGGCATGTTCATCAAGCCAAAGTGGTCGATGGCGAGCGAGGTGAGGAGATTCGCCGCGATAAGCAGCCCATTGACCGGTCCGGCCCCGAGTTTGTCGATGAGGGCGAGCCCGGCGAAGACCGCGACCGCGCCGGTGAGCCCAGCCAGCGGCGCCCACCATGGCATGGCGCTGATTCCATCGATGGTTGGCAGTGGACGGGGCAGAACGGCGAAGAGGCCAGCAAAGAAGAAGGCATTCAGCGTGAAGAGAACGGTTAAGGCGAGCCACGGATTCGAGAGCGAGACTCGCAATTGTGCGCTCATCACGGCGCCGAGCGCCTGTAGCGCCCCAGCGACGATGATAAACGGGGTAAACCAGATTGGGTTCATGAGACCGCTCCTGCTCGCTTGCGTGATAGATTCCGGGTCATAGCCACCAGACGCCGAACAAGATCGTCAGGACCGTCAGCGGCGCGCCGACCTTAAAATAAGCCCAGAACCCAAGGGTGACTCCGCCACTGCGCGCGCGTTGCGCGACGATCAGATTGGCGGCCGATCCGACCAGCGTGAAATTGCCGGCGAGTGTCGAGGCCATGGCGACGACGAGCCACGCATGTTGCGGATCGGACATGCTGGTGATGAAGGGCTTCAAAACCAGAACGGCGGGAACATTGCTGACGAGATTCGACAGCAAGGCCGTGACCGCTGAGAGGACCGGCACGGTTTCGAGATGGAGCTCGCCGACCCTCGCGATCAGCTCCGGTGACAGCACGGCCGTTTCCAGCCCGGTGACAACGATGAAGAGCCCAACGAACATGAGGAGGAGCGGCCAATCGATCTCATGATAGACCTTGTCCGCCTTGAGCCAGCGGGTGAGGAGCAGCAAGGCACCCCCCATGATTGCCACCTTGGCGACGGGTTGACCCGCGAAGAACAAGATCACCATCGCGAGCGTGACAAGAACCGATTTGATAACGAGAGGCCGGTGGTAACGCGGCGCACTCCCGGCAACGGCCGGGAAGCGCTCGCGGCTCAGAAACTCACCACGGTAGATGAGGGCGATGAGCAGCACCGTGAGGATGAGGCCGACGGCAGCAACCGGCCACAATGCCGCGGCGAACGTCCCGTAGGGGATGCGCGAGAGGCCGCCGATGATCATATTTTGCGGGTTACCG